>CAKZQO010000276.1 GCA_937140905.1 uncultured Spirochaeta sp.
TGCCATGGAAGCCCTTGGCCTCGGCAAATACTATGTCCCTCCCTTGGCCCA
This sequence comes from uncultured Spirochaeta sp., assembly GCA_937140905.1. Lineage (GTDB taxonomy): Bacteria > Spirochaetota > Spirochaetia > DTKZ01 > DTKZ01 > DTKZ01. Next base: position 52 of record CAKZQO010000276.1, read on the forward strand.
ACCTTCCACCGCCTTGATCGCGGTGATCATCGCTCATATTTGGCAGGCCTTTGGCATACAGATTATGTTGTTTAACGCGGGGTTCATGAACATGCCGCCGGATGTGATCGAAATGGCCTCGATCGACGGAGCTTCGGGGTTCAAGATGATCTGGTACATGATCATTCCCCTCTCCTGGGAAATCTGCAAGACCGTTATTATTCTTCAGATAATCGGCGCATTGCGGGCCTTCGATTTGGTGTATGTAATGACGGGAGGGGGCCCGAATCATGCCACGGAACTATTGCCGTTGAATATGTTCGTGTATGCCTTCGAAAATTTCAATTTCGGGAATGGGAGCGTAGTGGCGGCCATCATTTTCGCTCTATGCATGGGATTTACGTTGGGACTACGGCGCATGATGCGGCGGGAAGTTTTACAATACTAAGATCTTGGGGAGGAACGAAACTATGAAATACTTTACAGGTACAGCGGGGAAGAGGGTGATCGTAGTAAACCTCCTTCGGGGAGACAAACTCTTGGAATCGATTCGTGCGGTTTGCGGGGAAGCGGGGATTCGATACGGAATCATTACCAGCGCTATTGGATCGTTGCAACGGGTGCATTTCCATCGAGTGGTCTCCCTTGCCGAGGTACCAGAAGACGAATATGTGGTCATCGAACGACCCATGGAATTGGCTTCCTTACAGGGGCTTATCGTGGATGGGAATCCTCATATCCATATGGTCGTTTCCGATACGGAACGAACGTACACGGGACATCTGGAAGAGGGAACCGTGGTGCTCTATCTCGTGGAACTGAGCATTCTGGAATTGGATGGTCTTTCGATTACCCGAAAAAAATTGAAAGGAAACGCGGTTTATTTCGATGAAAAATAAAACTTTTGAAAGGAGAACAGCACTATGACAGACAACGAATTGCTAGAACGAATCCGGGCCCGAAGGTTGGCCGATCTGAGCGACGGGATGGACGCGTTAGGGTTGGTGAACGCAGGAACGATGGATTCTTCCATGCGTCCCATTCGGCCGGGAATTAAATTCGTGGGATTTGCCTATACGATTAAACTGATTCCAGCCCAGAAGAGTGCCAAACAATGCTCTACCATCGAGGAGTACGTGAAAGAATTGGATACCTGGTGCTCGGACACGTATTCGTTCGTGGGAGGGTTGAAGAATGGAAAGGCAAAAAACAAAGTCGTTGTGATCGATATGGGTGGGTACCCTGGAGGTGTCTGGGGATCGGAGATCGGTGCTGCCATGATGAAGGAAGGATTGGAAGGAGTGGTGATCGATGGCGGGTGCCGGGATTCGGAGGAATGCAATTTAGAAGGAGTGAAAGCGTTCTGCACGAAACGGACTTTCAACCATGTATATGGGAGGGTCGTAAATGGAGGAATCAATATCCCCATTCGCTGTGCAGGAGTCACGGTGAATCCGGGGGACATTATTTGCGCGGATGAGGATGGGGTACTGGTGATTCCTCGTAACCGTGCGGAAGAAGTGCTGAAGTTTGCGGATTTCATTCACGCGGACGACCAGAAGAAACGAGCCCAACACTATAAGGATCTAGGGTTAAAACCAGACAAAAGCCTGGGCGAGTTTGGAAGGTCCTAACGTATGGGGTACGCTCTACCGGTACAAACTGTAACGATCTTCGAGGTAGGCCCCCGGGATGGATTACAGAATGAACCAGACTTTATATCCACGGAAGACAAAGTCAAGTTGGTCAACCTGCTTTCCGATTCGGGGTTGAAGCGAATCGAAGTCACTAGTTTCGTCCATCCCAAATGGGTTCCTCAGATGGCCGACGCGGAGAAAGTCCTGGCAACTATTCGGAGAGTCCCTGGAGTGCTCTACAATGCCCTGGTTCCCAACTTGAAAGGGTTGGAACGAGGGATCGCGGCAGGGCTTTCGGAGGTGGTAACGATCCTAAGTGCCAGCGAAAGCCACAATAGGAAGAACCTAAATATGAGTGTGGCGGAATCCTTGAAAGAACTTGAGCTGGTGAATAAACGAGCGAAGGAATCGGGGATTCGGGTTCGTTCCTACATTGGCACAGCCTATGGATGTCCAATGGAGGGATTCGTGGATCCTCAAAAGGTATTGGAGATCGCGTTGGCGCTCGAGGAGTTTGGATCCTATGAGATCTCCCTTGGAGATACCACGGGCATGGCTCATCCCAAAAGTGCGTACGAAGTGGCTTGGCTTGTGAAAGGGAACCTAAAGCGGGCAGCTTTAGCAGTACATTTCCATCAGGCTGAAGGAATCGAGTTCGCGAACGTGTTGGCTTCTCTGGAGGCAGGAATCGATATCATAGATTCCGCTGCGGGTGGGCTGGGAGGCTGCCCCTACGCGCCAGGAGCCCGCGGGAATATCGCCACGGAAGTACTGGTGGAAATGCTCCATCGGATGGGAATCGAAACCGGAGTCGATGAACAAAAGATTCGAGAAGCGTCTCGATTCGCAAAAAGTCTCAGTAGATATTTTAGAAGCGAGGGTTCTCATGGCAACGCTACAGGACATTAGAGAACGGTTTAAGAAAGGGAGTATCAAACAGCAGCAATTGGAAGCGGCAATCTTTACCGAGGTATACCGCTCCGATCCTTCGAAGGTACGGGAAGCCTGTCGGGACGCGGCTATCCTCCGATGCGAAGGGATCGAGGAATCGACAGGGGTTTCTCTACCTCTGATCAAACAAGCGCAGATAGATAACTCTAGCTATGCGAATGGGGCTATCCTCCCGGGTATCGAGATGAAGGCGGGGGGAGCGGTGATACCCATGGGGATTGCCGGTCCCGTGAAGATTCTTGGAGAGTATGCTCAAGGGGAGTACTATATTCCCCTCGCCACTAATGAGGCGGCGCTCGTTGCGGGAGTCCAGCGGGGAATCAAAGCGATTAACTTGTCGGGTGGAATGAAGGCGTTAGTAACCTTCGATGGAATGGCTCGGGCTCCCATGATCGAAGCGCCGGACATAGAGTCTGCCCGCTCCCTCTGTCGAAGGTTTTTGGACGATCGGTCCCTTGTGGAGGAACTTGGGCGGCATGTCAAGGATCCCTTCGTTAGATTGGAAAAAATCGAACCTTACCAACTTGGGACCAAAGTGATTCTTCGGATGGTGTGTAAAACCGGAGATGCGATGGGAATGAACGGGGTAACCAAGGCCGCAGCGGATATCGTTCGCGAGCTCTTGAAGAAATTGCCGGGATGGAAATTGATTACCATTTCCAGCAACCTCTGCACGGACAAGAAAGCCTCACACATCAACATCCTTCATGGAAGAGGAAAGAGTGTGCAGACGGAAATTCTCATTCCAGAAGAAGTGTTACGAAAAGTGTTCAAAGAGGGAGTCACGAGTCGGAAGGTGGAACAGGTGGTGTTCCATAAATGCTATCTTGGTTCCGCTCTATCGGGAACGGTAAGCGGGTTCAATGTGAATGCCGCCAACACTCTCGCCGCGTTTTTCGCGGCCACGGGTCAGGATTTAGCGCAAATCATTACCTCCGCGGCCGCCTTCGTGCAAGCGGATTCGACGGAAGGAGGGTTGCATTTCATGGTAACGATGCCCTCGTTAGAGCTAGCGACCGTGGGAGGCGGTACGGCTTTTGGAACCGCTCGTGAAGCATTAAGGTTACTCCAGTGCGATGGGAGGGGAAAGTCTCCCGATGACAATGAGAATGTGAAACGCCTTGCCGAGATCTGCGCAGTGGCTGTTTCCGCTCTGGAGTTAAATACCGCCTGTGCCCAGGCAGCGGGATACGAAATGGCGGATAGCCATGTGGCACTCGCGAGAGGGGAAAGGGATTAGGTCCCTATCATAGAAGAAATGACTTATGGAAGTTAAAGGAAAGGTAGCGCTAATTACGGGAGGGGGGACAGGGATTGGGAGGAGTTGCGCTCTCAAATTAGGGAAACTGAACGCGAAGGTAGTAGTGAATTATTCTCGTTCTTCTCGAGAAGCTTCCGAAGTCGTGCGGGAACTTCAGAGGATGGGCGCAGAGGCGATTGCCTGTCAAGCGAATGTGGCCTCGGATAGTGAAGTCAGAGAAATGGTCCAAAAAGTTCTCGATACATGGGGAAGGATTGATATCGTAGTGAATAACGCAGGGCGGACTCGCTATATTGCCATGGAGGATCTCGAAGGAGTACGGGAAGAACATTGGGATGAAATATTCAATGTGAACGTAAAGGGTGCTTTCTGGGTAACTCGCGCTTGCACGAAGGAATTGAAGAGGAATCATGGATGCGTGGTGAATGTGAGTTCCATAGCGGGCTACATGGGTAGGGGCAGTTCTATACCGTACGCTGTTTCAAAAGCAGCCCTCATCAATTTGACTAAATGTCTTGCGCGATCCCTCGCGCCAGAAGTGCGTGTGAACGCGGTTGCTCCGGGCATCGTGAATACCCGGTGGGTAGAAGGACAGGAGGAGCATATCAGAAGGCAATCGGCTGGCACGCTTCTAGGTAGAGTAGCGGAAGCCGAGGATGTAGCGGAGGCGATTCTGGGCTTCATCCTCCATGGAGATTTCATAACCGGCCAGACATTAATTGTGGATGGAGGTTTTTACCTTTAGGAGTCCTTTCTACTGAGTTTTGTCTGCTCTATTTCCCCACCTACCGACGAATGCTTCCACATCGAACTTCCGGGCCGCTCCCGAGTAACTCATGTAACGTATTTGGCCAAAGATTGGGCGTTCGAACCAGGGTCGGTCGTGTACTCCTCCGATAGCCCAGGAGCACCCTACGTACCCATTCGGATCTCGGCCGTCCAGGTTGTACCGGTCGTTCAACCGTACCGCGTATTCCAGGGCAATCCGGGCGGAAGGGGTCCATTCCAGGATCTTCTTGGCCCAGTACATCCGTAGGTACCCGTGGAGTTTCCCCCGCAGGACGAGCTGGTTCTGAGCGGCGTTCCATAGGGGATCGTGGGTTTCGGATCGATCCAGCTGCTCGTACGCGTATAGGTATTCCCGGGGGTCTTGCTCGTGCTTACGCAGGCTTATCTGCGCCCAGTGAGGGAACCCTTCGGCGGAATCGTAGTGGGGGTTGTAATAACAATAGTTGTCGGATAGTTCTTTACGAACGATCAATTGCTCCAAGAACGCCTCTTTATCCTCCTTCAGCGCCTCGCTTTTTTCCACGGCCAAGGCCACTTCCCGGGCCGAGATCTGCCCGAAGTGCAGGTAGGGGGAAAGGTCAGAAAGGGAGTCTTGGTTTGGGTCGTTACGGTTTTGGTCGTATCCGGGAAACTTTTCGTGAATAAAAGTATCTAGCATTAAGCGCGCCGCTGCGGTTCCAGGGGCGATCCAGCTGACCGGTGGGATCGAACTGTCCACCTGCAGGAAGGAGGGTAGGGCTTGCCAGTCTATCGAGGTTATGTCTCCGTCTTTTCCCTCACCTGGCGTGAGGGTCACGGAAGCGTCGATAGTAGATCCTTGGATCAGTACACCGCCGGTAAGTAAACCATAGTCCCGGCAGAAGCGCGCGGCCTGCTTCCACTCTTCTTCGCTAACCCAGGGCTCTTCCCGCAGGTAGCGCTCCAACCGGCTCAGGATCTTGGGCCTAAAGGTTTTGGCAGCGTACTCCTGTTTGTCTGAGGCTTCCCAGCAGGGCACGATATTGTGGGCGTCAACCTCGTAGAAAGGAATCGGAAGAGCCGTTGCTACCTGCTCCTTCCATTTCCGCTTAATCCGTAGGGGATCGAAATCGGTGACGCACACCGAAGCTTCTACCTGTTCCAGAAATCGAGGAAGCTCCACGGGCGGGTCCCCTAGGATAAGGAAAAAGGGCACCTGCCGTTCGGAAAGAGTACCGGCTGTCTCTTGTAAGCCCTCGAGCATGAAGTGGTAGGCCCGTAGAGTCGCATCAAGGAAGCGGGGCGCTAGGCAGAAACACACGAGAAACCCTCGCCTTTCAGAAACCGCGATGCGCAAGGCAAACTCCAACGCCCGGTTATCCTCGACCCGTTGGTCTCGGCTCATCCAGTAGACAATGGGACCTTTGGCCATGGCCGGAGTAGAACTCAGGGTGGAACTCTGGGGGTTCACTTTAGAACCGCTGGAAGCGGCCCCCATCATCGACGATTTGTACGACAAATTAGAGTTGCTGGAAATAAGGCGCACGGCAGGATGATTCTTAAGAGAACTCATAGGTGAATCGATTATACACCGTATCTATAAATCAAGTAATCAAAGGACCTGTATTTCAACGTGGATCCAGGATATCCAGTAGAAAATATTACTGACTGAGGAGTCAACACATCGTTGCCTTTCCCCCTCTAATTGCTTAGCTTTTTAGTATTATTCTTTACCTAGGAGGCCTCCCATGGGAGAACGTTCCCTTATTCTCCGCGTAGCCCTTGTTTTGGTGAGTTTGCTGTTCCAATTCGTTGGGTTGCTGGCATTCTTCGGATACGGTTTGTTCCTGGTCCTGAACTTTGCCGGGGTTAGTCAGCAGAATACCCGAGTGCCCACACTGGGAGAAGCGATAGTCCCTATTCTACTGGGTTTGCTTCTCTTCCTGCTCGGCCGGGCGTCCTGGAAGGCTCAGAAGCGGCTAGGGGCATACTATAAAGCCTACCGCAAGAAACTAAAAGCGTCGGGCGAGGAAGATCTCGCTTCCATCGTGCCTTTCTATGGGTCCCACGAATATTTCCTGATCTACGATTACACGAACGTGTTTGTCGATACGTTGATGAAACAGGTGGGGAGGCTGCAAGAACAAAGTTCTCCCATACAAATCGAAGAAATGGGCCGGCGGGAGATCACGGGTCTTCCCGTTTCCGCTGTGCGTAAACTTCCTGAAGGGTTTCTTATCGCGGGCAGATGGAAAGGACAATCGGGCACCATCTTCAATCTCAACGACAAAGCGAACCACGTGATCAAAGGACGGGCCGCCGTCACTACCCTTTTTCATTCCCTTCGCTTGCCTCCCTTGCTGGCTACCCTTTCGACCATTCTCTACTTCATCCCCTTGCATGAACAATGGATCTACCAGTGGTTTTTGCGGGAGAAGATGAAGAGTCCCACCACACCGCTGAATGTAAAAGTTTGACAAACGAGTAATGAGAGAACGGTTCTAAAGGATGTTTCCCTTGCAATCTAGGTATGCTGCTGTATAATATCATATTAGGTTAGATACTGGAATAGAAGGGGTAATGGGTTTTTTCTTGTGAAAGGAGACTATTTTGAAGCTAGAAAACAGTGTAGATGCTGAAAGGATCCACGAAGCAGCCATAGAGCTATTGCAAGACCCAGGGGTGAAAATAGAACACGAACCAATTTATGAACTTCTATTAAAACGGGGTTGCAAGGCGGGAAGAGACTCATTCGTAGTCCGGTTTCCAAGAAAGGTTATTGAGGAATGTGTGTCTCTTTGTCCTCATGAAATACGATTCACCGATCGATTTGGAAAGGGAAAAGTGGCCTCCCCTAGTGGGGAAAGTCTTTTCTGGTCCGTTCCTGGATTGAACATCTATGAACAGAATAGATGCAGGCCTTTTACCAGCCAGGACATGGCGCGTTGGACATGGCTTCTCCATCAATTACCTACAGTAGATGGGGTATTCGGATATGCTTTGGATGATGTTCCTCCAAAGATCCGGGATGTGGTGGGATTGCGGATAATGGCAGAGCATACAACGAAGCATATTCGAGTTCTTTGCTTTTCTCCCGAAGGCGCGGATGCACTTGTACGGATGAAGCAGATCGTGGGGAACTACCCTTGGTTCAGTATTGGGTTTACCGCTCATGGGCCTCTACGATGGACGAACCTTGCCCTGGAAATCTTCTACCGAACTGCGGGTCACCAAATACCCATAACTGTCAATGGCGAACCCATGGCTGGAGTTTCAGGGCCTGTTACGATCAGTGGTTCTGCGGTGGTAGGAACGGCGGAAATTCTGGCAGGAATTGTTCTGAACCAAATGCTGGAACCGGGAAGACCTTGTGTGTTCAATTTAGGGTTAGCCCACACCTTCGATATGAAAACCGCCATTGCGGTTACTGGAGGGCCTGAGAATGCCTTATTCGCAAAGCTCTCTGCTCAACTGGGAAGATACTACGGGATTCCCTCCTCCAGTTGGGTATCTACTGAATCCATGTGCCCCGATGGGCAAGCTGCATTGGAAAAGATGTTTGGTTTTCTGACCCATCTACAGGAGCGAGTGTCCCTGATCTGGGGTGTGGGACAGTTAGAGTCGGAGCTGACTGTTTCGCCCGCTCAAGCTGTAATCGATAACGAGATGATACAATTCGTACAACGCTACCTTAAAGGTGTGCGCTTGGATCCAGAAGCGACCGCTGTAGAGCTTATCAGGAAAGTGGGTATTTCTGGATCATTTCTTGAGGAAGACCATACCCTGGAACATTTCAAGGAGGAGCTTTACATTCCCCAGTTGTTATGGAGGAAAAAAAGGGCAGATTGGATCCAAAGCGGATCGAAAACCCTGGCAGAGCGGGCAGAGGATTATGCCTATGCCCTCATGCAACAGAAGCACGGCTCCTTCTTATCGGAAGAACAGACCCAGGAGTTGGATAGAATCGTATCTGATTGCAAACGAGAATTGGGATAAAAAATGGCCGCTCTTCTTTAGAGAGCGGCCACTGAATCATATCTGTCTGACCTAATGCTATTATTTCGCCCGATAGCTGAATTCCACTGTTTTGATTTTTGCACCTTCAAATTTCAAGATCGACATAGGAATATCCACCGCTCGATGGGTCTTTGGATCGATGGTAATGGTGGTGACCACTCCCTTGTATCCCTTTGTGGCTTCTAGCGCGTCCCTCACCTTTTGAGGGTCTGTGGAACCAGCTCGTTGTATGGCATCCAGCATCAACCCGATATCGTCATACCCGGAAAAGGAATGAAGTCGAGGTTCTTCTCCATACTCCGCTTTATATTTCTTGAAGAAATCTTGGAGTTTTGGATCGTCGAAGGTAATATTGTTGGGGAAATAGGAACCATCGGCGGCTTCCCCAGCAACTTCGTCCATGGGTTTATACCAGGAGTTATTGCCAAGGAATACAGATTTAACTCCTATTTCTCGGGCTTGTTTCACTGCGTTCGCATTTTCCGTGACATAGTTCGGGATGAACAGACCATCTGGATTTAGTTCGCGTATTTTGGTAAGTTGAGCCCGGAAATCCTGATCCCCTGCTTGAAACTCAAATTTTCCCACCAATTGTCGACCTTGTTTCTTTACGTAATGTTCGAATCCCATGGCGAGATACAGGGCATAGGCATTTGAAGGTGTGTATAGCATGGCGAAGGTTTTCATTTTCAGCTCATGGATAGCGTAGGAGGCTATGATGGCTGCCTGTTGGAAGGCGGAAGGTTGGGTGAGAAAGAAGTAAGGGTTTACAGGAATTTCCTTGTCCGGATTAGCCGGATCGAAATTGGGAGTGGTAGCTCGTTCGTCCATCGCTCTGGAAACTACGGGTACCCGTACCTTTTCCGCTACAGGGGATACGGCAAGTGCAGTGTTGGAAAGGAGAGATCCATTCACCACACATACCTTGTCCTCTTGGGCCAACCGTGTATACGCCCGTACGGCTTCGGTCGGACTTGTTTTAATGTCATACACAATCAGCTGCACAGGACGTCCCAATACCCCCCCTGCTGCATTTATTTCTTTTACCTTCAGTTTAGCCCCTTTCTCCGCGTCCGTTCCCCATTGTGCAGTACTAGCGCTTAGGTCGGCATACATTCCGATTTTTACCGGTTCCACTTTTTCTGCCTTACCACCTGCCATCAAGGGACTGAGGGATACACAAACCATCAGGAGAAATAGGATTCCCTTTTTTCTTCCATTCATAGAAACACCTCCTACCAGGAATTTTTGGTTGCGTTGAAAGCACCTATATGGTATTATATCCTATTAGGATAATAACGCAAGAAGATTTTTTCCTAGAAGGAATCATCCATGAGTCGGGATGTGATAGTGCAACAGATCCTTAACGGAATCTCGTTAGGGGGAGTGTACGCACTGGAAGCAGTGGGATTCGGTATCGTGTTTAACATTTTGAAGTTTTCAAACTTTTCTCATGGCGGGGTGGTAACCATCTGTGCCTATTTTGGTTTCTTTATTTCCACTCGATTCATTCCTTCGTTATGGGGTTCGTTAGCAGTAACCATCCTGTTCGGTGGGGTTATTGGGATACTGGTGGAAAAGCTCGTGTTCCGTCCGATCCGAATCCAGAATAAACCCCTTACCTATTTTTTTGTGAACTCGATCACCGTTGCCATGATCGTTCAGCAGTTCTTCTCGGCTCTCTGGGGAAGTAATTACTATCCCTTCCCCGCATTCATTAAAGAGACGGTCTTTCAATTGGGGAAACTGGTAGTTTCAAAATCTTATCTTTTAATGCTTTCCATGTCTGCGGCAGTTCTAATAGCCCTGAGTCTATTTCTTCGAAGGACAAAGACAGGCATTGCCATTCGAGCGGCTTCCAGCGACATTCATACACCCGCTCTCATGGGTGTGAACACGGATTTCATTGTGTCGATTACTTTCTGTATCGCAGGGATCCTTGCGGGGGTAACGGGTTTTTTCCTAGGCATGACATATACGGTTACCCCCTTCATAGGGAGCATGATTTTAAAAGGAATTATAGCTTCCATCATAGGAGGAATGGGGAGTCTAGGGGGAGGTGTGATCGCAGGTGTGTTGTTGGGAGCGATGGAGAGTCTTTTGATCGCGGAGGTAGGCGCATCCATCACCCCAATTATCATTTATTTCGCGATTATCATTCTGCTAATGGTTAGACCGCAGGGGATCGCGGGAAAACTATACTCAGTGAAAGCCTAAAGGGGTTTAACGTGTTCTACTCAAAGGTGTTAGAAACAACCCTCATCTTTAGCATATTTGTACTTTCCGTTTACCCACTCTCTGGATTGACCGGGTTATTCTCTCTAGGACAAGGAGCTTTCATTGCCATAGGAGCTTATACAGCCGCCATTGGCACGTTACAGTACAAGTTGCCTCCTGCCATTTCCATGGTCTTGGCTATAGGTATTGGGATCCTTGGTGGAGTAATCGTTGGAGTGCCAACATTAAAACTCAGGAGAGATTATTTTCTTTTAATTACCTTTGGTTTCAGTGAAATGGTGCGAGCTCTCCTTCTTTGGATGGCCCAACTAACCGGAGGGGCGATGGGAATCGCCGGAATCCCCTATGCAGCGGGCCTTCCCCTGATAGCCGTCTCCGCTGCCTTTATTTTTTTCCTCGTAGCCAACATAACCAAATCTGGCTTTCGAAGAAACTGTATCGCCATTCGGGATGACGAGTTAGCGGCCCAGGCGATAGGGATCAATGTGTATTGGCATAAAATTAAAGTGTTCATCCTTTCGGCTTCGATCAGTGCCTATGGAGGCGCTTTATACGCCTTCAACATGATGTTCATCGAGCCAAACTTGTTCGATTGGTTAGAGTCTGCGAAGCTGATCATCATCATTTTTGTGGGAGGAATGAACAGCTTGCTCGGTGTATTTCTCATGTCGGTTATCTATTATACGTTTGGTGAGGTGTTTCGTTTCGCCAGCATTTGGAGAGATCTGATTCTAGGAGTACTGGTAATTGTTGTTTTGATTTTTCGACCTCAAGGTTTATTCGGTACCATGAAAAAAAAATGAGAGGCCGTTGCAGATGGAACTGTTGAAACTAGAATCTGTTTCAAAAAACTTTGGGGGAGTGCAAGCGGTACACGCTGTTTCCCTGGTACAACATGAGAACGAAATCACTGCGATCATTGGTCCCAATGGAGCGGGGAAAACTACGGTTTTTAATTTGATTTCCGGTATATACCAGCAGGATTCGGGGAGAATCTTCTTCAGGGGAATGGATATCAGTGGGTTAGCCCCCCATAAACGGTCTGCATTGGGGATTGCGAGAACGTTTCAAAATATCCGACTGTTCAATAATCTCACTGTACTAGATAACGTGAAAGTGTCTTATGCCAATCGTATCTCGTATCATTTCTTTGATGAAGTGTTACGAAGCGGTAAGGTTAAAAAAGAAGAGCGGGAGCTTGAAGAGCGAGCTTTGGAATACCTAAAGCTTTTGCATCTAGCCCCGTATGCATCCTCATTTCCAGGAAGTCTACCTTATGGGATTCAGAGGCGATTGGAGCTGGCACGGGCTTTACTGCCTGAACCTCATCTTTTACTGTTGGATGAACCTGCCGCAGGCTTGAATCCGAGCGAAATAAGAGATTTAATGGATACGATTCTCCATCTACAACAATCGAAAAAATTATCCATCATCATCGTCGAGCATCACATGGAGTTGGTGATGAATATTTGTTCCAGAATCCATGTGCTGGACTTTGGGAAAAAGATAGCCGAGGGGACTCCTAAGGAAATCATGGAAGATGAAAAGGTTCTGCAAGCCTACCTTGGGGACGTGGGAGAAGTATGTTAGAGGTGAAGAATCTCATAGTGAAATATGGGGGTATCACAGCCATCCAGGGAATATCCCTCTCTATTCCGAGAAGGCAAATCGTCGCTATGGTTGGAGCTAATGGTGCGGGGAAATCCACCACGATCAATGCGATCAGTGGTATGGTCCGGAAAACCAGCGGGGATATCGTCTATGAGGGAAAGAGCTTGCCAACTCGACCTCACGAAGTGTCTCGAATGGGGATCGTTCAGGTACCCGAAGGAAGAAAAATCTTTCCCACAATTTCAGTGGAAGAAAACTTAATCTTGGGTGCGTATGTAGTAAAGGACCCCCTCGTGTTGAAACAGAATCTAGAGAGAGTCTATTCTTTGTTTCCTGTTCTAAAAGCGAGGAGACGACAGGGGGGTGGCACGCTTTCGGGAGGGGAGCAGCAGATGCTAGCTTTTGGCCGGGCTCTGATGAGTAATCCTAACATACTCCTATTGGACGAACCATCCTTAGGATTAGCTCCCAAATTGATCATCGAAATTTTTCAATTCATTGAGAAACTGAAACAAGAAGGGCTTACTATCTTGCTCGTGGAACAAAATGCAACGAAGGCGCTTAGTATTGCGGATTACGCCTACGTTCTCGAAACGGGTCGAATCGTGGCAGAAGGGTCGGGAAAAGAACTGTTGGCAAACCCGATCATTAGGAAGGCTTATTTGGGTTGTCTCGATGACCCTGAGTAGCTCCATTTCACATCCTTTACACAATTAGGAGGATTGCATCGTGAAACAATCAATCGATCTTTCGGTTCGGATGGGCTCTGTGACCTTTAAGAATCCCTTTATCGTGGGATCAGGCCCCACGGTAAAGAACGTGGACCAGATCAAAGAGGCCCATGACAATGGGTGGGCGGGAGCATCCCTGAAATTAGCGATCGAACCTTTTCCTTATCTGAACTTCCCTCCCCGGTACCGGTGGTTCAAGAAGGAACGGTACCATATCTTCACCGCCGAGAAACGGTTAACGACAAAGGAAGCGCTTGCCCTGATGGAGGAGGGAAGGCGAGCTACAGGAGACGATTTTATCCTGATGCCCAACATCACCTATGACGGAGAAGACTATGAGGGGTGGGGACGAATGGCAAAACAGTTCGAGGATGCAGGAGCCCATGCGATCGAGTTGAACCTGTGCTGCCCCAACATGTCCTTCAACCTCTCTAGTACGGGAGAATCTACAGGTAAGAAGACAGGGGCAAGCCTTGGGAACGATCTGGATGAACTTCCCAAGGTGATCGAAGCGGTAGTATCTGCCGTAAAAGTGCCGGTAGTGGCCAAATTCAGCCCGGAAGGGAATCGATTAGCCCAATCGTCCTACGTGGCCTTGAAGCATGGAGCTACTGCTGTGGGGCACGCGGGAAACCGGTTGGGGATCCCGGACATCGATATTCGCCGTCCCCTGCAGTCCGTTTACCGGTTGCAAGACCAGATCACATTAGGGTGCATGTCGGGCCCCTGGCTCAGGCCTTTAGCCCTACGGGATACGTACCAGATGCGCCGGGCGTTGGGAAAAGAGGCGTTCATCATTGGCTCAGGCGGAGTTTCGGACCTCAGCAGTGCGGTGCAACAAATCATGGTTGGTTCGGACGCCGTATGGATCTGCACGGAGACGATGATCCGGGGGTTTGACTTCCTTCCTAAAGTATTGGAGGAGTTGGAAGCCTACATGAAGGATATGGGATACTTCACGATCTATGACTTCCGGGATATCCTGCACGCTAACATCAAATCGGCGCAAGACCTTACAATCCATGCTGGGTATGCGAAAGTGGACACTGTACGATGCAAGCGGTGCGGGATCTGCTGGAAAATCGGGCATTGTGAAGCCATCTCCCACACTCTGGAAGGGGTCACCGAGATCGATCCATCTTTGTGTCTAGCGTGCTCTACCTGTATAGACCTCTGCCCCTACGGGGCGATTTCCATGATAGAAGGATAGGAGGAACCAGCGATGAAACCTATTCGTATCGGTATCGTAGGATCCAAGTTTGCCGCGTCCTTCCATACAGAGGTATGGAAGGCTTTGCCGGGAACCGAAGTGGTAGCTATAGCGGCTCGGAACCCCGAACAGCGGGAAGCTTTCCAGAAGAAGTATGGAATCCCTAGGACCTACGCCCTTCTTCCGGAACTCCTTGCGGATCCAGAGGTAGAGGTAGTGGATATCTGCCTTCCCAACTACCTTCATGCGGATGCGGCTATCAAGGCGATGGAAGCAGGTAAGGACGTAATCTGCGAGAAACCTTTCGCCACGACCCTTTCGGATGGAGAAAAGGTGGTGGAGGTGCAGAAAAAGACAGGTAGGCGATTCTTCTACGCGGAGGATTGGATCTTTGCTCCCGCTCTTCTACGAGCCGAACAGATCCTGAAAGAAGGAGGAATTGGAAAACCCTTCTATTTCAAGGGAAAGGAAACCCACAATGGTTCCCATTCCCCCTACGCTCGGACGATCCAGTACTGTGGGGGGGGAGCGATGATTCATCTAGGAGTCCATGCTGTTGGGTATTTCTACCACCTCCTTGGATTACCCGAGAAAGTGGTAGGGTTATGTAATGGAGGCGGGAAGGATAACTATGTGCACACGCAGATTGAAGGGGAAGACTGGGGTGCAGGTTTCTTGGTCTACAAGGATGGCACTCGTGCCCTGGTAGAAGGGAACTATATCACCCGGGGGGGAATGGAGGACGTGGTGGAAGTGTATGGAAGCGAGGGAAGGATCCGGGTGGATCTTACGTTTGGAAGTCCCCTCTCGGTTTTTTCCCTGAAAGGAATATCCTACGCGGTGGAGAAGGCAGAGTTTACACAAGGGTGGACGAAACCCGCTGTGGATGAGTATGAGTCCTTGGGATACAAGAGAGAGCTATCCCACTTCCTCGCCTGCCTGCGCGGAGAGGAGAAACAAGCCCGGGGTACCACAGCGGAAGCGGGATTCGATGTGCTACGGATCATCGATGCCATCTATCGATCCAACAGGGAAGAGCGGACGATCAAGCTATGAAACCAGACTATATTCTATAGAAGAGAGGCAGTAAGAATGGAATTGAAGATCTACGACACTCAAAAAGAAATGGCTAGGGCAGCGGCCGAGAAGGCGGCAAGCGTGCTGAAAGATGCCCTTCAACGAAAGCCCGTGGTTCGATTGATCGCGGCCACGGGAAACTCCCAACTCGAGTTTCTTGCCCATTTACGGAAGCGTACGGATGTGGATTGGAAAAGGGTAGTTCTCTTTCATTTGGATGAGTATGTGGGGCTTGGGCCAGAGCATCCAGCGAGCTTTGTAGGATATATAAAACGAGAGATCGTCGATCATTTACCGTTGAAGGCGGTGCATTTCATCAATGGAAAGGCAGCCGACCCTGAAGCAGAACGTCGACGTCTCTGCGCTCTTGCATCAGAAGCTCCCATGGATCTGGCCTTCGTGGGAATTGGAGAAAACGGCCATCTAGCCTTCAACGATCCACCCGCAGACTTTGAAACCGAACAGCCGTACCTAATCGTCCAGCTGGATGAACGATGTCGAAAACAGCAGGTAGGAGAAGGGTGGTTCCCCTCGTTGGAAGCGGTGCCTAAGCAGGCCTTTTCCATGTCCATCAAACAGATCTTGAAGACCGATACCATTCTTTGCATCTGCCCGGAACAACGAAAAGCTGAAGCCGTTCGAAACTGTCTTGGTAAGGATCGGGAAGTCTCTCCTTTGTATCCCGCTTCCGCATTGAAGCTGCATCCTAGGACCTACGTGTTTCTCGATCGGGAGTCTGCATCACTACTATGATTTCGACGGTCGAACAGATCCATAAAGGAAAGCGATACCGACTGAAGGACAAAGATAAAGCTCGGGTCTATCAGGAGATTTGTACCACCTCTAGGTGCAGTCGCAAGACAGTTATTCAGAAGTTGAAGATTCGTCCTACCACCGTCTCGAAGATCGTTAGAGAACTAATCGAGGATGGGTTAGTGGAAGAGACGCCCGAGCGGATTCAGGATGCTCCAGGAAGAGCCCAGGTTGTCCTACGTGCGAATCCCAATCTACTTACTGCCGTATCCATTACCGTGCAGGCCCGTCAGATCCGAGCTGCCCGGCTAAATATCACCGAGGAAGTACAGGAACGGTATACCGAGCCGTTGCCACCGGAAGTGTCTAACGAGGGGTTCCTGGAAGGGTGCTTGCGGGCTTACCGAGCGGTAACTCGAGAGGTATTGGCCGGGTCTGAAATCCTAGGCGTTGCCCTTTCATTAGTGGGAACGGTGGATTCAGTCCACAAGAGGTGGATCTCCACAGCCCGTTGGAGGAACATCCGGAACCTGGAAGTTGGGACTTTAGAAGAATATCTGGGAATCCCTTTCCTCTTGAACCGGATGCAGGATGCGGAACTACTATACTTTATTCAAAAGAATCCTTCCTACAGGGAAAAGAACGTTCTCCTCGTGCATTGGGGATTCGGGATCGGAGCCTCCTACGCTTCGAAGGGGAGTTTGCTGGATTCTACGGTGGGGAGGACCTGCGAGATCGGGCATTTGCGGGTGTCTTCTTCTTCCACCAAACAGTGCCAGTGTGGAGCGTTTGGATGCTTGGAGACGGAGGCTGCTCTATGGGCACTGCAGGGGAAAACTCCTCTTGTTCCACAGGGGATCCTCGACGAGGAGGAACTCAGCCAGCATTTCCGGGAAACGGATCTTTCTAGGGATCCTATGATAGAGAACGCGTTGGAGCATTTTTGTGTTGCCCTCTACAATCTTATCCAGGTGTTCTATCCCGATACCGTACTGTTCATTGGGCCGGTGACAGAGAACGAAGGGATTTTTCAGTCTATTGTTCGGTATATGCAGAGGGAGCTTCCTCCGTACGCGAAAGATCGGATCGAGTTCCTTGTTTTGCCGGGAGGGTTCAAGGGGTGTATTCGAAGTAGTGTGTATCCCTTTTTCCAGAGGCGATTGGAGACTCTTCTGAAGGTTCGATCCTTTTAGGGAATTCTGGCTAAGCAGTTCAAGGTGCAAGGAGGCCTGGCATGTTTGAAACCTGCACAACCTTCGATCTAGATAGTAATCCCCCTTCTTTAGTCATCCTTGGAATGGGAGCGATCGAACAGCATTCCCATCACCTTCCTATCAGCACAGATTTCGATATTGCCTCTGCCTTGGCTCGGGCAGTGTCCGAACGGCTACAAGCTTTTTCCCTACCTACTCTTCCTTTTTCGGAGTCTTTAGTGCATCGGGGGTTTAGGGGGACGGTGTATCTTCACTCTCATTCCTTACGTTCGGTGATCCAGGATATAGCAGAATCATTAGGTGAATGGAAGGTGCCATACCTTGCCATCTTGAACTGTCATGGGGGGAATTACACCCTAATTCCCACTATTCGGGAGTGGAACTTGGAAGCCAAACTTCCCCACCTCCTCCATATCGAAGTGTACACGGGTCTTAGTGAGGAAATGGGACAGAACCTCCACGCCTGTGAGATAGAGACTTCCCTCATGCTCTACCTGAAACCGGAATCGGTCCGGATGGATCGGACAATCGATTTCGTTCCTCCTCATCCCCGCTCGGATCTTTCCCACTTTTCCATGAAGGCCTTGAGCCCTGAAGGAGTGTGGGGGTATCCATCGAAAGCTACAGCGGAAAAGGGGAAACGATTCTTCGGTACCCTGGTAGAGTACTGCACGGAGAGAATCCAATCACTCCAGCGCGCCTATGAAAAGCGTGACTTGAACAGATTTATGGAATAGAGATAGGTGGCCGTCCGGTTCGATGTAAAGCCCGGGATTGGAGTCGTTTAGGGTCGATTCAAGATCCCCGGCCCGCACCGCACACGCCCAAAGGGTGATCCCCGCTTCTATCGTTCCTTTTAAGATAGGCACTACTACCGATGGTTCCAGCACGTTCAGGTTCGGTTCAGGATATAGAAGGTCGGCGCTCCGGGGAACCGACTGCCCGCGTTTAAATTCTTGGTCCACCACCCATTGAGGCGTAGGGAGGTCCACAATCCGGGAAGCGGCCCAGGGGAACGAGACAGTGACGGCCGGCGGCTCCAGCACATAATTTACGGTTGGCTCAGGATCTAACGTACACTCGCCAGATATACCATAGGGGGCCCTTCTGCCCTCCGCAACCAGATACCGCGGAACAGAGAATCCGCCTTCCACGCCCTGTAGGGAACGTGGAGTTTTGATGCGATGGATCCTCACGTGCCAAGAACCTAGGGAAATCAATAGGGTGTCTATCACCACATCTGGCCAAGGATTCCAGGTGCTTGCCGTCCACCGATCCCCATACCGTACATGTTGGGTTTGTCGCCGTTCCCTCCAGTATCCATCCCCTTCGGACAGGACCAGCATAGAGTCGCAACCGGTCTTTTCGATGCCATAGGATCCATGGGAAACGCAGAACCCGAATTGAGCCGAATAGGCGAACTTTCCGTACTTTGCCGCGGAATGAACCGCTTCCCACCCGGGGTAGTAACCGGGATTGAGGACCCGCACATCATCCCGGTCGCGGGAAACGATGAATCCAGGAGGAATCTGACAGGATACTTCCGGCAGGGAGGGAAGAGGTTCTTCAGCGGCTACCCAGAAGGGGTGATTCGAAGGAAGAGCTAGGATGAGAAAGGTCTTCAAACCCCAATAGGGAGAACCGGGAGCGTTGTACTGCTCTGCCAGCACGAGATTTGGGTACCCATATCCAATGGTTAGGATTCCCTCTGCATCGAGAATGGGCCGATTGAACCAGTACCGTAGGTGACGGATGATCACTCCTTTTAGAACGCCCATGGGAAGGGCGGACAGTTCCGCGAAGGCGCACGCGCTGAAGAAAGAGGCTGCCACGAACCGGTAGGTAAGGCTTCGTCCAAAGGGAACAAAAGAGCCGTCTTCCCTGAACCAGACAAGGTACTGAGGGGCGAACAGGGTAGCTCGTTCGGTGAATAGGCGGGCTCGCTCGATGTATGCATCGGTTTGGTCTATGAGTGATTCTGAAAGGAACTTGGCAAGGAGAAGTCCATAGAAATGGAACCCAGAAGGGTTATAGAGATCGTACGTGGCATTTGTTCCATCGATGTACCATCCGTTTTCCTGGTAGCATTCTTCCACAATTCGAAAGGACTCCTCTTCGGCCTCTTGGTGTACAGGAAGGTCAAGGTATCGGAAGGCGGCGCAGACGAGAATCCGGAAAAAGTGCCAGTTGTTTGCAGGAAGCTCCCTATACTGGATCGTGGAAAGCCAGCGGTAAAGGTTTTCTTTTTCCCGGTTCGTTAAAGGATCCCAGAACCATTCCCGCGCCAGTAGGAGGGCAAAAGCCAAAGGGGCCATCTCGACGAGGCGTTGGTCCTTGTTTCCAGGGGTTCCCCAATAGTGGGGGGACTTTGGGTCCGTGCATCGAACCAGAATTTCCCGGTGTTGATCCAACAGGGGGTAGGTGCCACCCCCTGCCAGAAGGGGAGCGATTCCCCAGAGTAGTCGACTCCATCCCTCTAGCCGAGCTACCCTAGGGGAGTAAGTACTGCCCGAGTAGCCGAGGTGTAGACCATCCAGCGCATAGTGGCCCTTGAGAGGATCCAAAAGCCTTAGAAGGGTTTTCTCAAGGTCCTCTTTAGTGTGCAGGGAAAGGGGAACCATCCTATTATCATACCTATTCTTACCACTTCCCGAATAGGTACGAGTTCATGATGTTTTCGAATAGTTCCTGTTTCCCGCTAGTGGATCCTTCAGACCCATACTCGGTAGCCAGTGCGGCCAGTTCTTCCAAACCCATCTTTCCGGTTTCGAACTTTTTTCCCGCCCCCGAATCGAAGGACGCGTAACGCTCTTGTACCATCTTCGTCAAAATACCGTCTTCTAGAATACGGTGGGCAATTTCTAATCCGAGAGCGAAGGCATCCATTCCCCCAATGTGAGCGATAAACAGATCTTCCAAATCAATGGAATCCCGTCGCACCTTCGCGTCGAAGTTGAGTCCTCCCGTGGTGAATCCGCCCATTTTTAGGACTACCAGCATGGCCATCGTGGTCTCGTACACGTTGGTGGGGAACTGATCCGTGTCCCATCCTATTCGAGGATCCCCCCGGTTGGCATCGATACTGCCCAACATTCCCTCAGAGGCCGCAACGGTAAGCTCGTGGACGAAATCATGGGCGGCCAATTCCCCATGGTTCGCTTCTATGTTGAGTTTGAAATCCTTTTCCAACCCATATTTTCGCAGGAATCCTATTACAGTTGCGGCATCGAAATCGTACTGGTGTTTGGTTGGCTCCTTGGGTTTAGGTTCTATATAGAAAGAACCCTTGAATCCCTGCTTTCTTGCGTAGTCCCGGCAAGCGGTAAGGAAGCGGGCCAAATGATCCTGTTCCCGCTTTATGTCGGTATTCAGAAGGGTCGAATACCCTTCCCGGCCACCCCAGAACACGTACCCCTGCCCCTCCAAGGTAATGGTGGCATCAATCGCCGCTTTTACCTGCGCGGCTGCGTGGGCGACTACTTTGAAATCAGGGTTCGTGGCGGCTCCATTCATGTAGCGCGGATGGGAAAAGAGGTTGGCCGTACCCCAGAGGAGTCTTACTCCCGTAGCTTTCTGCCGTTCTCTGGCACGCTCCACGATATACATCAGATTCTTTTCTGACTCCGCAGGTGTTTTCCCTTCTGGTGCGATGTCCCGGTCATGGAAACAGTAGAAAGGAGCCCCAATTTTGGTAATGAACTCGAAGGCTGCATCTAGGCGCTGTTCCGCGGCCCGCATGGGAGTTGAGGCCTCGTTCCAGGGGTAGGCGTGAGTGGGGGCGCCGAACATATCCAATCCACTCCCGCAGAAGGTGTGCCAGTAAGCAATGGCAAACCTCAAATGCTCCTCCATTGTTTTTCCCCCGATCTTCTTTGTGGCGTCGT
>CAKZQO010000277.1 GCA_937140905.1 uncultured Spirochaeta sp.
CGACCGACACCTGTATTTTTTTATTGAAGGGATGGAGGTAGAAACCCTTTCCATGGATGGTTCTGACTGGGAAGCAGTGCGGGAAGGGTACCTTTCCATTTCTCCGATTTTCATTCATCCTGTGACGGAGAAGGAGGATGAACGGTATAGAAGAGCACCGTTCAAACTGCATGAAGAATAAAGATGGTTTTTTGGAAGGTGTCCGGTTGTATCGGAACAAACGGTACGAAGCAGCCTTGAAAGAATTCTTGAGTATCCGTTCTGGATCGATGGCTCATCCGGAACTATCCTACTATTTAGGTTTGTGTTACACGAAACTGGAAAAATACGATGAAGCTCTTTTGTACTTGGAGCAAGTAGTGTCTTCCGAATCCGGTTTGATTCATCTGTACCAGAGTCGGATGATCCTCGGCTTCATCTATGCGGTAACCAAACGGTATCGATTATCGGAGTTCGAGTTCCGTAAGCTCCTGGAAGAAGGCTTCGAATCCGCAAAGGTATACAGTGCTCTCGCTTATGTACTATACATGCAAGGGAAACCTGAGGAGAGTATTCAGCTATTGGAACGGGCTTTGGAACTGGAACCGGAGAATACGAATGCCATGAATTCTCTGGGGTATATTCTAGCGGAGCAAAACAAAAGGCTAGGTACTGCCCTAAGTCTCTGTGAACGAGCAGTCGCGCGAAATGGGAAAAATCCCGCATACTTGGACTCGTTGGGGTGGGTGCATTACAAACTGGGTAACTTTAAGGAAGCTCGACTCTTCCTGCGGAAAGCGCTGGAATACGCTCCTAAAAATAGAGAAATCCTACAACACCTTAAAACCGTGATGGAGGCGGAAAAGTGAAAAACACTCGCCTTCTTGTTCTTTCTTTGCTTTACATATCTAGTATAGTCGCCTTCGCCCAACAGATCGATTTAAATACGGTGAAAGCCAACGAGGAGTTCCGCTGGGGAGTGGAGGCGTTTCACAAGGGGTACTTGAACGAATCGATCCTCTCCTTCAAGCGGTCCCTTACGTATCGATCGGAAGAACCGCTAACCCGTATCTGGTTAGGAAGAGCGTACCTACAGTCCGGGTTCGAGGATGCGGGGCTAGCGGAATTGAAAGGGGTATTGAATAGCGGATATAGGGACCTGTTCCTTCAAAATTGGGTGGAACTTCTGGAGTCTAGTAGGGGCTTACGGCGCGAGCTGCGACCTAAAGCCAAATGGGTGTTTACTACCGAAATAGAGGGGGTGCGGGGAGAAAATGTGTTTTTCAAGGGACCCACAGTGGTCAGGCCCCGTTCAGATGGTTCGTACTATGTGGTTTCCTATGTGAAAAACGAAGTTACTCTATTGGATGTGAATGGTATTCCGCTTCGCTCCCTCAGAGGAGGGATCCAAGGCCTAGATCACCCGTTCGATGCAGTGGAAGGCCGGGATGGATTGGTATACGTATCTGAGTTTCGTGGGGATAGGATCGCAGTATGCAATACAATGGGAAACAAGGTACGAGTGATCGGTGGAAGAGGAAGAAGCCCGGGATCCCTCTTGGGACCTCAATACATAGCCCTGGATGGAGTAGAGAATATCTACGTGAGTGAGGTAGGAAACCGTCGGATATCCAAATTCGATCGGGAAGGGAAATTCCTCACTACCTTTGGGGAACGTTCCGAGTTCTTCGAAGGGTTCATTACCCCAACGGGAATATTGGTGAAGGAGGAAAAGGTTTTCGTAGCTGACCGGGATCGAAAACTCGTCGCTGTGTTCGATTTGAACGGGAACTATATTACCTCTCTTCTGAAAGGCAAATTGCAAGCGCCAGAAGGACTCGAAAGGATGGGAAACTTGGTTCTCATATCCGATGGGAATCGTCTCCTCGGTTACGATGTGGAAACCGATAACCTATATACCTTCGTCGAATATGGATCTCAGGCGAAGCGGATTTTACTTGCCTCTCCAGACGTCAATGGGAATCTCGTGGCTGCTGATTTCGACGCTCATTCCATCCATATCCTTACGGAACTTTCCGAGTTGTATACAGGCCTGACCGTGCGGGTTCAACGGGTGGATTCTTCCTCCCATCCAGAAGTATCGATAGAAGTACGGGTAACCGATCGATTCGGAAATCCCATCGTTGGATTGAGAGAATCCAACTTTATCATTACCGAACGGAAGGTCAGGGTGGGGAAAACGGATCTTATCTTTACGTCCTCCCGTTCGGAACGATTGGATACCATCCTTCTAGTCGACCGTTCTTTGAAAGCAGGGGAACTACGGGAAACCCTAGGACGAGTTGGCCAGGAATTGATACGCGTTCTAGGGGAAAGAGGGGATATTCGAGTCGTTTCAGCCTCTACGACCCCCGCGATTGTATTTGGTCCCCAGAACCGGTTGAATGTGCTTCCCCAACGAGTGATGGATGCTCCTAGTGCGTATTCCAACCTTTGGGCTTTCGATCTCGGGTTGCGATTGGCTACAACGGAATTATTAACCAGTCGATTGCGGAAGGCCATCCTGTTCCTCACCGCTGGAGAGTTGCCCAACTTTGCGTTCAAGAACTTTGGTCTAAATGAGTCCCTTGCATACATGCGAAACAATGGCATCGTGTTCTATCCAATCTATGTTACTACCGAAGGTACTAGCCGAGAATTGGAATACCTTGCACGGGAGACAGGAGGGAAATCCTACCGGTACACAGATCCTAAGGGTCTTCTGAGTCTCGGTGAAGACCTCTTTCGACAAAAAGAGGGACTGTATGTATTGAGATACACTTCGAGGGAAGATACCGATTTTGGAAGACGGTATATCCCTGTGGAAGTGGAAGCCCGACTGATCCAACGGAGTGGTAAGGATGAAATTGGCTATTTCGGGCCTCTGAAGTACTAAGTGTATTCCTAATGACGAGAAGGAGCCGTTTTGGGTTGGGAAGATTACTGTAATCGTTGTGGTTTATGCTGTTTTGTGCGTCATCGGGGTAAGCAGGGGGAAGTGATCGTGGAGTATAGTTCGCCCTGCGAGTATCTAGATCTGGAAACCCATCTCTGTACAGTGTATGAGTCTAGATTCCGAGTATGCCCGGAATGTCGTAAAGTGACTCTCTACCAGGCTCTTTTTTCTCCCTACTTACCTCCCACCTGTGGATATGTTCGGAGATTCCGATTGTGGAGAAGTCTATCCTTGTTCCGCAACCGCGCGTCCTCTTCCTAGGAATTGAAGTACCTTTTTCCCCAACCAGGGGGTATGAATATAGATCGCTCTATGGGGACACATCTCATGACAGCAGAAGCATCGGATGCAAAGGGCATAATCATAAACTGGGGGGTGGGTCTTCCCGTTGGAGAAGGCAAGGGCCTTTCCCGAAACCGGACATGCATCGACACAGATTCCGCACCTTTTGCATCGCTCTGGATCGATCCGAGGTTGGGGAAGAAGCAAGTTTCGGATAGGATGGAGAGCCCGGAAGGTAACATCCGGTACAGGTGGGTTTCGTTTTACTTTGAAACTCGAGCGTTTCAAGCTTTCCAAGGGATCTCCTAAAAGTTCGATTTTCTCTTCCTGGGCTGTCCCTAGACCTAATCGTTCTCCCGCTTGAATAGTGGGCACAAAGTGGGGATCCAAGTCGATTAGTTTGCAAAATGTGGCATCCAAGGCCACAGGGTCCTGGGACAAGAGAAGGCACTCCATCGGAACAGGATCTCCACTGCCCGGACCTTCCCCCTCCATTGCCATAATCCCATCCATAATGTAAAGCCTCGGTTTCAGAAGAAGATTGATCTTCACAAGCAGGGAAGCAAAGGATTCGGTGTTGGGGAACCGGACGTGGAACTCTGCTTTATGAAAGCCTGGAACACATCCTAACTGGTTTTTTACCGCACCAGTAATCCGAGTCAGTCCATGAGTCTTCATCTTGGGAAGGCTAACGATTCCGTCTGCTTCCAAAGAACCGGTTGCGAGGGGGATTTGTATCGTATGGGAACCGAGTTGAATCTCCTTCCATTGGGCAGATTCAAAATCAGCAAAAGACACGTGGTACTGTTCCGCTATTTGGCTCAGACCTGCTTTTCTAGCCACTGCGGGAAGTTTGCCATATCCTGGAGAATCTCCGAAGGAAAGCTCCACACCATGCTCCCGAAGGATCCGAGTGATCCCTTCGAACACGACCGGATGCGTGGTGACGCAGCGATGGGGACTTTGACCGTAAAGGAGGTTTGGTTTTAGGAGGATCTTTTCCTCCTTTCGAAAGAGGGTGGAGAGTCCTCCTAGAAGTTCTATCCCCCTCATAAGAGAATTTTCGACGGTAGAGAGCTCATACTTAGGACAATGGAGGAGAACGACTCTAGATTTCATGGGGCAAAGAGTATCCGTAGGTCGGAGATGGGTCAATAAGGTTATAGTTGCCTCCGGGAACATTTTTGCATACTATATACTCTCAGAAAGGGAGGGAATCTACCGTGGCAGGGAAGGATGATTTTTCCGTTCGGAACGATTCTTATACCCAGGAGCTTCTGAAGGACCGGCTGAAGGAACCCGATATGTATCGGGTAGTTCTGCACAATGATCATTACACCACGCAGGAGTTCGTGGTCAGTGTGATCATGACCGTGTTCAACAAGAGTGCTGCGGAAGCTACCAAGATCATGCTGGATGTACACCGAAAAGGGAAGGGTACTATTGGCGTCTATCCGTACGACATTGCTGCGACAAAAGCGTATCAGGTAAGGCAACTGGCAAAGGCCAAGGAGTTCCCCTTGAAGTGTACGGTAGAGAAGGCGTAAAGGATTATGACCATCAACCAAGAATTGCAGGACATTCTCAACGCGGCTTATCAGGAGGCCAAGCAGCGGAATCATGAGTATTTAACGGCTGAGCATGTACTGTTTGCGGCTCTACATTTCGATGGAGCCCGTACGATTCTATTTGAATGCGGGTTGGAACCGGATGCCATCCGGGAAGAAGTGGACTCCTATCTGAACGACAAGATTCCCAAGACAAAGAAAAAAGAGCCTATTCAGTCGTTAGGATTCCAACATGTGTTGGAGCGAGCTATCCTTCATACGGAGTTTTCCAGTAAGGGTGAAGTGGATATTGGGGATGTGCTAGTATCCCTCTACGATGAAGAACAATCCTACGGATCCTATCTGCTGAAAAAAGCTGGACTGGAGAGACTGGTGCTTCTCGAGGTAGTCTCTCATGGTTCCTATCAAGGTAAAGGAAAAACCCTTTCTGAGAATAGTGAAGGTGAGAGGGAAGAGGAAGAATCGTTGGAAGAGGGAGGGGTTGGGGATCGGAATCAGCAGAGCTCTCGTAGCAGTCCATCCTTAAAGCGGGACATCCTGAAGGATTTTACCGTAGAACTCACAGCGCTAGCGGCACAGGGAAAGTTGGAACCCTTGATTGGAAGGGAAGATATCCTGGAACGAACGATTCAGGTACTGGTTCGACGCTTAAAGAACAACCCAATTTTGGTTGGAGAGCCGGGAGTAGGGAAGACCGCCATTACCGAAGGGTTAGCTAGTAGGATCGTGGAAGGAAAGGTTCCCGACATTTTAAAGGGATATCGAATCTTTGCCCTTGATATGGGAGCGATGATTGCGGGAACCCGATACCGGGGGGACTTCGAGGAACGGATGAAGGCCGTGATTTCCCGCCTACAGCAGGAAGAAAAAGTGATCCTCTTTATCGACGAGATCCACACGATCGTGGGAGCAGGAGCCGTTTCAGGAGGCGCGATGGACGCGTCCAACCTTTTGAAACCTGCCCTTCAATCGGGAACCCTTCGATGTATTGGATCTACCACATACGAGGAATATCGAAAGTTCTTTGAGAAGGATCGGGCTCTAGCTCGAAGATTCCAGAAAATCGAAGTGCCGGAACCTTCTATAGAGGATACGGTGAAGATCCTGGAGGGTCTGCAGGAAAAGTACGAAGCCCATCACAAGGTGAAGTACACGAAAGAAGCTCTTCGGGCTGCCGTAGAATTGTCCGCTAAACTGATCAACGATCGGTTTCTTCCCGATAAAGCGATCGATGTGATGGACGAAGCGGGTGCCTGGATGCGGATGAATACGTATCGGGAAGGGCAGGAAACGGTGATCCCTGAGGTAACCGAAGCGGATGTCGAAAAGGTCGTGGCAAAGATCGCCAAGGTCCCGGAGCGGAGCGTTTCCTATTCGGAGCGGGATCGGTTGAAGAGTCTATTGCCGGAATTGAAAAAGCGGATCTTTGGTCAAGACGAGGCTTTGGTCGCGGTAACAGAAGCGGTTAAGCGATCTAGAGCTGGATTCAGGAATCCCAACAAACCTATCGCGTCCTTCCTCTTCGTAGGTCCCACGGGGGTGGGTAAAACCGAGCTTGCTAAAAGTTTGGCAGATATTCTGGGGATTACCCTGATTCGTTTCGACATGAGTGAGTACCAGGAGCGCCATACCGTTTCGAGGCTGATCGGATCTCCACCCGGGTATGTAGGATATGAGGAAGGAGGCCTTCTATCCGAGGCGATTCGGAAAACTCCCCATGCGGTCCTCCTATTGGACGAAATAGAAAAGGCTCATCAGGATATCTTCAATGTGTTGTTGCAGATAATGGATTATGCCACTCTCACAGATAACAGCGGGAAGAAGGCCGATTTCCGAAACGTGATTCTTATCATGACCTCCAATGCGGGAGCAAGGGAGATCGGCAAACCCCTCATTGGATTCGGGGACCGAATTCTCAACGAAACCGTGGTTTCCGATGCAGTGGAAAGAACTTTCAGTCCAGAGTTTAGGAATCGTCTGGACAAAGTGGTGGTGTTCCGTGGATTGGACCGTCCGGTCGTACGGGAAATCGTATGGAAGGAGTTGAAGATCTTCCAGGAACAATTGGCCGAAAAGAACATCGAGCTGAAGGTCGACGAAGAGGTGGTGGATTTTCTCCTGGATCTTGGATATTCCAAGGAATTCGGAGCAAGGAACATTTCTCGGATCGTGGAGGAAAAGGTAAAGTCCTACTTTATCGATGAAGTCCTATTCGGGAGCTTGAAGGAGGGTGGAGGGGTACGAATCTCTCTCGCGGATGGTAACCTCGTGTTCACCCCACTATCCTGATTCCCCTTCGATATGAGTCGACGAAAGAAAGAAATTTCGTTTCCATACCTAAAAGAGGATGAGACCTTCCAATTCCCTTCCCCCCTCACTGCGACTAGGGAGGGGATTGTGGCGATGGGGGGCAACCTATCTCCCGGTATGCTCTTGTCCGCGTATTCCCAGGGGATATTCCCCTGGTATTCGGAGGATTCTCCCATCCTCTGGTGGAGTCCGGATCCACGGTTCGTCCTTTTTCCAGAAGAACTCCATGTGCCTCAATCCCTGGAAAGAATCCTCAGAAAAGGGCTCTTCACCTTCACGTTGGATACTCGATTCCTCGATGTGATTACTGCCTGTTCCCGAACCCCTCGCCCGAATCAGGACGGTACCTGGATTACCGATGAAATGATCGATGCTTACACAGAGCTTCATCGTTTAGGATACGCTCACTCATTGGAAGTGTACAAGGAAAAGAACCTAGTGGGCGGTTTGTATGGGGTATCCCTTGGAAGTGCGTTCTTTGGAGAGTCGATGTTCAGTTGGGAACCCAACGCGTCGAAGGCAGGATTGGTAGTGTTGGTGAGGTTTTTGCACAGGAAAGGGTTCCGGTTGATTGACAGTCAGGTGTACACAAACCATCTCGCAAGGTTTGGTGCTAGAAATATCCCCCGTCTCCAGTATCTTACCTTTCTGAGGGATGCTTTGAAGGATCCAACGTACAAAGGATCCTGGAACACCTTGTTTCCCGAATTCCCTAATACTTAAAGCCACTATCTCCAACGAATTCACGAAGGATCGAGGTTTCTGGAACGAACTTCACTGGGATGGGTAGAAAGTTGTTTAAAAAGGAAAGGAGCCGTATCGCTTCGGAGTACACTTCATGGTGGGGTTTGACAGCCTTCAAAATGGGTTCCGCAATAGGTTTCAAGACCCCCAATTCGTAATCTAATGCGGAATTGAAGGCTGCATCGGCGGATTCTTGGAAAGGAAAAATGTTCCGATCTTCCCCTCTCCGCACGGAAGGCCACATAGTCAACGTTTTGTACGCGGAGTGTCCCCGGAACTGGTAGTCTCGCACGATCCTTCGAATGAGGCGGTTATCCGTAGTGGGGATCCGGGTGTGTTCATCGATGTTCAACTGGGTCAGAGCAGAAACATAGATCTTGAACTTCCAGGCGGGATCGATTTGAGGAGTAAGTCGATCGTTCAATCCATGGATTCCTTCCATCAGGAGGATGCCATTGGAAGGGATCTTCAAGGTTCGTCCTTTTTCTTTGCGACTCCCCGTTTTAAAATCGAAAATGGGCACCTCTACTTCTTTTCCATGGAAGAGATCGAGGAGATGTTCATTCAAAAGGGGAATATCGATTGCTTCGAGAGCCTCGAAATCGTAGTTGCCCTCTTCGTCCTTGGGAGTTCTTTCCCGCGGAACAAAGTAATCGTCCAATGACACCATTACCGGGGAAAACCCAAGGACGCGGAGCTCTATGGCGAGTTTCTTCGTGAATGTAGTCTTTCCAGAGGAAGAAGGACCCGCAATCAGAATCACCTTAACCTGATCTCTTCGTTCCCCAATCCGGTCAGCTATCTGAGAAATCTTCTTGTTGTGTAAAGCTTCCGCTACCCGAATGAACTCTTGGATCCCATTAGACGAGATGATCTTGTTCAATTGTCCAACGGTGGCAACGTTCAGTACTTTTCCCCAGTTCTTGTATTCTCGATAAATGGAAAATAGGAGAGGGCTATCCTTGAAGGGATCGAATAGTCCTGGCGTTTGTCCTGGTTTGGGAAAGCGGAGGATGAAACCAGTTTCGTAGGGTTGAAGGAGAAAATGCTTCAAATATCCGGTAGAGGGAACCAGAGGACCATGCGCTAGGTCCAAGAAATTCCGGCATTCGTGCACAGGGATCTTCATCTCGTTTCGGGTTTCCAGAAGCTCGGCTGTAGCTTCCTGATCGTTCTGGGTAAAGTACTGAAGGGCGTCGTGATACGACATGACAGTACGGCGAATAGGTACATCCAAGTCTACAATTTCCCTCATTCTTTCCTCTAGAGCGGAAAGTTCTTCCGGAGGCACAGAATCTTGTTCGGGAAAGAAATAGAAGTATCCATCCGAGATCGAATTCCCTATGGTTAGGGTTTTGCCCGGAAATAGTTCTCTAGCCGCAACGGTCAATAGGAAACAGAGGGAACGCCTGTACACGATCACTCCTACGGGAGTGTCGAGGGTTACAGGCAGTATCGTAGCGTTGAATTTTAACTTATAGGAAAGACTGGTGAGCTCATTGTTCACATAGCAGGCTACTACAGGACAGGTTTTGGATTCCTCACAGAAATGGGTCATTAGAGTCCCAACCGGGGTTCCATAGGGAATAGCAATTTTCATTCCGTTTTGAAGGGTTACTACTACCTCATGCATGGTCTTCTCCTTTTTGAGTTGATCCAATAGCCCGAAGCCAGATTCCCGGTCCTAGGTAAGGGGGTCTAGGTTTTAGGATGTATGTAAGTTCTGATAGAGATTCAAAGGGATGGGGAGAAAGGAGTTTCCGCACCTGTTGTTCCAATTCACCCTCAAGAGGATAGGAGGTTCCTTTTATCCCTTCGATAACTTTTTCCATAAGATCGCCTTTCATCGCACGCTCCTCGGTAGGCATATCAAAAAGGAAAGAGTTCCAACTGTACAATGGAACCTTTTTTTCGAACAGGGAAGTTGGGGGGTGTAGGAGCCGACACTTTGCCTGGCGAAGCAGTGAGTTCGTTCAGTACCTTCTGGTACTTTTCCGTTAGGGTAGGGTAGTTTTTCGCCAGAATATCGTGGATACCTTTCACTCGTTGAAGGTCTACCTTCTCCTGCATGGCCGTATAGATCCATATCAGTAAAGAAGCTTCGACTATTTGTTCGTTTTTTGGCGCTGTGAGGAGAAGCTTCATAAGAAATGAGGACCAAGCTTGAAAAGCTCCCGGTTGACCCGAGAGAAGGAACGACACTGCCTTCAAGCGGTTGGCTTCTAGTTCTCCAAAAATCATCTTTAAATGTCCGTCCAGTAAGCTTCCTTCCCATCCTTTTTCCTGAGTTTTTTCCAGTGCCCACAGGGCAAGTTGTTTGGAAGATTCGGGGAATTTTCCATAAAGTTCCCGAATGAGGTATGCGATGCTGTCGGAAAAGGATTCTTCCTGATTCTGCTTTAGAAAGAGTTCCGCCTCTTCCAACGCAGTTTCAAGATGGCTTTTCCGATTCTGAATGGCCTTTACTATTTCCTTCTCCACTATACCTTCGGGTGGATCTTTAGAGAGCCCAGCCAGGAAAGAGAGAAGAGGTTTCAATCGAGCAGGTGGAGTGGAATCAGAAATTGCATCCAGGAATTGACTCACTGTTTTTGGATCGTTCCTGTAGAAAGCTTGCAAGGCAAAGATGAGATCAACGTAGGGTCTTAGCGGGGAATCCATGGGGATCCCTTTGATTTGTTCCAACAATCCGGGATTTTCCATTCCATTGGTAACGGACTCCAAAGCATCTAGGATGGTAAGTATTTGCCCCGGATCGGAGGTGTATAGCAAAGGCTGCAATTCTTTAGGAAACACCATACACGCCCCTCATGTATAGAATCTTTGATTGATAGGGGTAAAAAGTAGCCCGTAATGGAAGGACTGTCAATTAGAAATCTGCACCGAATTGGGATGGATCTGTACAATTTCTTCCTTCGTGAGAGCCCGAGTAATTTTGGTAGTTTCTGTGTCTGTTTTCACTAATATCGGTTCTTTCAAAGGATCTCCCGTATCGG
>CAKZQO010000278.1 GCA_937140905.1 uncultured Spirochaeta sp.
GACTGATCCTTTCCCACTAGAGAAACTAAACGATTCCAAAGCCCTGTCCGATAAGGATCGAAGATCTTTGTGCGCCTTGATCAAGGAAAAATCCTACTGGTGCATAGGAGAAGCTTCTCCCGAAGAAATCGACGCTTACAACATTCTTAGAGCCTCTCTCCTAGCGATGAAGCGAGCTATCGAAGGCCTCCCATTTCCTCCCGACCGAGTACTGGTGGATGGATTATTTGTGCCGGAAGTCTCCTTGTGCTGTGAAGCGATCGTACGGGGCGATACAAAAATACCTGAAATTATGGCTGCTTCTATTCTGGCAAAGATTTACCGGGACGATCTGATGATTCAATGGGCCCGGGTATATCCTCAGTATGGATTCGAACACCATAAGGGATACCCTACCAAAGCTCATCGGGAAGCTCTCAGGAAGTGGGGGCCTTCCCCGATCCATAGGAAGAGTTTCCGCTTGATTTACGCTTCATGAAGTCTGTAGCAAGTTGGAAAGCTCTGACGAAGGCTTCCAGATCTTCCTTGAACACTACGATTTGATGTCTTTCGAAATCGGTTTCCCCATGCTTCTTGCTTTCCACGATATTGAGGAAAATATCCCCATTTCGATTTTCTTTGATGTTGAAAAAGTAGGTTCGCTTTTCCGACTGTGAGTGCACGTGTGTAGAGAACAATTCGCCTCTAATGCCCATGCACCGACTATACAGGAAAGTAGGAATCTTGACAACTTGTATGCAGTTTTGGTATATACATTATGAACATGCGCCTGTCGTATAACGGCTATTACCTCAGCCTTCCAAGCTGAAGATGTGGGTTCGACTCCCATCGGGCGCTCAAGGGCGATTAACTCAGCGGGAGAGTGCTACCTTCACACGGTAGAAGTCGGCAGTTCAAACCTGCCATCGCCCAGTTTTTTCTGTTGAAAAAGTAAAACGTTTGCAACGTAGGGAAAAAGTTGACTGCGTATAATTTGTTTGACCTGGTAGGAGGACTGGCGGTATTCCTCTTCGGAATGGTGATGATGAACAACAACATCACCGCCTTTGCCGGCGACAAGCTCCGCAAGGTCATGCTCCACCTCACTAGAAATAAAGTCAGAGGATACCTAACGGGCTTAGGAGTCACCATCCTCAATCAATCTTCCTCGGCTACTACTGTGCTGGAAGCCATGCTGGTAGGTTCGGGACTCCTGACCTTCCAACAGAGTTTAGCCATCACCCTTGGCGCTGAATTAGGGTCTACCTTCCTCGGACAATTGTTTGCGTTTCCTAAAATAACGAAACTGGCTACCCTCTTCATCGCGGGTGGGTTCTTCGCATACCTTATCGTATCTTCCAAAAGACGGAAATCTGCTGCTAATACTCTCTTAGGATTTGGATTCCTCTTTCTCGGTATGGAGATGATGTCCAGTGCCATGGAGCCCTTAAGGGGCTATCAACCTTTTTTGAATGCCATGAAGGCTGTTGAAACCCCTGAATTAGGAATCCTGTTAGGCTTGGTGTTCACGATGATCATCCAGTCCTCTGGAGCTACCTCCGGAATCGTGATCGCCATGGCTATTGCTGGTTCCATCAACCTGTACCAGGCAGTTCCCATCAATCTAGGCGCTTCCATCGGCACCTGCATAACCGCCATCTTGGGAAGCTTGACGTTAAACCGGGAAGCCAAACGCACCGCCTATATCCATGTGGTGTTTCAAACG
This sequence comes from uncultured Spirochaeta sp., assembly GCA_937140905.1. GTDB lineage: Bacteria > Spirochaetota > Spirochaetia > DTKZ01 > DTKZ01 > DTKZ01. Next base: position 1,706 of record CAKZQO010000278.1, read on the forward strand.
ATTGGAGTCTTTATTGCGTACATTCTCCTCCATATTCCGTATGGAGGCGAGAATCTGTACATTTTTTTGGCAAAACAAATTACCTACCTGATCACTGGCACAATGAACAACCTGCCACGTCAAATAGCGATGGCCCATACCTTGATGCCCGTGATAAACCATATAGTTGTAATACCCCTCCTCCCTTGGATCGTTAAAGTATTTAACCGATTCGTTCCCCCTTTGCCTCCGAAAGAAGAGTTTGGAGTCCAGTATTTGAACGATTCAATCCTTACCGAACCAACCATTGCATTGATCCAAGCCAAAAAAGAAATTTTACGCATGGCTCCCATCATTGAACGAATGTTGTCTACCAGTCAGAATATTTTTAATCATAGGGATCGAGACCTGTGTGCTCAAATCAAATCCGATGACAAACAGTTGGACTACCTACGGAGGGAAATCGTACTGTATTTAACAAAGATCTCCAAGCAACCCCTTACCGATCAGGAAAGCCGAACTCAGGTAGGCTATCTCTTCATTGTGAACGAGCTAGAAAACCTGGCGGATGTGATCGACAAGAACGTTCAGGACCGGGCCAAGAAACTGTTGAAAAAGGGACTCCAGTTCTCCGATGAGGGGATGGAGGAGGTGAATGAACTATTCAAGATGGTGAGGCATAATTTCACTCAGGTAATGACAGTATTCGAGAAGGATGACCTAGAAGAGGCAAAGAAGTTAAGTCGACTAGCAGAAAAGAGCTGGGAACTCCAGACTACCCTTAGAAGGAAACATTTCGAACGGTTAAACGTGGGCATTCAGCCCTCACTAGAAACAACGGAAATCCACATGGACCTTCTAAATCATCTCCATCGGATAGACCAGCATATGTACCATATCGTACAAGCGATTCTCGAAATGCATGGGGTTGGATAATCGATTCTTCCCGAATAATTAGTAGTATCGATGGAAATCCTGGATACGGGAGAATAACCGTAGTTTCGAAATGGCCTTTTCCTGTATTTGCCTCACCCGTTCCCGAGTGATTCCTAAAAGTTTACCCGTTTCCTCCAGGGTAAGAGGCCCTTCGCCATCGAGACCGAACCGTAACTGGATGATCCGCATCTCCCGTTCACTCAACTGTTTCAGTACTTCCGTCAACGTGTCCTGAATGGTCAGATGGAAAACCGATTCGAAGGGTTCTGCGTTCCCATCGTCCCGAATTAGGTCGGATAGGCGAGTTAAATTGTCATCGTCTACTGTCGTATCTAATGAAGCTGTTTCTTGGGTAAGCTGCATGATGGCACTTACCTTTTCTTTAGAAATGTTCATGTATTCCGACAATTCGCTAGAATTCGGGTCTCTTCCTAATTCCTGGGTGAGATTCTTGGCAATGAAATAACATTTCTTGATGGTGTTCAGCATATGGATAGGGATCCGTATGACCCTACCCTTATCGGCTAGACTTTTAATAATCGCTTGACGAATCCACCAGGTTCCATAGGTAGAAAAGCGACACCCCTTCGTATAATCGAACCGTTCTACTGCCTCGATCAAACCAATATTGCCCTCGTCGATCAAATCGAGAAGGGATAGCCCTCTGTGTTGGTACTTCTTTGCAATGGAGACTACCAATCTGAGGTTTGAATTGATCATACGATTCTTTTGTGTTCGTAGCTCTTCTTCCACTCTTCGTATCTCTTGTTCGATCCTCTCCTTTTCCCGAGGCTCAGTTTGGGCTTTTTTTCGCAGTTCACCTAGCTCTTTACGAAGGCTCTGAATACGTTCCCCTATCTGTTGCTCTTCTTCTATTGTTAATAAGGGGTACTGAGAAATCTGTTTCAAATAGAGGGCTAGTGGATCAGTATCAATTTCCTTCACTTTTCGAAGGCTTTCCACATTATTTCGAGGTTTTTTATGGGTTTGGTTCTTATGATAGACTGGTATATGATTCTTTTTATGCACAAAAATCCAACATTCTATAAATTATATTAAGTATTGTTTATTGTCAATATCGGTATTTCCTACGTGGAACTGTATATATCTTTCCCCTTTACCTTCCATTAAGGATTTTTTCTAGACACCGATACTAGGAATGACTTGAAGGAGTTGAAATGATTCGAGGTCTTTACATTGGTGCGAGTGGAATGGTAGCAGAGTGGAACCGTATGGATGCGGTTTCCAACAACCTCGCCAATACGGATCTTACGGGATATAAACGGGATACGGTTGTGTTCAAAGCCTTTCCAGAACTGTTGATGCGTAGAATGGATGACGATGGGGTAAAACGTATTCCCATGGGATCCATCGATATCGCGCCTATTGTGGGCAAATTGGGTACAGGAGTAGAGACTAACGAGGTATACACGGAGTTTACCCAGGGTGCCTTCAAAGAAACAGGGAGCGATTTTGATTTCGCCCTGGAAGGGGAGGGTTTTTTCACTGTTCTTACTCCAGATGGAGAACGATACACCCGAAACGGTTCGTTCGTTCTTGGTCCAGAGAGTCTTCTAGTTACCAAAGAAGGGTACCCGGTATTGGGAGAAAAGGGTCCCATCAAAGTCAAAGAAAACAACTTCGTGGTAGACCAAAATGGGAACGTGTTCGTGAATCGACGTTTTGTTCCCAATGATCATCGATTGGTATCCCGTTCTGAAAATGAATGGGATCAAACGGAAAAACTGGATACCTTGAAAATCGTTCGATTCCAACGTCCTAGGTACCTCCGAAAACAGGGATCTTCCATGTGGAAGGACACGGAAGAATCCGGAAGCGCTCTTGTAATTGAACGAGATAGAAGACCTAAGGTCCATCAAGGGTTCCTCGAGGCCTCGAATGTAAATCCCGTGACCGAGATGGTGCGGATGATCGAGGTAAACCGGGCGTACGAAGCGAATCAAAAGTCCATTCAAACCCACGACACCTTATTGGGACGATTGGTCAATGAAGTGTTACGTGCTTAATGGCATTCCTAGGGGAAGGAGATAGAGAGTATGGTAAGATCTTTGTGGACCGCTGCGTCTGGGATGACCGGACAACAGTTTAATATAGACACGATCGCCAATAACCTTTCCAACGTAAATACCACAGGGTTCAAGAAAAACCGGGCCGATTTCGAGGACCTCCTCTATCAAACCCGGAGAGTGGCAGGTACACCAGCTACAGAGGTGACCCTTGTTCCTACGGGAGTGCAAGTAGGACACGGAGTAAAGGTGGCAGCGACCCAAAAAGTATTCACCCAGGGTTCGTTGCAGAACACGGGGAACGTAACGGATATTGCTATCGAAGGGGAGGGGTTTTTTCGGGTTCTTCTCTACGATGGTACCTATGGATACACGCGAGATGGAGCGTTTAAGATCGATTCCAATGGACAACTCGTTACTTCGAATGGATATCGATTGATGCCCGAGATTATATTACCGGAGGGGTTCATCCGGGAGACCCTCTCCATTTCTCAGGATGGGAGGGTAACGGTAAAGGTTCCGGGGAACGATGATCCCATAACAGTTGGACAGCTAGAGCTGTATAGATTCATCAATCCTACTGGACTACAAGCGATTGGAGAAAACCTGTTCAAGGTATCGGCAGCTTCAGGAGACCCTATCCAGGGCCGGCCCGGATTCGATGGAATGGGAAAGACGATCCATCGGTTTCTCGAAATGTCGAACGTTTCCATTGTACAGGAAATGGTGAATATGATCGTAGCCCAGAGAGCGTACGAGTTTAATTCTAAGGCCATACAAACCTCCGATACAATGCTAGGCATTGCGGCAAACTTGAAACGATAATGAGATAATGAAGTATGAGTACCATCGATCTTCCCCTAGATAAGTCAAAGGTTCCTTTGGCCCAAAAAACAACGGAGATAGAAACCCTCAATCGGCTCCAAAGGCAAACTCAAACGGCGAAGGATACAAAAAAATTGAAGGAAGCCTGTCAGGATTTTGAAGCCATCTTCATCAAGCAGATGCTGGATGGAATGAGAAAGACTGTTCCGAAAACAGAACTGTTGGAACGCACATTGGGGGAAGAAATTTTCGAAGATATGTTGTATACTGAATATGCGAAGATCATGTCGAGGAGGGGTTCCTTAGGAATAGCGGATATACTCTTCAAGCAACTCTCGACCCCTTCAATTAAGAATGAATAGTTGTATAAAAAATCATACACTTGATCTCCCACTATTCTTTACTGAATACCTATATTATAATTAATTACTTACTATACAAACAATTACAAATAAACAAGAAAAACTAAAACTAGTTGGTATATTTATTGCATTATTATTTATTGCTATGAAAAGGGTCGATAAAGAAGCAGTTCCATTAACACAAGAAGATATTCTAAGATCTTACTTTGCCCGCATTAAGGATTTCCCAGTTCTGACCTTCGAGGAAGAACAGGAGCTTTCTCGCCGAATTATCAAGGGAGATCAGGCGGCCTGTCAAAAACTCGTTGAGTCCAACCTAAAGCTGGTTGTAAAGATTGCCAAGTCGTACATTTGTCCCGATGTGCCGCTGATGGATCTTATTCAGGAAGGGAATATTGGGCTGTTAAAAGCCGTTAAAAAGTTCGATTACCGGAAGAATGTTCGGTTCAGTACGTATGCTTCCTGGTGGATCAAACAATCTATTACTCGTGCCCTTTCCAACAAGCGAAGATCTATCCGTTTACCTCATCGTAAGGAAGATGCTCTCAGAAAAATACAAAAAACCTATTTGGATTTAAGTCAAGATTTCATGCGAGAACCCTCTATAGAGGAGATTGCCGATCATATCAGAATGAAGACCCATGAGGTTCAGGATATCCTGAGCTTATCGGGTACGGTAGTTTCACTTGATAGCGAAATGCATGAGGATAGTTGTAATCTCCATGACCTATTGGAAGATTATACTTACAGCCCCGAGTCTGTGTTCCTGAAAAAAATTATGCGGGAAGACACGATTCGTTGTCTGAAAAGACTCTTCGAAAAAGAAAGAAAAGTACTCATGTATCGCTTCGCTTTTCTGGGGGGTAGACGGTATACTCTTAAGAAAATCAGCTCCAAATTATCTATCTCTCCTGAAACGGTCCGTCAGATAGAAATCCGGGCTCTCCGCAAACTGAAGGAACAGGCTCCCGAACTGCTCGCTTATGTGTATAATTGATTCATGATTGTTCTTGGAATCGAAACCTCCTGTGATGAATGCGCAATGGCTGTTCTACAGGATGGTAAAAAGGTACTCAGTAGTGTGGTGGCTTCTCAGGTGAGTGTTCATAGCCCCTACTATGGGGTAGTACCTGAGTTGGCATCCCGAACGCATCTGAAATGGATCCTTCCCATCTATAGAGAAACGTTACAGAAAGCTGGGGTGTCCCCCGCGAACCTTACGGCTATTGCCGCCACCAATCGGCCCGGACTCTTAGGAGCCTTGCTGGTCGGATTCACCTTTGGGAAAGCCCTATCGTATGCGCTAGACATACCCCTAGTGGCGGTTGATCACGTTCGGGCACATCTCTATGCCCCCCATATAGAGAGGGACATCCCGTATCCCTATATAGGATTATTGGTTTCTGGTGGTCACACCCTCTTGGCTATTGTTCGGGATTTTGATGATTTGGAAGTCATTGGAAGTACTATAGATGACGCGTGTGGAGAGGCTTTTGATAAGGTAGCTAAGTTCTATCATCTAGGGTTTCCGGGTGGAGTGGCGATAGACAGGTTGTCCCGGGAAGGAGACCCAGAGGCATTCAGGTTTCCGGATCCTTCCTTACATAAGGGACAACATCGGTACGATATCTCGTATTCTGGTCTCAAAACGGCTGTGATTAATCAATTGGAACAGTTTCGCAATCCCGGTCACGAAGCTACTCTTGCCAATATCGCAGCTTCCTTTCAAAAAGCTGCCATTGATTTCCTGTTGAAACGCCTGTTTGCTGCAGTGGAAGATTTTTCCATTACGAGGATTGTAGTGGGAGGAGGAGTAGCAGCCAACTCTTACCTTCGTAAAACCCTGTCCGATCGGAAAGATCTAGAGGTTGTTTTCCCTTCGATGGAGCTTTGCACTGATAATGCCATTATGGTGGCAGGATTGGGAAGCGAGCTATTAAAACGAGGGATCCGGACCCCCCTTTCGGAAACTGCCTTTGCCCGAGTCCCAGAGTTTAAGAGAGGGTATAAAATCTGAAATAGCCGGTATCGTTGACAAGGGGGGGGATTCATACTACCATTTCTACATGGCTTTATCGCCAAAGAAGGTTTGTATCGTATATACCGAAAATCCGGACATCCTTCGAACTGCCCGTATCCTGGAAAGAATATTGACTCAATGGGGCTGTAAGATCACGATGAAACTCGCAGCGCAGGTGAGGATACCTGATTTAACCCCGGTGGATTTTATGCTCTTCGGAGCTGAAGACGGCATCTCTCTACCGAATAGTTCCTACAAAGAACTGTATCGCTCTTTTCAAGGAGTAAATTTTGCAGGTCGGAAAGGAGCTTTGTTTTCTACCTCCTCAGCAGGGATCGAGGCCCTCCGGAGAATGGTACAGGATTCGGAATTGGAATTGGTTCGTCCATCCTTAATTGTAAAGGAAGATACCAGGGATAAAATAGTGGAAACCTGGCTTCAAGGACTGTTGGAATAATACTTAGGAAACGACGAGGTTTGGTTCATGGAAACGAAGAGAGGAACTATCCAGGAGCGATTGGACCGGGCGATTCGAAAAGTACCCGATTTTCCAAAACCGGGTATTCTATTCTACGATCTTACAGGAATTTTGATGAATCCTTCGGTGTACCAAGAATGTCTGCAGGCTTTAAAGGAACAAGTGATACGCTTAGAGGGGAATGCCCTAGCGGCAATCGAAGCAAGAGGGTTCCTGTTTGCCGCACCGTTGGCCCAACAGTTGGGGATCCCCTTGATCCTTGTTCGGAAGAAAGGAAAACTGCCTGGAAAAACAATTTCGAAAACCTTCAATCTGGAGTATGGAACAGATACGATCGAAGTACATAGAGAGGATGTTCGACCCGAGTTTCGGATAGTACTGGTAGATGATCTTATTGCAACGGGAGGCACCTTAAAAGCTGCCATTTCGCTCATTGAAGAAGCTGGTTCCCGGGTTGTAGGAGTGGTCTCCGTAGTTGGATTGCCCTTTTTAAGATTCCGGGAAAAATTGGGGACTCTGCCTGTGCACACCTTACTAGAGTATCATACAGAATAGACGCACTGCGGCATAGGTGAGTTGACAGAGGGACTAGAAAACCGGTATTTTTTATTCAGTCATTCTGATGGAGGTATGATCGAATGGGTCAGATTAGTAAAAACGCTCGTACTGCATCCCTTACCCAACGGTTCTATTGCCCCTGCGGTGGAGAAATCAAGATGAAAACTATCTTCTCCAGTGGTAAGGTACGAAATATGGCCGAGTGCGAGAAATGTCATCGACAGGAACGCAGACCCCGGGACTTTAAGTAACTTGGCAGGTTTTGCGTTTGGTGGATCCACTCTGGAAGAAGGAGTGGATTTTTTTTAACTATTGACATACAAACAGTTATCTGTTAACGTCCAAAATGTTCAAGAGCTTATTTTGAGGGAGGAAGCCAGCTTGGCAGCAAAAGGTTCTGCAGAAAAGAGTCAACGGAAAAGCGAAGCCCGTCGTTTAAGAAACAGGATGGTAAAAAGTAGAATCCGATCTGAGATTCGAAAGTTTCTAGAACTGATCGAAGAGAAGAATAAAGAAAAAGCAGTCGAGGTATACAGGGTTTGCCAAAAATTATTAGATACTGCAGCAAGGAAGAATATCATTCATAGGCGGACTGCGGCACGAAAGAAATCTCGGTTGATCGAAAAATTGAAGTCCCTGGAAGCATGAACCATTAACCGTGCAACTCCGGACAGAGAGGGGCTAGTAAGAAAGGAGTTGAAGTGACGAAAAAAAAGCTTACCAAGGCAGAGATAGTAGAATCAATCGCCTTGAAATCTGGGTTGAACAAGAAGGATATCCATTTCGTCATCGACTCGTTCTTTGAAGCTGTTAAAAAAGCCCTTATCGAAGACCGCGTGGTGGAACTCAGGGGCTTCGGAACATTTGAAATTCGTACCCGCAAGGGAAGGGAAAAAGCTCGCAATCCTAAAACGGGAGAAACCGTCCGTGTGCAAGATCATGGGGTAGCGGTGTTCCGCCCAGGAAAGGAATTGAAAGAAAGTACCTGGTCCTTGAGGTAGCAGATTGGCATCCAGAGCTCTATCCGCGGAGGTTGATGTTCCTTTACCTACCTCAGCAAAACTTAAACATATCCTTTTTGACTTCTTATTATTGATCCTGTCAGCCCTTCTTTTTTCTCTATCCTTCCCTGGATATGTATCTCGCTGGGGTATTGGGTTTCTAGGGTATGTTTCCCTCATTCCAGCCTTCTACGTAGCTTCAAAAGCTTCCTGGATTCGTTCCCCCATTTATGGGGCGTTCTACGGTTTTATCTGTTATGCCCTGTTCAATTTTTGGTTAGCTACCTTTCACCCATTGGCGATTTTTATCGTTCCCATGATCTACTTTACCTACCTGATGTTGACTTTCCCGTTTTTGCGTTTGTCAGTCTGGTTATTTCCCAAGTATGGCTACCTAGTGCAAGTCCTAGTCTGGATATCCTATGAGTATCTTCGTACCAAGGGATTTTTAGGGTACTCCTATGGAATCATGGGGTATTCACAGTACCTGTATCTTCCAGTTATTCAGATTGCTTCCTTAACGGGCGTGTGGGGAGTATCCTTGTTGGTGGTATTCCCTTCGGCCTTTTTAGCGGCTGCGTTTCAGGAAGCGGGCTGGAAAGGAAGTAAATTTTTTCTCTTCCTAAAGAACCATTGGAAGGAAAGCGTTGGATACGGTATTCTGCTGCTAGGGACGCTGGTGTACGGGTTGATCCATAGGATCGATTATTCCTCAACGCGGGAGTGGAAGATTGCGTTGATCCAGCATAACATCGATCCATGGAAGGGGGGAGTATGGGCGTACCGACAGAACCTGGAACGCTTGATTCGGTTGAGTAACGAAGCCTTGAAGGAAGGACCAGAGTTGGTCGTATGGTCCGAAACCGCCTTTGTACCAGGGATCGATTGGCACACACGGTACCGAGAAGATCCCGATGTCTACGATATTGTGCAAGAACTTAGGACCTATCTTTCTCAGCAAACTGTACCCTTCGTGTTCGGTAATGACGACGGTCGATTGGAAAAGGATCGTTTTGGAAATTTGCGTCGAGTCGATTACAATGCGGCTGTATTGTTCGATCAAGGAAAGATACAATCCATTTACCGAAAAACTCATCTGGTTCCCTTTACGGAATACTTCCCCTATGAGCGTACTTTTCCTTGGTTTTACAAGAAACTGAAAGAAGCAGATACACATTTTTGGGAACCTGGAAAGGAGTTTACCGTATTTCGAGCTGCAGGAGTTTCTTTCTCTACCCCTATTTGCTTCGAAGATTCTTTTGGGTATATCAGTCGGGAGTTTATTTTAAGGGGAGCGGAGGTGATCATCAATCTCACCAATGATTCCTGGTCTGGACATGTGGCAGCAGCGATGCAACACATGAGCAAAGCGGTATTCCGGGCAGTGGAGAACCGGCGAAGTGTGGTACGGTGTTCCAATGGAGGAATGACTTGTGTGATTGATCCCAATGGAAAGATCTTGCAAATACTGGAACCCTACACGGAAGGTTTTTTGATCGGTAAGGTTCCGGTTTACACAGGAACACAAACCCTGTATACTAAATGGGGTGATTGGTTTGCCTTTCTCTGTATAGGGGTATCCGTGATACTGTTGGGGACAGGTGTTGTACTTTCAACAAAAAGAATGGTAAGGCGAAGGAAATGAAGGCAAAGTCAAAGATATTAATCGTAGACGATGAACAGATCAATCTAGATTTTTTCGACGTTATGCTCTCCAAACTGGGTTTTCAAGTAGAGAAGGCAGAGGATGGGGAAGAAGCATTAGAGAAAGTGCGATCCTTTAAACCGGATGTAATCATCTTGGATAACATCATGCCGAAGATTTCCGGTTGGGAAGTTACCCGTATCTTGAAACAGCACGAAGAGTTCAGAGAGTTTCGGTCTATCCCTATCATCATGTTTTCTGCGATGGATGATGTGAAAGATAAGATCGAGGGGTTTGAACTGGGAGTGGAAGACTATATCACCAAACCTTTCAATTTTTCCGAAGTCTTGGCCAGAATCAAAGCGGTGTTGAGGCATAAGGATTTTACCGATCAAATGCTGCAGAGAGAAAGGCGGATAGCCCTGCTAGAGTCAGTGAATCATTTGTTGGGAGCAGCTGTCGAAGAGCTTCGTCGCCCAATAGAGGGGTTGCTTAGGGAACTGGAAACGATCGATCTGGAAGATCGAGAACAGATAGGTAAACTACTGCTTAAAATCAAGGAGAAGTGTGCCCAGTTCCAAACCAAGTTCGAAGAGCTGGACATGCGGATCCGCGAGTTGCAAGGTCATGAAAATGATCTTCGGAAACAGGAAGTTTCGTTGAAAGAGTTAGAAGAACGGTACCAGCGGCAGTTCGATGCATTCAAGGGATCTGGGAAAGGGTAGATGGGAGGTGCTTTTGATTACCGAGGCAAAGCAGAAAGTGTTGGAAAAATTTGCCGAAGGTCGAAGGTACTATAAGATGATGGATTTTGCCAAAGCGCTTCATGCGTTCGAGGAGGCATTGGCAATTGATCCAGAGGATGGCCCTTCAAAGGTATACATTGACCGATGTAAATTTTACCTTCAGAATCCCCCTCCCGAGGACTGGGATGGCGTTTTCGTTATGAAAACAAAATAGATCTACTTTTAGTTAGGGGAGAGTTTCGATCCATGGCAGCACCCTTCTACGAATCCGAACAGAATCCTGTGCGCTCTAAATTGGGGAAGAATACGGTTCTGAAAGGGATCTTAAAGTTCGATCATTCAGTACGGATACAGGGAAAATTCGAAGGCTCCATCGAATCTTCGGGATTCCTCTTCATCGAAGAGGGTGCGGTGGTGCGGGCAGAAATTAAGGCCAACTCTATCATCATTGGGGGAGTTGTGTACGGGAATATCGAAGCTTCTGAAAAGGTGGAAATGCTTTCTTCGGGCAAGATCTATGGGAATGTTCGCACGGCCAAACTAAAGATTGCCGATGGCGTGACCTTCGAAGGAAAATGCGAGATGATCAAACGAAGTGATAGAATTGATATTTTTTCACTACCTCTTCAGGAATTGAAGAAGATGATACAGAATGTCTGAGTTTACCTCAATTCTCCTAACACCCCAAAGGATTGTAGAGTTCTTTAAGGAACGGAAACTCCCAGAACCACAGTACCGGATCTACGCAGATAGAACTGTATTCATTCGGAAAGAGGGATCGGAAGGAGTGGATCCTGGAGACCTTCTTCCTGAACTTCACCGAGAGTTTCCTAGGGCAATTCTTCGTTTCGGGAATGTACCCTGGATTGAGAATCTGGTGAAACGACTGATCGAAAGGAAGGAGATGGTCAGTACTGCGGAATCCTGCACGGGCGGCTTGATTGGTGCCCTTCTTACCGATATTCCTGGAAGTTCAAAGGTCTACTGGGGAGGGGTAATCACCTATAGCAACGAGGCAAAAGTACATCTTCTTGGCGTACCCGAGCGGGTGCTCTTGGAAAGCGGGGCTGTTTCCAGAGAAACAGTTACCCTCATGGCTCAACAGGCAATGGGAATGGGGAACACCCAATGGGGTATCGGAGTATCGGGAATTGCGGGGCCAACGGGGGGCACGACAGAAAAGCCCGTAGGTACTGTATACATTGCTCTTTCAGGGTCTAACGGTTACCTGCGAGTGGAAAGGATCCAGTTTACGGGGACAAGGCAAGAAATTCGTAAGAAAACAGCCTTGCTTTCCCTACTACTTCTTGAGAGCTGTGTATGCAAGGAGTTCGATATTGACATTGAACGTTTGAATGCCTATATTTGAATAGAACAGTTTTTTCCGATATAGGCCTATTTTGATCATTCAATCGGACAATGCTTCATGCATCTAATATTACATAAATCCTAATCTAATCGGAGAAATACATGGCAATTTTCCGTAAAAAACGGAATCCCACCAATGGAGACAATGGGACGATTATACCTTCCCCAACGCAGCAAGGGCAAAATGAGTTGGATCTAAGTTCGAGCTCGAACGACAACGGTGAAGAACAGAAATCCTTTCCTTCCAACCTGGAATCCCAACCGCAGAACAATCTGGAGAATGATCAGAGAATGGTAGGTGAGGAAGTACCTCCTGAGGAAAAGCAAGAAAATGATCCAGCAAAAACTCTTTTACTGGCCCGGAAAGAACACAATAAAAAGAAAAAGATACGGGTAGAGTTAATAAAGGAATCGATGAAGGAGACTCCCGATAAGGAGAATTGGGAAACCACAAATACGGGAACGGTCGAACTACAAGAAACGATAAATCCGGTGAATGAATACGATAAGGAAATCTCCTCCATACCTGCCAGTATAGGAACGGCTGAGTCTGCCGTTGGCGAAGGTGAAGAGGTAAATCGAAAGGGAAGATTTTTCGATCGAAAGAAGCATTCCCATAGAAGCGGGGAGAACAATAACAACCGGGAACACCAGACGAATAGTACGGTTGAAAGTGGGGCGCCTGTCCTCAGTATCAATGACTTAACTACCATGAGCATGAAAGACCTGCGGGAGTTGGCCTCCAATTTGGGAGTACCGCAGGAAAACCTTCTTTCCTTGAAAAAACAGGAAGTGATTTTTTCGATTCTGAAAGCTCATACAGAACGGAGCGGAGCTATCTATGCGTATGGAAGTTTGGAAATCCTTCCCGACGGGTATGGGTTCCTCCGGTCTCCTCAGAATAGTTATCTACCGGGACCCGACGATATTTACATCTCCCCCTCGCAGATCCGGTTGTTCAACCTAAAAACGGGTGATACGGTGTATGGGCAGATCCGACCCCCTAAGGAAGGAGAACGGTTCTTTGCCATGCTACGGGTGGAAACTGTGAACTTCGATGACCCAGCCGTAGCCCAACAACGGATTCCTTTCGACAACTTGACCCCTCTGTATCCCAATGTACGACTCAACCTGGAAACTCCTGATGGGGATATTTCCACCCGGATGATCAACCTTTTTTGCCCCATTGGAAAAGGGCAACGAGGCTTGATCGTATCTCCTCCCCGTACAGGGAAAACGATCCTGCTCCAGAAGATCGCAAACGCCATTACCTTGAACCATCCCGAGGTGTATCTGATCGTGTTACTGATAGATGAACGGCCGGAAGAGGTTACTGACATGCAGCGAAACGTGAAGGCGGAGGTAATTTCTTCCACCTTCGACGAACAAGCCTCTCGGCATGTGCAGGTAGCCGAGATGGTTCTTGAGAAAGCAAAGAGGCTGGTAGAGCACAGGCGGGACGTGGTAATTCTTCTGGACTCTATCACGAGGTTGGCCCGCGCTTATAACCAGACGGTCCCCACCTCGGGAAAGATCCTCTCTGGTGGTGTGGACTCTAATGCCCTCCATAAACCCAAACGGTTCTTTGGAGCCGCCCGAAACATAGAGGGTGGGGGGAGTCTTACCATCGTCGCTACAGCCCTTATCGAAACCGGAAGCCGGATGGATGAAGTGATCTTCGAAGAGTTTAAGGGAACGGGCAATATGGAAGTGATTTTGGATCGCCGTCTAGCGGACCGAAGATTGTTCCCTGCGATCAATATCAAGAAATCGGGTACCCGGAAGGAAGAACTTCTCTTGACAGAGGAAGAACTGAACAAAATGTGGATCCTTCGAAAAGTAATCAACCCGATGGACGATGTAGAGATCATAGAGCTCCTGATTGACAGGATGAAGAAAACCAAGAATAATGAGGCATTCCTGCGATCGATGAATACCTCGACCGTAACGGATATGTAGTGAAATCATAGAATGAGCAGTGAGGTGATCATGAAACCGGATATTCATCCGAAGTATGTGCCTGCAAAAATAACTTGTGCCTGTGGAAACGTAATCGAAACCCGCACCACTGTGGGGGATTTAAGGGTGGAAATCTGTTCGCAATGTCATCCCTTTTTCACCGGTAAACAGAAATTGGTAGATACCGCGGGCCGGGTAGATCGTTTCAAGAAGAAGTATAATATCAAGGATTGATCATTCTCCCAAAGGATTCTTCTTTCGAGTAACGTCGTTTTTCCCGAGAAGCGTGGTTAAAAGCAGGGCAAACAAGAGAAGGGGGAACCAGTCTCCCCACAGGGTATAGAAAGTGTAGGTACTCTCTTTTCGTATGGGCACCTCTAGGGGAAGGACTTCGCTCTGGAACATCGGTAAAGAAGCGATTTCTTCTCCAAAGGGGCCTATCACGCACGTAACCCCTCCATTGGTAGCTCGAATCAAGATCCGTTTCATTTCAATGGATCGAAATCGAGCAACCACGAAATGTTGTACCTGAGCAGACATTCTTCGGGACCAAGCGTCGTTGGTAACGTTGATTAATAGATCTGCACCGGCTAGAATGAATCGTCGACAGAGGTAGGGAAAGGCATCTTCGAAACAAATAGGCGCCCCGAATCGGATCTCCTTTCCCTCTGTACTGGTAATCCGGAAGATCGTATCTCTATCTCCCAGAGCCCAGATTCCTCCTAGCCCAATCACCTTCTTGAAGAAAGCTTGCACGATGGGTACTTCATAGAAAGGTATGTGTTCGGCCATGGGAACAGGGTGGCGTTTCCCATAGGTGTCCAGAATCGTTCCAGCGCTATCTAGAAGGACGACACCGTTCTGGACTTCTCTTCGATCCTGCGTCCGTCGGACTACAGGGTTCCCAATGAGAAAATACGCATTCCACTGTTTCAAGAACTGCAGGAAGGGTTCTTCCGGGGGTACTCGCTGGTAGAATGGGTGGTTCTCCTGCAGGGGTCGGGGAAGGCTCGATTCACTCCATACTACAAGGTTTGTGTTCCCTTCTAACTGTTGGATCCCTTTTCGGGAGAGCTTCATTAGGATCCGAAGGTTTTCTGTCTCTTTTCCCATTTCCCATGGATCCATGTTCTGTTGGACCAACACTACCCTCAACCGGGATGTCTCGGGTATGGAAGTCCCCATACGATAGTATCCATACCCAAGGAATAAAAGGATAGTGGCACCTAGAAAGACTCCGGACCGGAGATCCTCCATTGAAGGCCGAACGATATTACTTGACACAAGTTCGGCAACGAAGGCGTTTCCCAAGGAAAAGAGGAACGAAAGGAGCCAGATACCCCCCAAATCGGCAATTTGCAGGAGGGGAAGCAATTCATTGAAGGGATACACGATAAGTCCCCATGGGTAGGCAAGGTATCCAATGGATTTAAAAAACTCGAATAGAGTCCAAACTGCTGCCATATAGAATGGGCGGTAGGGATGGGGTCTAGAGAAACGCCAAAAGAAACCACCCCACACTGCATAGACTCCACAGTACGCCAATGTAACGGAACCGATGGTTAGAAACGCGTAATCTTTGAAAAACATGAGCCAGTAGTTGGAGAGAAAGGTGGAAATCCCCCCAAATAGGGCAGAAAGGCGCATCCCTTTACCCAAAGATTCTGTTTGGTATAGGGCGAAAAATAAAGGAACTAAACAGAAGGTTCCGATCCAGGGGTTTCCATGGAGAAAGTAGTCGTTGGGAAGGGCTAACGGAAGCAGAATGCCGGACAACACTGTTAGAACCGTCTTCATAGAACCTACATTTTCATTGAATTGTTTTAGAATTTCCTTTAATATAGTACTATTCTATTTTTATAGATAGTAGGGGGTTGTGTATACATGAAAGACCTTGTTTCTGTACACTCCGACGAATACGGCAACCCACCGAATATTATCGCAAAGGCTCCGGGAGTAGTGACCCTCTTGGGAGAGCACACGGAATCTACCGGAGGATTTGCCTTGCCTTTCGCCATGGATCGAACCATTACCATGGCTATCTCTACTCGAAAGGATAGTTCCCTTCGTTTCTATGCGCTGGATTTGGGTGAACGCAAACGTACCAGTTTGATCAATTTAAAGTATAAAAAAGAGGATCGTTGGGCCAACTACTTGAAAGGGGTCATCCAAGCATTCCTTGAAGCAGGCTTTTCTGGTATCAAGGGGCTGAATGTAACCATTTCGGGAGATATCCCTTCTGGGATCGGATTGGGTGCTTCTACCGCTATGGCGACCGCAATGGCGGTAGGATTGCAGCATTTATTCCACTTTTCCGTGACGGACCGAAGACTGATCGATTTCATTCATTATGCGGAAAGCACTTTTCTAGAAAAGAAATGTGGATATGTACAGATTGTCGCTTCGCTTCTGGGTAAAGAAAAACAAGGGATCATACTAGACACAAAGTTTCTCGAATGGAAGTATGTTCCCATTCCCATGGGGAACGTGAAGTTTCTCATTACCAATTCTCAGGTTCCTCGATCGGTAGTGGAAGAAGAACTATCCCAACGGTGGGAGGATTGTGAGAAATGTTTGGAATTACTACAACGAAAAAAGCCAGGCGCTAGTTTACGGGACTTTTCCCCGCGGGATATTCGGGAAAGCATGGGCTTGATCCCGGAAAGTATTCGAAGAAGATGCCTTCATATAGTGGAAGAAAACTATCGCGTGAAGGAAGCGGAAGAAATCCTTCGGAGAAATGGGAATCTTCTAGGATTGAGCAAATTGCTGAACCGTTCCCATGAGAGTCTGCGGGACCTTTTCGAAGTATCCTGTCCAGAAATCGACTGGTTGGTAAAGCGTTCGTTGGAAACCGAAGGAGTGCTGGGATCCAAGTTGATCGGATCGGGTTTCGGTGGTTGTATTATTACTTTACTCTATGAACATGCCTTAGAGGAGTTTAAAAAGCATCTGGAGGAGTATGAGCGGATCTTTGGATTCAAAGCCGTATCCTTTCTCTGTACCCCTTCCTCGGGAGCCCAGATTCTGTAAACTCTATGAACATCTTATTGACCAACGACGACGGTATTAAGAGCCCAGGATTGCAGAGCTTAAGGAATATACTCGGGACCCATCATACGGTATTTGTGGTAGCGCCCGATGGCGAGCGGAGTGGAACTTCCCATCGAATTACATTGAAGGGGCCTATACAACTGAAGAAAATGGAGGATGGGGTGTTCTCCTGCAGTGGCTCCCCTGCCGATTGTGTCATCGTTGGTTTGTTGAGCGGTAAGATACCCCCACCAGATATCGTGATTTCGGGAATCAACCTAGGTCCCAACTTGGGAACCGATCTTATCTATTCGGGAACCGCTGCGGCGGCAAGGCAAGCGGTTCTAATGGGCAAACCGGCGTTGGCCCTCTCGGTGGATAGTATCAAAGATCCCTTCTATTTCGATCCCTTGAGTCTTTTCATCAGGGAAAATCTCGAAATCTTCCTACGATTGTGGGATAAGAATCATTTTGCCAATATCAATGCTCCCAACCGACCTTCCTATAGAGGGATTCGTACTACCCATCCTTGCCGAAGAATATACCATGATAAATTG
>CAKZQO010000279.1 GCA_937140905.1 uncultured Spirochaeta sp.
CGGCCATGTTCACCAAGGCCGGAGGAACCATGCTTCTGGTGGTCGCGCAGAACGTGTCCACGAAGAAGGGCCTGAAGGAAGTGGCCAACGAGCTCAAGCTGGTTGGCGCCCAGCCGGCTGGCGTGGTGTTCAACATGGTGAAGTCCTCGCACCACGGCAAGAAGAGCAGCTATTACTACTACGAGAACGACGGCAATCCTTACGGCACAATGCAAGAAGAACACTTCCAAGCACTAAAAAACTTTTGGAACGACGTAATAAAAAACCCCTACGCCATCCAAAACTCAACTAAAGCCGATGCAGTTTTAATTCTACCCAAAAATTACGGTTGCGGCATGAGATGGCGCGAAGACAAAGTCTGGGGCATCTTCAAAGCTGACGCGGTTATAGGGTCAACTTCGGTCGTAGACGATGTATTCACGGGCTCCCCCTAAACCTTGTTGTCCGTTCGTTCCAATAAGATCTCCGTGTGTTGGGCCACTCCAAGGTAAGCGGCCCGCACAATAGGATTGTCCAGGAGTTCCTTTCCCTTCCCTTCCAGCACGATTCGACCCACCTCCAACACATAGGCCCGGTGGGCGATCTGTAACGCTTCCAAGGCATTCTGTTCCACCAGAAGGATCGTGGTACCGCTTGAGGCAATGTCCTGGATTGCCTTAAATACCTGGTCCAC
This sequence comes from uncultured Spirochaeta sp., assembly GCA_937140905.1. Lineage (GTDB taxonomy): Bacteria > Spirochaetota > Spirochaetia > DTKZ01 > DTKZ01 > DTKZ01. The sequence continues at coordinate 674 of CAKZQO010000279.1, forward strand.
CAAGACAGGTGCCAGTCCCAATGAGGGTTCATCCAGAAGAAGCACCTTGGGTCGGGACATGAGAGCCCTGCCAATGGCCAACATCTGTTGCTGACCACCCGATAGGGTACCGGCGTACTGGGAAAGCCGTTCCTTCAGGATGGGAAACAGCCGGTACACCAGCTCCGCGTCCTCTTCCACTCCTTTCCGATCCTTCCGTAAGTACGCTCCCAGAATCAGGTTCTCCCGTACGGTAAGATGGGGAAACAACCGCCTCCGTTCGGGTACTAAAGCGATTCCCGCTGCCACTGAGAGATGTGGGATGGGTCGGATGGGTTTACCCCGCATGAGGATCCTTCCAGACTTTGGTTTCAGTAAACCCACCAACGTCCACATGAGGGTGGATTTCCCCGCCCCGTTGGCCCCAATGATAGAAACGATCTCTCCCTCTTCTACGCCGAAGCTCACATCCCGAAGGGCGTGGATAGCTTCCCCATAGAAGACGTTCAACCCCTCAACGGACAATAGCATACGCTTTCTCTCCCAGGTAAGCTTGTAGAACGAGCGGATCCTTCTGGATTTGTTCGGGAGTGCCTTCGGCGATCAAGCGTCCAAAGTTCAGGACCAGGATCCGCCGGCATAGACTCATCACCACATCCATGTGGTGCTCGATTAGAATAATAGAAAGATGTTTGTCCCGGTGGATCTTCTGGATTAATTCCACCAGTTCCGTTGCTTCCCGCGGGTTCATCCCCGCTGCGGGTTCATCGAGGAGAAGAAGCCTAGGCCGTAAGGCAAGGGCCCGTGCGATCTCCAACTTACGTTGCAACCCATAGGGCAAGGTGGAAGCCCTTCGGTCCGCCTCCTTCTCCAACCCCACAATCGATAAGAGGTACAGGGATTCATCCCGAAGCCGTCGTTCCACCTTGGGGACACTGTTCGGCCATCTCAAGAACCCTTCCAGGAGACTATAGGTACCTTCCCGATGGAGGGCCGCCTGTACGTTTTCCAGTACTGTCATGGAACCGAACAACCGGATGTTCTGAAAGGTTCGAGCGACTCCCGCTTCCACTACTTCGGTAGGGCCCCACTCGGTAATGTCGTTACCTCGAAAGAGAATCGTTCCTCCATCTACTGGGTATACGGAGCTGATCAGATTAAAGACAGTGGTTTTCCCCGATCCATTGGGTCCAATCAACCCCAGTAGTTCCCCTTCCCGTAGCTGGAAGCTCAATCCATCCACCGCTACCACACCTCCAAAGTTCTTTCGCAGCTCTTTCACTTCGAGGATAGGGGCCTGATCGTTAACATGGGTGCGGGATAGGGTATCGTTCCCCTCGCTTTCTAACCGAAGCGCTCGGGAGAAGGACGCGTCTGCATCCACCTTTCCAAAGCCTGTCAACCCTTTCGAAAACCGTCCTCGAAAGGAATGGTACCGTTCCGCTACAGGAGATAGGGCAAGGGAAAGCCCTTTTCCAAGAAAGCCAAACACTACCGTCACAATTCCCACAGTCATCCCGGCCACGAAAAGGGCAAAAATCTCGTATCCACGGGATTCGATTACCCACCGGTACGTAGGCATGAAGAGGGAAAGCCCCAACGTAATTCCTAGAATTGAAAAGAGTTTTGGCAAGTTCTTCCGATTCAACTCTTCGTATCCAAATAGACCCTTGGGACGCCAGTTGATGATGATCACCAACAACATGCCATAAAATACGAGCCTCCAAAGGGCGAATCCGCGGAACAGTTCGGGGATGATAACAAACAGGGCCACGGCCGTGATGGGCCCCGTGAGGCTACCCATGCCCCCGCACACTACCCCCGCGGTAATGAGACTGGAGAGGTCCATGCTGAAGATTGAAGGTTGAATGAAGGTAGTGTAATGGGCCAGTAGTCCTCCCGCAAGACCAGCCAGTCCTGCGCTGATGCCCAACGATAGGAGCTGGTTTTGCAAAAGAGGAATCCCGATCATCTCCGCGGCTACTGGATCCTGCCCTATGGCGATGATTTTCCGGCCGTATGTGGTTCGAAGGAAATTTCGGCAGAGGATCACCGCCAATACTAACAATAGAAACGTGTTCCCCAGGGTAGACACTTTCTGGATCCCTGGCAAACCTCGAGCTCCCTGGGTAAGATCGAAATTTTCCAGGATCACCTTCACTGCCTCTCCGAATCCCAGGGTGGCAATGGCGAAATAATCGGAACGAAGACGGGCTCGCAACGTAGGGTACCCGATGACGAAGCTCACCAACACCGAAAGGATCACCCCTAATAGTAAGGCTAAGAAAAAGGGCACCTTGTAGAAGTAGGTGAGGATGGAGGCCGTGTAGGCTCCTACTGCCATGAAGGCCGCATGCCCTAGACTGAATAACCCCGTGTATCCGGTAAAAATCGCTAGCCCTAACGTGGCAATCGCGTAAATGGCTACGTTTATCAGGATCGCCTCAAGGTAAGCCACGGGAGACCTCCTGAATTAAAGAAAAGCAACCGCTCACAATTTATCCTCCACGTGCCGGCCAAAGAATCCCGTGGGCTTGAAGATCAACAGGATGACGAGGATCCCAAAGCTGAATACGTCACGGTACGTAGAAAGGCTTGTATCCCCTATGGAACTTACCGATACGAGGGCTTCCAGTAATCCCAGCAACAATCCTCCCACGATCGCTCCTGGCAAACTACCTAATCCGCCGATTACAGCTCCGATGTAGGCTTTGTTGGTGATCCATCCCATGCTGGGGTATACCATGTACTTCACCCCCATGAACACTCCCGCCATCCCTCCCAAGCTACCCGCAATGAAGAACAGGACTCCTACCAGTACATCTAAGTTCACTCCCAACACGGATACCATCTCCATGTCATGGGCTGCCGCGCGAATCGCCACCCCCACTTTCGTCCGGACCAAGATCAGGTGCAGGATAGCGATGGTAAATGCCGAGAAGACGAAGGCGAAAATATCCATCTTGCTGATGGTGAGTTCCCCCATATGGACCACGTCCATGGCAAACACAGGGGGTAGAGCGTAGAGCTTTGCCCCGATAGTGGCATAGAGGATGTTCTGTAGGCTGATCGCTACACCCATGGCACTGATCATCAGGTATAAGGAGGGGGCCCTTCTACGCCGCAGGGTAGAGTACGCGATCCGTTCGTTGAGGAACGCTAGGGCCCCCGCCCCCCCCATGGATAGGAGGAGAGCTAGCAAGAAGGGGACTTGCAGGTAGTGTACCATCAAAGCCCATGCGATGTAGGCACCGAGAGTAATGATAGCCCCATGGGCAAAGTTAGAGAAATTGAGAACCGAAAATACCAAAGAATAGCCGACCGCCATCAGGGCGTACACGCTCCCGATGGACAGGCCGGTAATGATAGTTTGAATGAACACAGGTACAACTTAATCAGTGGTTACAAAGGTTTTTACGTAGATGAACTTTTTATCCTTCACCTGCTGGATCGTTGCCGGCTTGTTCAAGGGGTTGTGGGTAGCCGGATCGATGGTGAGTTTCCCCGTCAGCACGGGAAGATCCTTCGTGTTCTCCAGGGCGGCTTTCAACTTTTCCCCGTCGGTAGAACCTGCCCGCTTAATGGCGTCGGCCAGCCAGAGCGCCGCATCATAGGCCATTAGAGGGTTGGGAAGAACGGGGTCCGCGTTGTACCGAGCTTTATACTCCTTAAGAAAATCCTGAATGGCAGGATCTTCCAGGGCAGCGATGTTAACGAAATAGGCGCCCTCGATTGCGGGACCCGCTAGATCAATCAGGTCTGGGCTTGCCCAACCATCCCCGCCCATGAAGGTAGCTGTAATCCCTAAGTCCCGCGCCTGTTTAGCGGCCAGGGCAGCTTCTTTCTGCATGGTAGGAATGAAAAGAACATCCGGTTTCCCTGTCTTGATCTTTCCCAATTGGGCTCGGAAATCCAATTCCCCGGAACGGAAAGCTTCATTGGCTGTGATCTTTCCCCCGCCTTTGGTGAAGGCTTCCACAAAGTATTTTGCCAAGAACTGAGAATAGTCGTCACCCACATCGTAGAGAACCGCCGCTGTCTTGGCCTTTAGGTCCTTCAATGCGAATTGCGCCGCGACCGTTCCCTGGAAAGGATCGATGAAGCAAACCCGGAACGTATAGGGCACCACCTTCCCATCATCTCCTACCGTGACCTTGGGGTTGGTAGCGGTGGTAGCGATCACGGGGACCTTGGCTGAGTTATTCACTTCACGGATGGCATTGGTAACCCCGCTCTGAGCCGGCCCGATGATAGCCACTACCTTATCTTGTTCGATCAACCGTTTGGCCACGTTCACCGCTTCCAACCGATCCGCCCGGTTATCATAGGCTATTACTTCTAGCTTCTTGCCTAATACCCCACCTGCCGCATTGATCTTTTCGATTGCCATCTTCAACGCGTTGGCCTCTGACTGCCCCCATGTGGCATTCGGCCCCGTAAGTGCTACCGTATGACCGATCTTGATGGTTTCTTCCTTTGCGGCTGCCGCCTTTTTTTCGGCAGGCTTGCAGGCTCCTAGCACCGCCCACACGAGCAGGGCAATTAGAAGCGCGATACCGATTCGTTTCATTGGGTACTCCTTCATTTCATTTAGGCATATATGCCCGAATAGAAAGGAATAATACGCCGAATCAATCTGTACGTCAAATCCTTTGCTCGAATTCTATTTATCTTGTAGTATTCCATCCATGCAGATACTGAACAGTTTGCTGGACATCGTCGGTAGCCTTGGTCTTTTTCTTTTTGGCATGAAAATCTTAAGCGAAGGGATCCAGAAAGCGGCGGGGGAACGGTTACAGAAAACATTAAACTTCATGACAGGTACCCGTTTTACCGCTATTTTAACCGGATTCCTTGTTACCGCTATCATTCAATCTTCATCCGCCACGACTGTCATGGTGGTATCCTTTGTAAATGCCGGACTGCTTACCTTAATTCAAGCTATTGGAGTAATTTTTGGGGCCAACATTGGGACAACCGTTACCGCATGGATCGTATCCCTCATTGGTTTCCAATTGAAGATTTCCCACCTTGCACTCCCTGCCATAGGAATTGGATTCTTCCTGTACATTTATAAAAAATGGGGATTAGAAGACTGGGGAGAAACGATTCTAGGATTTGGTTTCCTCTTTCTCGGTTTGGATTTCCTGACTAGATCCATGCCCAAAGTCGACCCTAATACATTCACTTTTCTGGGGAGCCTTGCACATGGGTATCTCTCTCTTTTGATAGGAGTTTTCGCAGGAACGCTCATCACAGTAATCGTGCATTCCTCCAGTGCTTCTACGGCTATCTTTTTAACTTTAGCCCACCAAGGGTACCTTCGCTATGAACTATCGGCGGCTTGCATACTGGGGGCAAATATTGGTACCACGATCGATGCAATCCTTGCATCATTCCATACGAAGGCAAATGCCAAGCGAGCCGCTCTCGTACATACCCTCTTTAACGTGTTCGGCTCGGTATGGGCTATCCTACTATTTCAGCCGTTCCTTCATCTTGTGGACACGATTACTCCAGGTCCTCCCGAAGGGAAGGGAATAACAACTCATCTTGCCATGCTTCATACAATGTTCAACATACTCAATACCATCCTCTTCTTCCCTTTCATGAACCAATTCGCTCGCCTAGTTTCTTGGATAATCAAAGACGATCCATTTCAACCGCCTCCCACTGTTTACAAGTTGGAATACACGACTGCAACGCTTCAAGATACGCCCGAGTTGAATATTCTGCGGGTCGAGAAAGAGATTCGATCGATGGCAGGTTTAGTGGAAGATATGTTCCGTCATTTCGAGACTGTTCTCCTAAACCCGGATTACGAAGCAGTAGAACGGTTGGTGAGCGATTTGACTCAGAAAGAAGCCTATGCAGACCAGATGCGGGAGGGAATTGCTCGATTCCTCGTAGAATGTGCCCGACAGCGCCTCAACCCTAAGACTGAACGAAAAATCCCACTCCTACTCCATATCATTGATGACCTGGAAGAAATGACGGATGAATGTTACGGGCTGGGAATCCTTTTACAGAGAAGTGTTCAGAAGAAAATGCACTTCGACAAGAAGGAACGGGAACAACTCATCCCCTATGTTTCCCTTGTACGTGAGTTCCTTCACTTTGTAGAACAACATTACGGAAAGCCCTTCACCCGAGAACAAATGTCCATGGCTCAAACCCTTGAGGATCGAATCGATGAACTGAGAGATCAACTCCGAAAACGGGCCCGGAAACGGTTGAAAAGCGGTTCCAGCGTGAAAACCGAACTCCTTTTCATTGATCTAGTTCGAAAAATCGAGAAACTAGGCGACAGGGCCTACAGCATCTCTGAAGCCATGATGGAGATTTAACGCTACTCTACTCAGCGCTGAATAGAGATCGCCAACACGGAGAGGGGGGGCAATACGAACGCGATCTCATTCTTACGTTTAATAGAGTATTCTTTATAGGTTTTGGGTACGATATGGCCCCGATTCTCAAAAGTATTATGGGCATCCATCGTGTCTCCTTTCAGAATGGTTGCAGTCACCTCTTTTATCGAACCATCTTGTAACTCAATCGTCGTTTCTAAAGCCTTTCGAGGATCTATATTGGTAATCGTGACATGGACTCTATTCTGATCGTTGATGGAGGCAGATACACTCATAGCATCCAGCGCTTCCCTGTTATACTCGTATTTATCTGAGATATAGCTCGTCTCGATCAATGTTGCATCCTGGTGGTATTGATACATATCGAACACATGATACGTGGGAGTTCGCAGCACAATCTCATCCTTCGTTAAAAGCAGAGCTTGCAACACATTGACCGTTTGAGCAATATTCGCCATCCGCACCCGGTCGGAGTGATTATTAAAGATGTTCAAGCTGATTCCCGCTACCAGAGCGTCCCGGATCGTGTTCTGTTGAAACAAGAAATCGGGATGGGTGCCTTTTTCCACGTCGTACCACGTTCCCCATTCATCCACGATCAATGCCACCCTCTTTTCCGGATCATATTTGTCCATGATCTTCTTGTGACCCTGGATGATTTCGTTCGTGTAATACGCTTTCTTCAGAATCATGAAATAGTCGTTCTCATCGAACCCAACAGCGTTTCCCCTTCGTTCCGTTTTGTTTTCCCCGCTACTAAAAAGTCTCGTGTAGTAGTGTAACGACAAACCATCCATGAATTTGGAAGCTTCTCGCATCAGGACTTCGGTCCAACAGTAATCATCGTTTCTCGGTCCACAGGCAATCTTGAATATCTCGTAATTGCCATACTTCTTCACATAGTGTTGGTACTGTTTATATAGATCCGCATAGTACTCTGCTCGCATCCTACCGCCGCAACCCCAGTTCTCGTTCCCCACGCCAAAATAATACAATCCAAAGGGCTCTTTCCGTCCATTAGCCATTCTTAGTGCGCCCATTTCCGATTCGGCTGGGCCATTCAAGTACTCTACCCACTCCTGCATTTCTCTGACTGTGCCACTTCCCACATTTCCACAGATATAGGGCGCCGCTCCAACCAACGCACAGAACTCCATAAACTCATGAGTGCCGAAATGGTTGTTTTCTACCACACCACCCCAGTGAGTGTTTACGATTTTCTTTCGTTTCTCTTTCGGACCAATACCATCCTTCCAATGGTATTCATCCGCGAAACATCCACCTGGCCAGCGGATTACAGCCGGTTTTACCTTCTTCAAAGCATCTACCACTTCTTTCCGGATACCATGTATATGTTCGATCCTGGAGTTTTCTCCCACCCAGATACCGTCATATACGCATCTACCGAGGTGCTCTATAAAATGACCATAAATGTTCCTGCTTACAGTATTCTTTCTCTTTGTAGTGTCTATCTTGATGATATTCATTCCCTTGCTCCTTTCTTAACCTTTGATTCCACCAATGGTGATACCAGAAACAAAATATTTTTGGTTGAATATGAATACCAGTATTACGGGTATGGTAGCTAGAATGGCTCCGGATAAAAGGAGATCATAGTTGTTGCCATACGGACTCAACAAGCCCGCGAGTCCTATGGGAATAGTGAACATCTTGTTCGTTCGGAGCACGATGAGGGGCCAAATGAAATCGTTCCAGGATCGCATGGATAGAAGGATCGCCATGGCGCTATAGGCAGGTTTCATGAGGGGAGCTATTATTTTGAAGAAAATCCCATATTCCGTACAGCCATCGATGCGCCCCGCGTCTATGTAATCTTTTTGAATTCCCGTCGCGTATTGCCTAAAGAAAAATATTCCCAATGGTGACACGATAAAGGGAAGAACAACCCCCTGATACGTGTTTATGATCTTCATCGTGATGAGCAACCGATATAATGGAAGCATAAGGATCTCGAGAGGAATCATCATAATGAATAGAACGAAGGTTAATATTAGGTTTCTTCCTTTAAAATTATAGACGGCTAGTCCATATCCCACAAAGGATGTTAGGAACAGCGCTCCTGTTGTATAGATGGCTGTGATTAATATGCTGTTCCTGTACCAATAGAAATAGATTCTTCCGCTATCTGTTAAGAGGTATCTATAATTCTTAAGTGTTAATTCTTCTAATTTGACAAAGAGAACAATACCAGATCTGAACATCTTCTCACTGGGTCTGAAGGAAGATATTAATAGGTAATATATGGGGAACAATGCGATGATTCCGAGAAGAACGAAAAATAGGAACAATAACCCTTTCTTAATATAGCTATTCATCACTGTTCCTTTTTAAAAATCCCAAAGAATTTCAGTTGCATAATATTTAACCCAAATACTATCGTTAACAACACGATTCCAATACTCGATCCATACCCCAAGTCGTTCCTCTGTATGGCCTCCTGATAAATGAACCTCACGATCGTTAGTCCAATATCGCCTGGCATGGTTTCGTTCCAGTACACGAAACTTTCGCCAAACATGGCGAAACCACCATAAATGCTTATGGTAAGGACGTAAATAATAATAGGTTTCAGCAAAGGTAGAGTTATATAAAGAAATTTATTTATCGAATTCGCTCCATCGATATCGGCGGATTCGTATAATTCTTTGGGAATGCTCTGTAACCCAGACAAGAAATACACGATATTTACCCCCGACCATCGCCAGCAAGCGAGGCTTACCATGATAAACATCCCTGGCCAATACTCTAACAACCAGTTAATGGGGCGTACCCCTATCTTTTGCAGCAATGAGTTTACGAACCCAAACTCTCCCGTCCCAAACAATAGTCGAAACGCTACGCCAGACACGATAATCGAAATCAAAGAGGGTAGAAACAAAACAGCTCTAAAGGCGTTTCTACCAACAAGTAGCTTTGAATTTAACGCCACCGCGATCAATATAGGAATGGGAATCAAATAAGAAATGGTAAGAACCGTGTAAAGGATGTTTGTTCTTATAGCGTTGAAGAAACTTTCGCTTATTAAGCGTTTATAGTTATCTAGCCCGATGAAGGTAACACTTCCAATATATACCTTTTGGAAGCTCATGATGATCGTGCTGATAATGGGATAGATGAAGAATAAGGAAAAAGAAATCAGGAATGGCAAGACGAAAATATAGGGAGCGTATTTCTTGGAGTATAAGAAATTGTTAATTACTCTATGCATGATCGATCGTTTTCACATGTAGAATCGGGGTCTTAGCGGAACGATCCGCCAAGACCCCAGACAAAACCAATTATTTCCGTTTCCGAAGTTCTTCCGCTGCTTTCTTCAATGCTTCTGCCGGTGTTTGTGACTTCTCTACCAACACCTTGTACATAACCTGCGAACGCACCAGATCCTGCGCTGCGGCGCTCAGTAGCTTGTTATTGGGTGACACGATTTCGTCCTTCACTTCTAACAACACTTTAAACACGCTCTCGTTTCCAAAATACGGATCGGGCGCGAGGAGTTCTGGAGCATCCCAAACATCCCATCTGGGGGGATCGAAGCGTAGAATTGTCCAAAGCTTAATGTTCGATTCCCGGGTGAGCTTCGCATAGGCGAGGAAATCTACCGCTAGGTTGACATTCTTCGATTGCTTCGTAACCGATGTTCCTGTGCCCCCAATACCCACGGACCGTTTATTCCCTGGTTCCCATATGGGCATTGCTCGGACATAGATCTTGCCTTTTAGATCCGGCATATAGGACAAGAACCTGCTCATATACCACATGGGCATGATTAAACAGGCTTGTCCTCCCTTGTTCATGAAGGGCCAGAACTCCTCCCTGTGGGTGGCTCCACCCGGCATGGGAATGGCAATCTTGTGGGTATGCATCATGTCGAACATTGCCTGCAATGTCTTGATATTGATCTCACTATCCAGAACCACGTTCCCATCCTTGTCCAGATAGTCGCCCCCCCGTTGAACGATCATGGGCCAGAAGGGTCTTTGATCGATCACCTCGAAACTGGTCATGGGAACACCGGTGGCAGCCTGCACTTTCTTCCCCGCTTCGATGAAATCATTCCATGTTTTGATTTTGTTGAAATCCACACCCGCTTTGTCGAAGATTTCTTTATTATAGTAGACCACTGTTGCCCCCACATGGGTGGGGAGTCCATACACCTTTCCACCCAGTGAATAGATCTCGAAACGGGATTGAACGAACTTGTCTTTGACGGGATCTACAACTCTATTTAATTCCACCAGCTGAATATCCCCTTTCAGGTAATTCGAGAAGAAGTTGATGTTGATGTCCACCAGATCGGGAGCTCCGACGCCAGATTGTAGAGAAAGGGTCAATTTATTGTGCATTTCAACGTTCGGATACTCCTCGATGGATAGGTCTATCTTTCGATTCGGGTTTTCTTTATTCCAGCTTTCCAACCGATCCTGATAGAACTTCGCGTGCAGGGCATTGAATACCCACATGTTTAATTTTGTTACTCCTCCCGCAGGTTTTGTCTCCTTGGCCCCCCCTGCAAATAGTGGCGTTGTAACCAAGCACACTATGAGGAGTACAACCCCTAAGGTGATTTTCTTTTTCATACCCATCCTCCTATGAAAATTATGATATGCTGTGCCAACATTTTGCGTGAACGTACACTTATCAAGGTCAATTCTATAATCCAGCCCTCGATCTGTCAACATTTTTTTGATACATATCTATTAATTTAATTTAATCGCATGGCGAGACACAATTTTCGGATAAATATAATTCTTTATATGATAATTATTAATATGCTCGCCAGAATTTTCCGTAAACGGACTTAAAGGATTGTTTTTGTATCAAATAGATTGATATAATAGTCTCATGAATAATCATGATGGATTCCTAGTGCTGACGATCCAAAAAAATAAGGATCTGATTCTCTCATTATCCAATGCGGTTAGGTTAAAAATCCTCGATCTGTTATCTTCCCAGGAGTTGAATATCAACGAAATCGCCGAAACTCTCAATCTACCCCAATCCACGGTAGCCACGAATGTGGCCATTCTGGAAAAAGCGGGATTGATAGAGACAAAAGTCATCAGCGCAAAAAAAGGCAAGCAGAAACTTTGTAAAACTGCCTATAAGGAAATCTTGATTCAACTCATGCCCGAAAAAACAGTTGCTGATAACACGTTGGAAATAGAAATGCCCATCGGTCTCTATACGAATTTCAAGGTATCGGCCCCCTGCGGTCTCTGTTCTACGACGGGGATTATCGGGTTCCTCGACGTGCCGGATTCCTTTTTAAACCCAGAGCGCATGGGAGCCGGACTGCTCTGGTTCGAAACAGGATGGGTTGAGTATCAATTTCCCAATAATAGTCTATATCAGAAAAAACCTCTTCGTATGTTAGAAGTAAGTCTAGAATTATCCTCCGAAACCCCGGGTACGAATAAAAATTGGCTTTCGGACATCACCTTCTGGATCAACCATGTGGAGATCGGCACATGGACTTCCCCAGGAGATTTTGGTGACAAACGGGGTAAGTTCACCCCAGAGTGGTGGAAACTGGAAGGTTCCCAGTATGGTCTGTTGAAGCGACTGATGATTACCGAAGAGGGCTCTTTCATCGACGGGGTAAAACTATCTTCCGTGAAACTTTCCGACCTCCATATCCCGGAGCACCATTCCATCCGCTTCCGGATTGGTGTAAAGGAAGACTCCCCCCATCCAGGAGGAATCAATATATTCGGCCGCGGGTTTGGAAACTACAATCAGGCTATCGTGATGCGAATGAGTTTCTGAAGCTACTCAATGCCGATTCTCAGCCTGCCCATAGTACGCATGGGGTCCATGTTTCCGTTCCCAGTGCTTTTCTAGAATATAGTCGGGAAGTTTTCTGGGGAAAGGCTGGATCTGAATTGTCTTCAATGCCAGTGAGCAGATCTCCTCCAGAATCAACGCATTCTGTACGGATTCGGTCGCTGTCTTTCCCCAGGTAAAAGGGCCGTGCCCTCCCACGAGGATCATGTTGGTTTCCAGCGGTGATGTTCCTTTTTGCTTCAAGGTTTCAAGTACTAGGATTCCTGTCTCTTCCTCATAGGCCCTCTGTACCGCTTCCTGTCGCAGAAAAGGCGTACAGTGCACAGGACCCGGACAGTGGTCCGCGTGGGTGGTTCCCAATACCGGCACATCCTGTAGGGCCTGTGCCCACGCTACTGCCGAAGAGGAATGGGTATGGGTGATTCCCCCAAGCTGAGGAAAGGCAGCATACAGAACCCGATGGGTAGGGGTGTCCGAGGAAGGGCGATTATGCCCCCACACCACAGTTCCGGATAGATCCACCACCACCATCTCGTCCGGAGTGAGGTGTTCGTAGGGAACACCGGAGGGTTTGATTGCAAAGACCCTTCGTTCGGGATCGAAGGCAGACACATTCCCCCAGGTGAGGATCGCCAGTCCATACTTGGGTACTAGCAGGTTCGCCTCACACGCTACTTCTCTCAACTTCTGGTACGATTCCACACTTCTTCTCCCTTGCTTTGCTACCTCGTTAGCCCGGACATGCCCCAATAGAGGTCTCCCCATCGTAATTCATTCTGGAATCGTTCCAGGTCCCCCATTCCCTCATCGATCACCACCGCCTCGATTCCCACTATCAGAGCCCAGTCTAGAAGGTATTCTTTATCGATAGCGGTGGAAAACACGGTATGGTGCGCCCCTCCGGCCAGGATCCACGCTTCCAACCCCCGATGGAAATCGGGCTTAGGCCTCCAGAGAACCCGGGCCACGGGAAGCTTAGGCATTTTATGGCTAATAGCGAGGGATTCCACCGGGTTAATCAACAAGCGGAATCGATTCCCCAGATCGATCAAAGAGGCATTTATCGCGGGCCCCTTCTGTCCATCGAACACTAGGCGGGCAGGGTCGTCCTTCCCCCCGATGGAAAGGGGATGCACTTCGATCCTTGGCTTTTCTCCCGCGATGGTGGGACAGATCTCCAGCATATGGGCTCCCAGGACAGCTTCCTTTCCCTTTTCCATGTGGTAGGTGTAATCTTCCATGAAGGAAGTGCCGCCCGGTAACCCTGTAGCCATTACCTTCACTGCCCGCACCAAGGCCGCTGTCTTCCAGTCCCCCTCGGCCCCGAACCCGTAACCCGTGGCCATTAGCCGCTGTACCGCCAATCCAGGAAGTTGCTTCAACCCATGGAGGTCTTCGAAGGTAGTGGTGAATCCGATTCCCTGCCGTTCCTCCAAGAATTTCCGGATCACGATCTCCATCTTTGCCTGTTCCCGGATGGCTTCCAGAGCGGAGGGGTCCTTCGGCATCTCATAGCCCTGGGCATACTCGTCCATCAACCTCTTTACCTCAGCTTCGGGAACCTGCTGAACCCTTCTAGCAAGTTCACCCACTCCCCATCCGTTCACGGACCATCCGAACACAATCTGGGCCGATACCTTATCGCCTTCCGTGACGGCCACTTCCCTCATGTTATCCCCAAACCGAACGATCTGGCCCTTAGATCCATCCGCTACCGCGCACGCGGCTCTCATCCACACGGCCATCCGACGCCGAACTTCGGGATCTTTCCAATGCCCTGCCACGACTTTCCGGGGAATCCTCATGCGGGTATGGATGTACCCATGTTCCCGATCCCCATGAGCTGACTGGTTCAAGTTCATGTAATCCATATCGATCGAGTCCCAGGGGATTCCCACATTGAACTGGGTATGGAGATGAAGGATCGGTTTCCGGTTGGCCGAAAGCCCCCGGATCCACATCTTGGAAGGGGAAAAAGTATGCATCCAGGTAATGATTCCCGCGCAGGAGGGATCCGCGTTCGCTTCCTCGAATACAGATTGAATTTCTTGAGGGGACTTCAAGACCGGTTTCCATAGAAATTTTGCCGGAAAAATGGAATCCCTATTGAACTCTTCCACCATCTGCTTCGAATGAAGATCTACCTGTTTAAGGGTCTGTTCTCCATACAGGTACTGACTTCCGGTGAGGAACCAAAAGGCGTATTTGGAAAGATCGATCATGGCAACCTCCTAATCCGAGATTTCCGTCAATTTTTCTTCGATGAATTGGCCAAGTCGCGTATATTTCTGATAGAGCTCCTCGTAGATTTGGGCAGATTCTTTCCGAGGTTCGTATGTTCGTTCCACGGGAGGCACGAACACCTCCTGCGCTTTTTCCGCCGAGGGGTACGCCTTTCCCACCAATGCGCCGAATAGAGCGGCTCCAATGGCCACTGTCTGATCGTTGGAAAGCACGTGGATAGGGGCCTGCATCACATCGCTTAAGATCTGCATTACCAGGGGGGATTTCTTTGCCACCCCTCCGATACCCACGATACTTTCGATTGCGACCCCTTCTTCCTCGAACCGTTTGACGATTGCTTTAGCTCCGAAGGCCGTGGATTCTATCAAAGCCCGGTAGATCGTGGGAGCGTCGGTACCCAAACCCAGTCCCGTGAGGGCGCCTTTCAGGTACTGGTTCGCATAGGGAGTACGCCTACCATTCATCCAATCGATCCCTAGCACCCCCAAGGCGCCCGGGGGCACTGCCGACGCCTCTTTTTCCAGAAGGGTCAGGAGATCTTCCCTAGGCTCTCCCCCCGCGTTTACGAACTTGAAGGGCCACTGCAGCACGCTTTTGAACCAGGCATACACATCCCCAAACGCGCTCTGACCTGCTTCGTACCCCAGGTATCCAGGAAGGATCGAACCATCTACCTGTCCACAGATCCCTTCTACCGGATGCTCTTTCCCTTTGGGTAGGGGCCCTACGGTCATATCGCAGGTACTCGTCCCAATGACCTTTACCAGTACTCCTGGCCTGACACCCGCACCCGCCGCACCCATATGGGCATCGTAAGCGCCTACCGCAACAGGAACTCCCTTCCGGATTCCCAACCGTTTCGCCCATTCCTCGGTCAGGTAGCCTGCCACTTGATCGCTAGTCCACGTCTCTGTCCCGAGAGTCTTCTGAATCCTTGCCAGTTCGGGATGTAGGGAAGAGAGAAACTCTACGCTCGGGTATCCACCCCATTCCCTGTGCCACATGGCCTTGTGACCCATGGCACACCGGCTCCGTTTTACCTGGTTCAAGGATTCCGTACCGGTCAATAGGGCGGGCATCCAATCACAGTGCTCCACAAAACTCACCGCGTGATCCCGTACACGGGGATCCGTCTGGAACACATGGAGAATCTTGGCCCAAAACCATTCGGCCGAATACACCCCTCCTTCGAACCGGGTGAAATCCACCCCACCCCAGCTCCGGGCGCGCTTGGTGATGGCAAAGGCTTCGGCGGTGGCCGTATGATCCTTCCAGAGGATAAACATGGCATTGGGATTCTCGGCGAAATCGGACCGTAAGCACAGAGGATTCCCTTTTTCGTCCACCGCGCAGGGGGTAGAACCCGTGGTATCGATTCCGATTCCGATTACCCTATTCCCGCTATCCTTACCCGCTTTCTGTAGAACCCTTTTAACAGCCTCCTCCATCGATTCGATGTAATCCAGCGGATGTTGCCGAAACTGGTTCTCTTTCGGATCGCAGAAGAACCCCTTTTTCCATCTTGGATACGTTACGACATGGGAAGCGATCTCCTTCCCGTTTGACACATCCAGCAATACCACCCGGCAGGAATCCGTTCCAAAATCGATACCCAATACACATTCATGCGCTTGCATAGCTTTCTTTCTCCTTTCTCAGAATGATCTGCATGATCTGTTCTTGAGTCAGATTCTTATTCTCTAGTATCGCTTTAACCTTTCCCTCGTGCATGACCAAGACCCTATCGGACAAAGCAAGAATTTCAGGCAATTCCGAAGAGATGAGAAGAATAGAAACTCCTCTATCTGCTAGTGTTGTGATGATTCGATGTACCTCAGCCTTCGCATTAACATCTATCCCACGGGTAGGTTCATCTAAGACTAATACAAAGGGCTCAACCGCAAGACAACGACCAATTACTACTTTCTGCTGGTTCCCGCCAGAAAGATTCTTTACCCTTTGTTCCATAGAGGGTGTCTTGATTTGTAATCTGGAAATGTATTCACTACAAAGCTGTCTTTCTTTCTGCGAGTTAATGGTAAAAAGTATTTCTGACAATTTATCTAGAATACTCATGCTTATGTTTTCACGGACCGTCATGTCGAGAACCAGCGATTTGTTTTTCCTGTCCTCTGATAAGTACATTATACCGTGCGATACTGCTTCAGCGGGTTCTTTAAAATGGATCTCCTTTCTATTCACACAAATTCTTCCATCCGTCGGCCGTAGTGCGCCGATCATCAAGAGAGCCGTCTCTGTTCTCCCCGCTCCGATGAGCCCTGCCATCCCAAGGATTTCCCCTTTTCGGATAGAGAAGGAAACATCATGTATATACGGAGGACCAGATAACTGGTCTACAGACAATACTATCTCTTCCGATGGTTTTGATGTGCGGGTCGAGAAGAAATCAGATAGTTTCCTTCCTACCATCATCTCTACGATTTTTTCCTCAGTAATATCTTTCGTACGCACTTCTCCAACCCGTTCTCCATCCCTAAGTACCACAATCCGATCAGTTATATGAAACACCTCGTCCAGCTTATGAGAAATGAACACGATGGCTAAACCTTGAGCTTTGAGGTCCCGAATTACCTGGAATAGTTTTGCGATCTCTTTTTCGGTCAACGCTGAAGTAGGTTCATCCATCACGAGAACCTTTACCTCTAGTAAGAGGGCTTTTGCAATTTCTACCATCTGCTGCAATGCAACAGAGAGTCTTCCCACAGGTTGCTCCAATGGAATGTCTACCCCCAAGTACGAGAAAATCTTTTTTGCCTTCTCTCGCATTTTCTTGAAGTCTAGAACAACGCCTCGTTTCAGTTCTCTACCTAAAAACAGATTGTCCAAAACACTAATGTTGGGACAAAGATTGAATTCTTGAAAAATGATCGAGATTCCTTGGTTCTGGGCATCTCGAATCGAAGTAAAAGCTACGGGTTTCCCTTCCCAGAGAATCGATCCTTCATCAGGTGCATACACGCCACAAAGGATCTTCATTAAAGTCGACTTACCTGCTCCATTTTCACCTAAAAGCCCCGTTACTTCCCCTACATGCAGATCAAAATCCACATGTTTTAGGGCGTGTACACCCGGGAATCGTTTTGAGATCCCCTTCATCGATACGAGTGGGATCATCATGCCCTCCGCTTGTTCTTTATTCTGTCCAACACCGCTGCTAATACGATGATCACTCCAATAATTGCCGTCTGCCAGTAGGGAGACACTTTCATCAATACTAGTCCATTCCGAATAATTCCCATAATGGCGGCACCAATGAATACCCCCAGCACTGTACCGCTCCCGCCGGAAAGGGATGTTCCCCCAATTACCGCTGCCGCGATCGCATCCAATTCCCATCCTGTTCCCGTGTCTGGTTGAGCAGAGTTAAACCGAGCTACTAGGATAATTCCTACAATCGAAGCAGCTAGGCTGGAAAGAATATAAATAGCAAGCTTGATCCGTCGCACGCGGATACCGGATAAAAAGGCAGCTTCCTCGTTCCCACCGATGGCATATAATCGCCTTCCAAACGCAGTAAAGGTGAGTAGGAAGTAAGACACTACCCCTGCTACCAGCATGATCCAGACTGGGATTGGGACGCCTAGGACATCCCCTTGCCCAATAACAAGAAAGACAGGAGGGATATTGATAATCGGCCACCCTTTTGTGAGGATGAGGATCGTTCCCCGGGCAAAGGAAAGCATCCCCAGCGTAACGATGAAAGGGGCAATCCCCACATACGAGATTAGGATACCATTGATGAACCCTAGCAACATTCCTCCTATCAGCCCTAATAATACGGAAAGAAAGATAGGGATTCCTGATACCATAGCCCCAGCAGCTATTACACCCGAGAGTCCCATGATAGAACCTACAGAGAGATCGATTCCACTGCTAAGAATAACGAACAGTTCCCCCAACGCAACAATGGCTACGAAAGAAATTTGTCGAGATACTAAGTAGAGATTGCTGGAACTAAGGAACTTTGGGGCGAAGATCCAAATTCCTCCCATTAACAATAGTAGTGCAAGAAAGATCGCAGATTCCCTTGCTGCGAATACCTTCTTTACGACACTCATCATGCATCGCCTCCCTCGGTAGATTCTTAACCCGACCTATGTTGATTAGAACTGCACCCCTGCCTGAGTAAATCTTGCAGGCAGGGGCATACAAGTATCTCTACTTACTTAGCTCTTTCTTCATTTCTTCCATATAGGAATCCACGTTTGTCTTATCCACAAACAGGACTCCCGTATCGATCACTTTTGGAATGGATTCATTCTTCATAGCCTTTAATAGCATTTCTACCGAGAGCCATCCCATCTTGTATGTTTTCTGAACCACGCAGAAAGAAACAGATCCATCCCGGATCCCTTGGAGAGTGTCTTTCAAATCATCGAATCCACCAAGGAGGATCTTCCCCGCTTTTCCCTGTTGTTTCAATACACCCGCCGCCGCTGGAGCTCCTTCTGCAGAAACAGCAAACAAACCTTTCAAATTGGGATATGCTTGCAATACAGCTTCTGTCTTGTTTACTGCAACCGCAAAGTCTCCCTGTACATCCACCACATCGAGGATCTTAATATTGGGAGCTACTTCAGCCACTGCACGTTTAAACCCTTTAGTTCGTAAATTGAGGTTCGTAGCTCCTAGTCCCCCTTGAAGAATGATCAGTTCGCCACTATTGCCCATCACCTTCGCCATCCTTTTCCCTGCTTCATACCCTGCTGTTTCGTTGTCTGTACCAATATAGGTGAGAGCAGCACTAGAGGGAGCTGGCGCGTCGAAGGTGATTACCTTGATTCCTGCTTTCACGGCATCCGCAATAACGGGTACTAACCCCGCATCGTCCAACGCGGAGATTGCGATTCCCTCTACTTTACGGGCGATTAAATCTTCTATAACCTTGACCTGTAATGGGAG
>CAKZQO010000280.1 GCA_937140905.1 uncultured Spirochaeta sp.
GGAGCGAAGAAAGGTTACCCTTCTGTCCCAGGCGGATCCCTTTACCTTAGACGAAATTCCGGCTGTTCAGACCTCAGTTCTGCATCTAGCCGGTTTATTCTACGGTGAAATTCCCGTTACCCTTATCCCAGCCCTAGCTTGCCGATACAAAGTGGCTGTAGATGCCCAGGGCCTTCTTCGACGTAACACAGGGGGAACCTTGGCGTTTCAGGACCTAGAGAACA
Source organism: uncultured Spirochaeta sp. (assembly GCA_937140905.1). Classification (GTDB taxonomy): domain Bacteria; phylum Spirochaetota; class Spirochaetia; order DTKZ01; family DTKZ01; genus DTKZ01. The sequence continues at coordinate 225 of CAKZQO010000280.1, forward strand.
AGAAGGACATCCTCCCCCACATTACCTTCCTGAAGACGGACGCGGCGGAAGCGGAAGTGCTCACCGGGCAGAAGGACCGGGAAGAGGCGGCCAGAATCCTCGCCTCCTACGGCCCTGAGGAAGTGATGGTGACTCACAACACCGAAGTGATCGTCCTAAGGGAAGGGAGTTTCTACCGGGCCCCCTTCACCCCTCGAAACCTATCCGGCCGAACGGGAAGGGGAGACACCTGCTTTGCCTCTTACCTTTACTGGAGACTCCACCATCCCATTCAGGAAGCTGTGTCGTACGCAGCCGCCCTTACCAGTATTAAAATGGAAAAACCCGGCATCTTCACAGGGACTGTAGAGGACGTACGGGCCCGGATGCAGGAAACTCGTTAAGGTTGCTCACACTGGAGCAAGAGCTTCGATATCCTGTCTCATGCGATCCACATCGGCCTTCTGGAGGGTGATTGCGCCTCCCTTCGCGTTCTCTTCGATCTGGCCGATCGTCCGAGCCCCGCAAAGGACGTTCACATTGTTTCCCGTTCCTTGAGCAGCTGTCCAGGCGATCACCAGTTGGGTGAGGGTGCAGGAATACTTTTCGCATAGGGGCTTCCAGCCTGCCAGTACCTGCTTCAACCGGGCGCCCTCTTCACCATGGAACCAGGGAATCTTGCTCCTAGCTAGCCCCTTCACTTCCAACCTTCCTTCCAGGAATGCGTCCGTTAAAGCGCCTCGTTCTAGGGGTGAATAGGCTTGAAAGGTTACCCCATGCTCCTTACAGAGGGGGAAGAAGATCGGCTCCGCCTTCCGATGCAGCATGCTGTACCGTTCCTGGATCAGATCTAGTTCGCCAGCTGCCGTATATTCCAAGAACTGTCCCCTGGACAAGTTGCTGGCACCGATGGCCCGGATCTTTCCTTCCTTCTTCAAGTTCATCAGGAAACCCATGGTATCCACGATGGGACAGGGGAACTCTGGCACCTCCTGCCAATGCACGATATAGATATCGATGTAGTCGGTCTGTAATCTTCGCAGACTTGCGTGGATCTCTTCCTTTAATCTTTCAGGTCGAGTATTTCGGAGGATTCGTACCCCATCCCGCTCCATCAAAAGAGCACCTTCTTGGATATCCCACCGAATACCGCATTTAGTAGAAAGAACATACTTATCACGCTTCCCCTTCAACGCCCTTCCCACCACCTCTTCCCCATGGCCTAATCCGTAGGCTGGTGCCGTATCGATTAGGTTGACTCCCAGATCCAAGGCCCGATGGATCGTACGGATGGATTCCGCATCGTCGCTGGGGCCCCAGTTACTATCCCCTCCAATGGCCCAAGCACCTAATCCCACGGATGAAGCTTCGATTCCCGATTTACCGATGTATATTTGCTTCATTTTATTATTCCTCTCGTACGTTTTTTTACTATAATTATTTTTAATTTGTCACATAAATTCAGGCATTGCAATCCTAGGAATCCACAACACGAGATCCGGGAAATAAACAGCAATAAAAACTACAATCAAAGAAATGATATAAAAGGGAATCATCGCCCGGGTCGCTTTTACAATTGGCAGTTTGGCTAAATCTGCGGCGATTAAAAGACATAGCCCATAGGGTGGGGTAATTAGTCCTATCGCAAGAGTCAATACAACAACAATGCCCATATGATACGGATTTATGCCCGCCCCTGCGGCTATACTCCCTATGATCGGCTGCAGAATGATTATAGCCGGTATAGCGTCCATAAAAGTACCGACAACTAAAAAGATGAAAATTACTGTGAGAAAAACCAGAGTCTTTGACGCCAGCATCCCGGCGGAATTGAGATAGGCGACCGCCATTTCAGGAATATTGTAATATGCGAGAACCCACCCCCATAGAGAAGCGGCCGCGACACAAAAAAGGGAGAGAGAGAACAGGCCTAGACTTGTCTTAAAGACCCCATATATTTGTTTAATATTGGCTTCCCTATAAATGAAAGCGAGAATAAGGGCATACAATACAGTGATACATGAAGCCTCAGTAGCGGTAAACACACCCATAACAATTCCGCCTATCACTACAATGGGAATGAATAAAGCCAAGACCGCCATTTTTAGATTTTTCCATAGTCGCCGAAAAGAAAACTTATGATCTCCCCCTATACCAAGTTTATAGGCAATAAAAAAAGAATACATTATTTGTAAAATTCCAATTAGTATGCCGGGTACGATCCCTGTTAGAAATAGCCCACCCACAGACAACCCCGCTGTTGCTCCGTAGATGATCATCATCAAACTGGGTGGTATTATATTCCCCAGAGTTGAAGAAGCCGCTGTTATACCTACGGTGAACCCCGCAGGATATCCAGCCTTTAACTGAGCTGGAATTAGGACAGATCCAATACCAGATGTGTCCGCTGAAGAAACACCAGAAATTCCAGCAAAAATCATGCTGACCACAACGTTTACGTGAGCCAAGCCTCCCCTGAAATGCCCTACCAAAGAATCTGAAAAATCCAAAAGTCTGCGAGAGATACCGGTTTCATTCATGAGTTGTCCTACAACCATGAAAAAAGGAACTGCTAGCAAAGGAAAGTTATTAAGTCCTACCCAAATACGTTGAACTACAATTGTGAGAGGCACTTTACCTTCGAAAACAATCGCCAGGGTAGATGAAATAAACATGGCGAAAGCAATCGGAACACGGATAAGGCAAAGACCTATAAAAGATAAAAATAATACCCACAGCATGCTCAGTTGCTCCTTTATTGCCTAGTCGTTGGTTCCAAAATTACCGGAGCTACCATATATTGTTTTTATTAAATTAAAAATATTGGCCACAGTATAAACCATCATGCTAATACCAGAAATGGGAAGGGCCAAGTAAACCAAACTCATTGATAAGGGGACTTCTATGCCCAAGCGAGTCTTTCCCGATTCAAAGTATAGCCATCCATAGTAGGTAAGTAGTAAACAAAATGCTAATACAATTATTTCCGGGACTATCTCTAACAGTAAACGAAGCCATGGTGTTTTTATTTTTTTTGGATCATATACCTCAATCGTGAAATGCCTCCTTCCATGAACACTCACACTAGCTCCCATAAGGGCAACCCAAAAAAATAAAAAACGTGCTCCTTCTTCGGTCCACCTAATCGGAGATTTAATTACAAACCTGCTGATAATTTGAAGGGAAACAGTAATTAAGAGTGCGATAAGGAAAAGCGTACCCACTGTCCTTTGAGCTCTTTCTAAAAAATCAACAAGCTTTTTCACTTTGGTCATCCTCATTCTAGAAACAAATAGGGGGACCCGGAACCGTTCCGAAGTCCCCATTATTCCTTGGAATTATTTCGGCGTAGCGCGTACCTTTGCCAGAAGAGCTTCTAACCCGAGTTTCTTCGCCATTGTGTCCTGTATCGTTCGGCCCTTTTCCAACAGAACTTGTTTATCTGGCTTAGTGACGATAACCTTATACTTCTGCTGCATTTCCTCTATTGCAGAAGCATTTTTCTTAGTAATATAGGTCCGTTCCCAAACCGCTGCTTTTCTTGCTTCACTAAAAATGAGGTCCTGATACTCCTTCGGTAATCTCTGTAATACTTTATCGCTCATAAAAAGACCCATAGGCAGAACCAAATGATCTGTAAGGGCTAAGTACGGCGCTGCCTCATAGAACTTATTTAGCATGACGCTTACTGGCTCATTTTCCGCACCGTCGATTACTCCTGCCTGTAATGCGGAGTAAACTTCAGAATAGGGCATAGGTGCGGGAATAGCCCCAAATACAGACCAAGTTAGGGAATTCGCTTCTCCCCCCATGACACGAATCTTTAAACCTTTAAGATCTTCTATTGTATTTATTGGGCGCTTCCTATTGAAAAGAAGTCGGTATCCTGAAGTAAACGTGGAAAGAAGGCGTATATCATATTTTTCTTTGCAGGCTTTGTCCAAGATAGTTCCGACTTCTCCGTCGAATACGTTTCCAAAATGAGCTTCGGTCTCAAAAAGAAAAGGGGCTCCGAATAAATCCAATTCTTTCACAAATCCTGTCACATGCGAGAAAGCGGAAAGAGCTATATCAAGTGTGCCCAGTCTTAAACCTTCTATTTGTTCTGGACTATTCCCTAGTTGTGCAGCAGGATAAATCTTTATTTGAATTGCCCCATTAGATCCTTTTGCTACTCCTTCCGCAAATTGCTTTACCCCAAGATCGTAGGGATGACCATCAGACTGATCGTGACCTAGCCGAAGAACTACCTGTTTCGCAGATGCAGAGCTTTCTTTAGAGCCTCCAGAAAAAACCGGAATTAAAACGAAAGCAACTAGAGTCAAAATTAAAGTTGTCTTCTTTAACATATAAGACCTCCTTTTATCTCTTGACATGCTTAATATACTGAAGTCAGAATAATTCAACCTTGTTGAATTGTCAATAGAATGCATTTTCTCATAAGACAATCTTACTTAAAACATATCCCCATCTATGAGTTGTTTAAAAAATACATACGAGGATCTTTTAAAAACAAATTCTTACACAAGCTGAAAAGGAAAAGAAAGCAGAAGCACACTGAAATACCAGGAGAATAATAATGTAATCCCTTAAAGACTCTTCCCAGAGGACAAAGCTCACTTCATCAATGTAGGCTCCGAGAAGCTATCTTTCACACCCAGCTAAGTTTTGTTAGGTCGGCAGGATGAAATACTGTAGAATCTTCACCGCCACTAAACAAACCCCGCAGAGAAAGCGGAGCTCTACCTTACGGTGCTCACACGCAAACAACATAGAGGGAATTAGGCAATTTTTAAGGTTTGCATAGGCTAATTCCCCAAAATCCAAATCTTGAACCTCTCCCACTATTCAGGATCCAATCCTGTGCCTTCCCCCTCCTTTAAAGGTTGCGTTCCACAAAAACTTTTCGCTCACTTATGGTACTTTAGGGCAGAATCTCGGAGGCATTGTAAGTACTGTCCTTGATTATATCTAGGTACTGTATCTTCCGTTCGGTGAGCTTCTCCAGCGGCAAGATAACCTGAAATTCATGCACATAAGCCCTCGTGTTCACAGTCGCTTGCGGAATCCCGAATTTACTCACATACAGATGGAGCTTATAACCTTACCAGTAAGTGACAGTCCCCTACCTATTTTTCTTACAGCACCAATTATACCGAAGGTCCAACTCCCTGAGGGATTCCCTCAG
>CAKZQO010000281.1 GCA_937140905.1 uncultured Spirochaeta sp.
GTGGATGGAATGAGGAAATCGATGGAAGGGGTACACAAGTTGCTCGAAATGGAGGGGATTACCAAGGTCTTCCCTGGAGTTAGAGCATTGGATAGTGTGGACTTCGAATTACTGGCAGGGGAAGTACACGTCCTCTTAGGGGAGAACGGGGCAGGAAAGTCCACATTGATGAAAGTCCTCGCAGGGGCCTATGAGCCGGAAGCTGGGAAGATTTTCATCGATGGGAAAGAAGTGAAAATCCAGGGTCCCAGTCACGCGCAGGAGCTAGGGATCGGAATCGTGTACCAGGAGTTCAACTTAGTTCCATACCTGAACGTGGCTGAGAATGTATTTATCGAAAATTTCCCTCGCACTCGGTTGGGGTTCATCGATCACGAAACCATGCACCGTGCTGCGAATGAATTGCTCTGTGGTCTGGGGATGCAGGTAGATACCCATGCATTGATCACCCAACTCAGCACGGCCCAACAACAGATGGTTGAGGTGGCAAAAGCCCTGAAACACAAATCCAGGATCCTGATTCTGGATGAACCTACTTCCTCGTTAACAGAGAGGGAAATCGAGCAACTGTTTACTACCATACGGGAACTGAAACGGAAGGGAATGGGGATCATCTACATTTCCCACAGGATGCAGGAACTCTGGGAGATTGGAGATCGTGTGACAGTACTTCGGGATGGGAGGTACATCGGAACCCGTTCATTAAAGGAAACAACCCCCGATGAACTGGTCACCATGATGGTAGGTAGGGAAGTGTCCTTTCTGTTCAAACGGGACTTTCAAACTCCTGGAGAAGAAGTACTTCGGTTGGAAGGAGTCTCTTCTACTGTTCATCGTTTGAAGGACATCCATTTGACCCTACGAAAAGGGGAGATCGTAGGACTGGCTGGTCTGGTTGGTTCGGGAAGGACAGAGTTGGCCCGCACGATCTTCGGATTGGAACCTGTTTCGGAAGGTAAAATCTACCTCTTTGGAAGGGAGATTCATCACTCCAGCCCCTCTCTAATGGTGCAACGGGGAGTCGCTCTGTTGCCCGAGGATCGCAAGAACCAGGGATTGGCGTTGATCCTTTCAGTGGCGGAGAACCTTGTGATGGCGAGTTTAGAACGGTTGTTCCCCCGGAAATACATACAAAAACAAAAAGAGAAACAGATCGTTGCCCAATACATAAAAAACCTGCGGATCGTTACCCCGAATCAGAATCGTCAAGTCCAGTTTCTCTCCGGAGGGAACCAGCAGAAGGTCGTTCTGGGCAAATGGCTCTGCACAGAAGCCGATATTTTCATCTTCGATGAACCTACCCGAGGAATCGATGTGAACGCCAAAGCGGAAATCCATGAGTTTATGAACGAATTGGTCAAGAAAGGGGCTGCCATCTTGATGATTTCATCGGAGCTACCCGAAGTATTAGGCATGAGCGACCGGATCTACGTGATGCGGGAGCGAAAGATCGTGGCAGAACTCACCCATCAGGAAGCTTCTCAGGAAGTAGTGATCCGGTACGCCACAGCGGCGGATCACGCGAATCAGTCAGTGGGGTGCGTAGAATGATCCTGCATAAAAGTATCGTACGGAAAATTCAACCAGTCTTTTGGGTAACCTTGCTGCTCATGATCGTGTTCAATTTCTTTTCTTCCCGATTCCTATCCTTGCACAACATCATCAATCTCTTTCAACAGGGCGCCGTGTTATTGATCGTAGCGGCCGCTTCTACGTTAGTGATCCTGAGCGAAGGATTGGACCTTTCTCTAGGAAGCGTTCTGACCCTGGCAGGGATCACCAGCGTGATGTCTGTGAATAGTGGTGCGCCGGTGAGCGTGGCTATTGGAATCGGGATCCTCACGGGTCTACTCTGTGGAGCCATCACAGGGACTTTGATTTCCATCTTTAACATGCAACCCTTCATCGCGACTCTGGGGATACAGGGGGTCTATTACGGGATTTCTCTGGTCCTAACCGATTCGGTGGCTATACTGACAAAGAACAAGACCTTCATCTTCTTCGGAAGCCGGATCGGATATCTTCCCATGGCCGCGCTGATCGGTGTGGGGACTTTTTTACTCATCCTGTATATCTTCCATAATACTCCCTTTGGAAGGTACATCGTTGCCATTGGAGGAAACGAATCGGGAACTAGACTCTCCGGAGTGAACACACGATTCTGGAAGTGGTTCCTCTATACCTTTGCCGGTGGGGTGACAGGATTTGCCGGAGTCCTCTTAGCGTCCCGTTTAGAAGCAGCCGATCCTATCGTGGGAGTAGGATGGGAGTTCGACGCGATTGCTGCGACCATTCTCGGAGGCACGAGTTTCCAGAAAGGGAAGGGAGGGGTAGCGGGAACTGCTCTAGGGGTACTATTGATTACCGTAGTTCGGAATGGGTTGAATGTGATTCGTACTCCTTCGATTCTGCAACCCGCCCTAATAGGTACAATTCTGATCATAGCCATTGTCATTCAAGTAGGTCTCTCCATGCGGTCTACACAGAAAGAGGGAAAGAACAGGCCATGATGAATAAAAAATCGATTCTTTCAACGATGGACCCCAATACTGTTTCTGGTGTTGGACGCGTCTTCGCACTCCTTCTTATTTGTGTCGCTATGGGATTCGTATCCCCTGTGTTCTTCACAGCTCGAAACATCAGTCTGATCATAACCAATGCCTCGATCATGGCGATTCTGGGAGTGGGGTTGACCATTACCGTCATCACCTGCGGACCAGACTTGTCAGTTGGGTCGATCCTAACCATTACAGCGGTAGTGGCAGTGATCATGGTAAAGGCAAACTTCCATTTCCTGGTTTCCTTCGCAGTCGCCTTGCTGATGGGAACTGCTTTGGGGTTTTTGAATGGGGTTTTAGTCACAAAAGTTGGGCTTCCTTCTTTCATATCCACCTATGGACTTCAGTGGGCCCTGTTTGGGTTCGCCTATGTAATCCTAAAAGGGTATGTAATCTACAATTTTGATGCGGACTTTCGGTTCATCGGAAATGGATATTTGATCGGGCCCATCTCGATGCCCATCGTGGTGATGGTGATTGTTGTGTTTCTGGGATGGTTCATTCTGAGGAAAACCACAATTGGAAGGATGTTCTATGCCACAGGAGCCAATCGTGATGCGGCACGCATGTCTGGTATTGATACGGGAAAGGCGATTCTTTTGGCTTTCAGTATCAGCGGGTTTCTCTCTGCCCTAGCAGGAATCGTACTGGTGGCAAGGATCAATGCTTGCCAGGCGGATATCGGAAAGAATCTCCTCCTACCTTCCCTCGCTACTGTGTACATGGGGGGAACCCGAGCTACGGGTGGACAGGGAGGGGTGTTTGGAACCCTAGTGGGGGCGGTAATCATGACGGTGGTGGAAAATGGAATGAACCTGTTGGGTGTGCCGAGTGTATGGCGAAACGCTATCATTGGTACCCTCATCATACTCACGGTATTGGCCAATATCGCGGTCAGCAAACAGCTGGAGAAGGCTGGATCAAAGATGTAGGAGGAAAGAATGATTCCTAAGACAATGAAAGCTTGTCAGTTGGTGGCGTTCAACAAACTGGAAATACGGGAAGTTCCCGTTCCCACTCCGGGTCCGGATGAAGTCCTTTGTAGGATTCGAGCAGTAGCCATCTGCGGAACAGACCCTGAGATCATCTTTGGGCATCACGCGAAGAAAGGATGGCCTCCTCGGTTTCCCTTTACTCTGGGACACGAATGGGCAGGAGAGGTGGTAGCTTTGGGCCCGAACGTGACGGAGTTCAAAGTGGGGGATCGGGTAGCGGGTGAAGCTCACAAGGGATGCGGAGCGTGCGAGAACTGTCTCAAAGGCCGATATACCCTCTGCCTGAACTATGGGAAAGAAGAGAAGGGACATAGACATTATGGTTTTACTGTTCCAGGGGCTAACTGTGAGTACAATGCATATTCCACGAAAGCCCTCCGGAAGATTCCAGACAATTTGAGTTTCGAGCATGCCAGCCTTCTGGACACTGCTGGGGTTGCCCTTCATGGGATCGAAATGATTGGGGTAACTCCTGGGGGGACGGTGGCTGTATGGGGACCGGGACCGATCGGCCTATGCGCCATGCAGATGATGAAAGGCATGGGGGCGAAGACAGTGATCATGGTAGGTCGCAAGCATCGATTGAAGGTCGCGGGGGAGATCGGAGCGGACGTACTGATCGACTTCGAGAAGGAAGATCCTGTTAAGAGGATCCTGGAAATCACGGGAGGGAAGGGAGTGGATGAAATCCAGGAATGTTCGGGCGCTTCGGTCGCCTTGAAAGAGTGTCTGGCAGCGGTACGAAAGGGTGGAAAGATCAACCTCATAGGATTCTATGAGGATAGTAAGGTCTTACTTCCTCCCATAACTTCTATCGTGATGAATGAGATTACTCTGACAGGTTCTCGAGCAAATCCGAACGTGTCCGATCGGGTTCTGAATATGTTTGCCGCTGGAATCCTGAAAGGAGACAAGGTGGTTTCCCACACCTTCCCGTTGGAAAAGTACGAAGAGGCTCTAGACACGTTCGTCCATCGGAAGGATGGGGCCATCAAAGTGGTGGTAAAACCATAAGGAAGTGACATTCTAACGTTAATAGGAGAAAGAAATGGCAGAAGGGACAGTCCGTATTACGATTTTCTTACGACATGACCAGACAAAGAATCTCGACCAGATCGATGAGATCCTATACAGCCAAGGGTTCTGGAAGAGCTTTCCTCCCGAAGGAACAAAGATCGTATCCTGGCAGGTACTGATGGGGATCGGTCAGGTAGTCACGTTAGAGGTGCCTCCGGAATTGGTAAGGACTGTGAATCGAACGATCGAAAAAATGGCTTGGGGAGCTTTTAGGACCGAATTCTATCTCACCTACGATTTTTTACCTGTATTCGAACAGAAGCGAGCAGAAGCAGAACGTAGGGAACGAACGGGAGGATCGAAATGAAGGTAGTACGAAAAGGGGAGCGAGGAACTTATGTCCCTCCTGGGCACGATGAGAAGGTGTTTGCAGAAAAATTGTTCGATCCTTCCAATGGATGCGCCAAGGTGGACGTGCATATTACCACCTTCGCGGCTCAGTGCGGAATGGAGGAGGAAGTGCATGAATCTTCCGATCACATTCTCTACCTACTGGATGGAGTACTTACGGTTAGACAAGGAGGAAATGTAGTTGCCCATCTATCGAAAGGTGATGCTATCCATATCCCAGCTGGCGAACCACACCAGGTAGAGAATAGGACAGATCGTTCCGCAACGATTGTCACCATCACAGTACCACCGGCTTGAGACTTTGGGAGGATCGAATGAAAGGGAAATGGGTGTTTCATGAAGATGAAGCGGAAGAGAAGGATCTCCCGGGAAGAAGGTTGCGCTGGCTGGTACGTCCCGATACCACGGGCACTGCGCACTGTGCGGTGAACATGGTACGGCTGGCGAAAGGGGCTATCGTTACCCCAGCTCATTCACACCCGAAGAGTGAAGAAGTGATCTATGTAATTCGGGGAGAAGGGGAGGTTCTTCTCGATGGAAGGGTGTATCCCTTACGGGAAGGTTCGGTGGCGGTATTCCCAAAACAATCGATTCATATGCTGCGAAATACTGGCCCTTCAGAATTGAAGGTAATTTGTTTTTTTGCTCCTCCAACGGACACCACTGAGTATAAATTTCATGAATCTATTACATTCCCCGGAGTTTCGGGGACCTGAATCATACAAGCACAGGAGTTTTACAATGAATATCAAAAAACGGGATGAATGGGGAATTCTGGAAGCTACCTACATGCTTTCCAATCGAGAAATAACAAGGGAAGATTGGCTTGAGGAGTGTTTTCCACCTTGGGGAACCTACATCAATCGACAGATGGAAGAGACAGAGGTCCCGAAGGGAAAAGCATACCTCTGGTGGTTTGGAGGGCCATCGTGGGGAATGAAAACTCCCTCGGAGCTATTCTTAATTGACAACTACGCAGGTCCTTCCATGGTAACCCGGTACGAGAATAGCGGAGATTGTCAGAGTACCGGTGCGGATCGACTCCATTGGATCCGTTTGAATCCTCAGGTGATCGATATCTGGAAGTTCAACCGAATGGATGCACTTTTTATTACGCATCATCACGCAGATCACTGTGATATCTATACAGTGAAGGCTTTGTTGAAGACCACTCAGGCAAAGTTCATTGGGCCAAAGATGACGGTGGGAGTCTTGAAAGGTTGGGGTGTACCTGAAGATCGGATCGTCGAGGTGAAGCCGGGAGATAAGCTATCCTTCAAGAGTATGGAGGTGGTGGTAGAAGAAAACTTCGATATGAATGCGTTGAAGACAACCGTTGGCCTGCCCAAGGGAACGAAAAATACATTCACTATGGCAGATGCAGCGGTGTCCTTCATCTTCAATACCGATGCGGGCAACTTCGCTTTCCTAGGGGATGGCACGTACGACAATGGATTCTTTGGAGTAGGACAGAGGAACAAAGTGGATGTGACCATTCTAAATATGGGACACAATCCCGCGGGATCCAACGACAAGCTAACTCCCTTTGATGCTTACCGAATCGGAAAAGCACTGAACACAAAGATACTTATCCCAGACCATTATGAAAACTGGGGATGCACCTACATGGAACCGGATCAATTAGAAATTACAGTAAAGCAGAACGATCCTAAGATGAAAACAGTGATCCTGAAACCAGGCGCCTTATTTGTGTATCCAGACGACCAGGATATCGGAAGATATAAGTATCCAGATTGGCAGGAACGATTCGACTGGCGCAAGGCTCGGTATACTCTGGAGAAACACTATTAGTACCCCGAAGCTTGTGGGGAAGGATCTCAATCCAGGATGAACTGAGGGAAGTACACCTGTCCATCCCCATAGGGGGTGCCCCACATCCGAGTCCAGGTTCTCCATCCCTCTGCCAGGTACAG
>CAKZQO010000282.1 GCA_937140905.1 uncultured Spirochaeta sp.
GAATCTGTACCGTTTCGTAGATGGGAAAGGCACCCTTACTCATCGTTTTACCGATACCCTTCGGTTATCTACAGAAATGGGAATAGAATATGCAAACCGTCTCTTAACCGGAACGGTTCCCAAAGATCGGTCCGAGACCTTGGCCAAAACACTCCTTCGGCTGGTCTATGAAAAGGAAAAAGGGTTCCTTGCACTGGAGAGTTCTGTCTTTGGAGGCACGTATTCGGAACTTTCTGATCGGGCGTTTTGGGGAGGGGGGGCGAATCTGGAAGGAGAGTGGACTCCCGTATCCCGAGTGTCTCTTGCGGGAGGGATAGGTTGCCTATGGTTGGACCAACTGGAAGTACCTTTTCATGTAGACCTGCGGGTAAAACCACAGGAAGAGCTCCTTTTTGCGTTTCAAGGAACATACACGGTGGATACTGCCTCCTATGGAAATCTATGGAAAGAAGTAGGTCCTGTTTCGCAGTCCGATTCTCCCGTTCATCCCAAAGCCTTTATTCTGGGATTACGGGGAGAAATGAAAGGGATCGAAAATCGAACGTTCTTGGCCATACAGGGGGAGTGGCAAAAGCGATACAATGCTTTGAAAATCCTCCCCTATGACACAGGGAATGAGTACTTTCCTTTGGTAAAGAGTTCTCTTTCTACGTACAAGGTACAGGTAGAGGGGTCCTACAGGGTTTCTCCTGGAATCTTGGGCTCTCTCAAGTGGACTTGGCTTTCGGGAGATCGAGCTCTTCTGGAGAAAGAACACACGTGGGAGGGGACTATCCGGGTCGCGCCGGAGAAACAACCTTTTTGGGGTTCTCTTTCTGGGTTGTGGGTAACAAACACTGGAACCTCTCTTCCTATTTTAAATATCGGAGGGTATTATAGACCGAGGGAGAATGTGGAAATTTCTCTTAGCTTTGAGGATCTTCTATCCCCCTACAGTGAGGATAGGCGAACCTCCATTGATCCTTTCATTGCCCCTGGCTTCAGGATTCTATTGAAAACAACGGTAATGTTTTAAGGGGAGGTAAGAATGGCAGAGCTGATTCAGAAAGGCGGCATAATCCTGGTACTGATCCTGGGCCTCGCTTTCATAGCTACGGTAATCATCATCGAACGCCTGTTATACTTTCGGAAGATCCGCATAGACGAGGAAAAAATACTGTTTCGTTTAAAGGCGACCTTGGAGAAGGGGCACTATGACGAAGCGATCAGTATTTGTGAAGGGAATCCTTCCCCTATCACCAATCTGATGAAGGTGGGATTGGAGTACAAGGACCATTCGGAAGAACGCATCAAGGATGCCATCGTTAGTGCGGCTAACATGGAGATCCCGCGATTGGAACGGTACCTTTCTGCCTTAGGAACCATAGCCAACATCGCCACCCTATTGGGACTCCTGGGAACAGTAACGGGAAACATCCGTTCCTTTGGGGTATTAGGAACGATGGGAGCAGTGGGTGACCCGAGCCTTCTGGCCAAAGGGATTGCCGAGGCCCTTCTTACTACCGCCGCTGGGTTGATCGTTTCCATCCCCACTATCGTATTTTATAATTATCTAGTAAACCGTGTTAACCACACTATCATTCGATTGGAAAACCGGGTTACCGAACTGGTGTTAATCCTTGTGAAGACCAAAGGGAAGGACCCTGCCTAGGAGGTACCTATGGAGTTTGGTAGACGCCTCAAACCCGCCGTTCATCTGGATCTAATCCCCATGATCGATGTGGTGTTTCAGTTGGTCCTGTTCTTTCTGGTTAGTACCACATTTATCATCACCCCGGGAATCAATCTAAACCTTCCCCAATCCCAAACATCCGAACCTGTCCTGGTATCGAAAATGGTGATTACCGTCCTTTCGGAAGAGGAAATCTATCTCAACAAAGTGCGATACACATTGCGGACCCTAGAGCCTCCTCTGGCGGCTATGACAAGGGAGCAGAAGGAACAAGTATCCTCTGTGTTAATCGAGGGGGACGAACGGGTTCCCTATCGAACCCTCATTGGGGTTCTAGACATTTTACGGAAGCAGGGATTCCGGGGAATCGGATTGAAGACGATGGATCTGCGGTTGTTGGATAAGAAGGGTTCCCAATGACTCTTCTCTATCGAGACAGGGATAGACTCCTCATCAGCGTATTTATAGCCCTCCTCCTATTTACTCTCATGTATCTCTTTCTCGATATCTTTCTCAGGCTCCCATTGACCCCCTTTCCTGAAACCACCACACTCCTGCTCTTGGACCTCCAAACCGATCAAGTATTGGGCGAGAACGAAAGGCGTGAAACAGTTCCTACGTTACCTTCCCCCATGAACGAGATCATTCCTTCTGTTCCGGAAGCTCAGATTTCGTCCCCGAGAGCTCCTTCTGTAAGCTCACCCCAGACACCGAAAGTCCAGGCCCCTCAACCTGCTCCCAGGGAACCAACGGGGCAGCGAATGCCAGAGCCTCGGACCGAACGTTCCCCTTACCCCTTACGAACAGAACCTAGCTCTCCGATACCTCCCCGGATCCAACCGTACGCCCCATCGGAGTCTAGGGATCCTTCAGTAGCCGAGCGAGAGTTCCTCCAATCGGAGAAGGCTCGGTTAGAGACATGGTTACGAGAAAATGCGCCCTCTTCACCCCCCCCTCCTATATCGCCTACTGCAAAGGCAGAACCAACGCCTCCCGCCCCGATAGATCCTAGGGTGCAAAAAGTCGCCGAGCAGCTTGAATCCATCAAGCGTCGACTGGAACAACTTCCCGTAGCCTCGAGTACGCCCGGGCAAACCCTCGCCGAAGGAAAGGAACCCCTTTCTCGGGAACCTCTACAACCTATCTATGATCGGGAAGGGAGTGAAATAGGGAAAGGAGAACTGAAAGGTAGAGTACCTTTATTCCCTCTCAACATGGGAAGGATCCTTCCGGAAGATTTCGAAGGGTTCCCCATCCAGAATCTGGAACTACGGGCCGAGTTCCTCATTGGGGAATCTGGACTCTTAGAACCGGGAAGCTTGAAAATTTTTGGAGATAGCAGATATACTAGGATCGTTGAAAAAGTCCGGTCGGCCTTAGAGAAATGGCGGTTCGATTCTAGGCCCGGAGCAAGAACTCAAGCGGTCATTCATTTCTTGATCAAGGTTAAAGGGATGTGAGGGGAAAGGGGGGAAATGAAACTAAAACTTGTGGCTTTCGATGTGGATGGCACCCTTTACCCCAACTGGATAATGTACCTGCGATCCTTACCGTTCGGAATCGCCAATTTCAGAAAGCTCCTTGCCTTTGCTCGGGTTCGGAAAAGAATCCGTACCATCAAACCGGTGCATGATTTCTATCGGTTGCAGGCTGAGTTATTTGCCAGTTATATGAATATAACGGTTCCGGAAGCTAGGGATCAGATTCAAAGAGTGTTCTACTCCCTATGGGAAGAGGTGGTCCTCGATGTCAAACCGTACCCGTATCTTCCAGAAGTGCTTCTTCATCTCAAATCAAGGGGGTACAAATTGGCAATCCTATCCGATTTTCCCATTGGGAATAAACTCAGGTATCTGGGGTTGGATTCTTTCTGGGATGCTGCCTATTCTTGCGAAGAAATCGGATATTTAAAGCCGAATCCAGAACCCTTTAAGCTGTTGGCTGCTCATTTTGAAGTTCAACCCCATGAAGTGCTTTATGTGGGCAACAATTATCGGTACGATATTGAAGGAGCAAAGCGAGTAGGATTCCATACTGCCTATCTTCATCGCTTGCCACGATGGTGTCCTGCGGCAGATTTTAAGTTTTCTGACTATCGACAGCTTTTAAAGTGGGTGGAGTCTGTAAGGGAAAAGGAATAGGTATACTGGGAGGGGGATGGGTATGGTATTCACGGTAGGAAACCTGCTTGTAATCGGTATAGTTCTTGTGATTCTCGCCATATTTCGTCAACTCGATCGAAATAGCAAGACTCTCGATAAAGTACGGCGATACGCGGAAAAAGCCAAAGAAGAGTTGGATAAAGTGGTGCTAGAACGAGTACAGAACTTGAAGGATTTGGCCATTGAGTTGGATATTCACCAGAAGGCAGGAAAAGAGATCCTAAAGAGAATTCAAACAATCGAAGAAGGAATCCAAGAAAAATTCGCTTCCGTCGATACGATCGGGTCGCGGCTCAAAGATTACGACAAGGTTCTCTCGGATCTGATCGAGATGACTAGGAGGGCGGAGGAGAATATCCAGCGATTGAAGGAAGAATCCATCTTTGTGGACGACACGGCTAAAAAGATCAAAGTACTTCAATCGAAAATGGATGCCCAAGAGGCTAGGATTCCAGAGCTCGTTCGTCAATTCGAAACCCTCAATGGAAAGAGCTTGGAATCGGTGAAGGAACAGGTGCTGTCTGCTACGGATAAATCGGTATCCTATTTGGAATCCCGAATTGCAGAGGCTATGGCAAAAACGGATGAACTTGTTCTGTTCCTCCAGAACTCAGAGCGAAAGCTTCGAGAAGAAGTGGGGTCCTTTGAAGGAAGCCTACGAAAAACGGCAGAAGATCTGGTAACAGAAGTATCGAATCGATTGGCCGATCTAGAACAATCTTATCACGAGCGTCTGGAGGAAGTGGCAAGGAAAGGAGAACTTCTGGAGACGAAAGCTCTCCAGAAGCTGAAGGAGCACGTAGAAGAGAAGATGAAATCTACCTACCGGGATCTTGCCACTCAGATCGAGTCAGAGAAGACTACCTTGAAATCCCAGATGGATGAATTGGAAACAAAGATCTATCAGATCGAACAGGAAATCGAATCTTCGTTTACCGACGTTCGGAACAAGAGCTCAGCTGCTGCGGCATCCTTGGAAGAAGACTTGCGGATGGCTTTCGAGAAACAAACGGGGGAAATGAAGGCGTCCTTTGTTTCTGCCCAAATGGATATTGAAAAAAACCTTGCCCAGTTCACCGAAGAGACCTTCAAGAAAACCTCTCTCTTGGATGATAAGATTCATTCTCTCGATACGCATGTGCAAACCTATCTTCAGGAAGTTGGGGATAGGATTCTCCAAGGAAGACAGAACCTAGAGCTCTTTTCTCAAGAAGTAATGAAGCGGATGGAGGCCCTTTCGGAAGAGCTTACTAAAAAACAATCAGGAATGGAGGCTTCTTTCCAGGCAGAGTTTGCTTCTCTCCAGGAGGTCCGGGGAGAATTGACAAAGAACATGGAGAATCTGCGATCCACTCTCCTCAACGAGACAAAAACCTTCGAAGCTCTCATGAAACGGACCTATCAAGAAGTAGAGGAGAAGATCCATAGACAAGGAGAAGATCTGGAAACTCGGGTTCTCCAGAAACTAGAATCCAAACTACAAGAGCAAGAGAAGGAATTTTCCTATCGGTTTGCCAAAATCGAAGAGGTATCTAGCGAGATAGACAATTTAGAGAATAATCTCCGTACTTTCATGGAGAGAACCCGAGTAAGGCTTCAGGAAGATTTCACAAACTTTGGTAAGCAGTTGCATGCTCAAAGGTTACAGGACCAAGAAGAAGTTGCCAAGGCTATGACCGAATTACGGAATGCCATGGCAGAACTAGAGAAAGGATTGGCGGATCTAAAGAC
Source organism: uncultured Spirochaeta sp. (assembly GCA_937140905.1). Classification (GTDB taxonomy): domain Bacteria; phylum Spirochaetota; class Spirochaetia; order DTKZ01; family DTKZ01; genus DTKZ01. Next base: position 5,566 of record CAKZQO010000282.1, read on the forward strand.
AAGAGCATACGAGAACGTGTCGGAGAAATTGAAGGTCTTCGAGGACGAGTTCTTCCAAGATCTTAAGAGTCGTGATCAACAGATGCAATCTAAATTCATGGAATGGCAGAACAAGGTGGATGGCGCATTAGACTCTTTGATGGCGGAGGAGGTGAATGAGCGGCGAAAAATCGAGGAAAGGTACACGTCAGAACTGTCTTCCGTTTTGCAGGATTTCCAACAACGGTTCCTCCTTCAGATGGAAACCTTAAACACGGAGGTGGAAAGTTTCCGAAAGCAGACGGAATTCCGTATTCGTGAATTCGAAAAGAATCTGCAACAGTACCGTGAGGAAATGGTTCGAGGAATTGAAGAAAGTAAAACTGCCTCTTTGGGAACCTTCTCCGAAGAGTTCGCACGGCATCAAAAGGTGTTAAAAGAAGAAATGGAACGCTTCGACAAAGAGTACGAGAACCGTCTCAAGACGATTCTGGATACGTTCGAAGCACAGAAACGAGAACTAGTGGGATTGTTGGAGAATGTACGCTCCGATGTTACTTTGTGGCAAGCGAAAGTAGGTCAGGAGCTGAAGACCAGCGAAGCGGAAATCACCAATCAATTTTCTGGTTTCAAGGTTCAAATATCCAATACAATTGGCTCTTTAAGGGATGAGTTCCTCAAGCAAAAGAATGACCTCATCTTAGCGACAGAAGAGGAACGGAAACGGTTGAAGGAAGAGTTGGTTTCCTTGGCAGAAAGGATCGATGCGTTGGAAGAGTCTCTCCACAAAAAGGCAGAAGAGGCCCTATCCGCTTTCCGGGAAGGGTATGAAGAATTCCAGGAAGAGTTCCAGCGGAAGATTAAAGAACTCCAAGCAGAAGCGGAAGGAAAAGTGCGGGATGTGCGCTCATACATGAAGGATACACAGGAACGGTTCGAAGCTCTGCATCAAAAGCTCTTCGGAAAATTAGAGGAAAGTACGAAGTTACTCACGTTGAATCTATCTGAAATCGAAAAGCGGCAAAGGGCTTTTGTGGAACAAACCAAGATATTCGACCGTGCAGATGCCTTGAAACAGACTCTGTTGGAACAGATCGAGGAGATGAAACGGGATCTCCAGCGAATCGAAGAGGACCGAAAAGAATTGAAGGAAACGGAAGCCCAGTTCCTACGGGTAAAGAAGCTCGGAGAGGAAGCTACGGAAAAATTGGCTCGATTCACAGCGGAGAAGAGACGAATCGATTCTATCGAAGAAGACTTCAAACGATTGATGGCGATGTCCGAAGGGATCGAACTGAAACTGAGGCAAGTTGCCACATCGGAGGATGGAATCCAGTCCATCCAGGCGAATCTTCGGAGTTTGCAGAGCCTACAGCAGGATGTCGAGAGTCGGTTTGAACGGTTGGAAAAGAAGCGGAAGTTCCTCGATCTTACCCTGGAAGGAATCGACAAGAACTTTCAGATCCTTCAGGAAATGGAACGTCGCATGAGTTCCATAGAACAAGAATTGAAGGAATTGCCCGATGAGGTAGAGAGTTTAGGAAAACAACTACAGATCCTTTCAGAGGGTAAGGGGCGAGCAGAGGAAACGATCCAAAGAATCTCGCAAATAGATGGATTGATGAAAGATCTCGAAACGAGGGCGACTAACCTGTTGAAGGCTCGGGAGTGGTTGGCTAAAACGGAAACTAGACTACAAGAACTCAGTCGGGAGGCTCAGGATCAGGTGAAACTCCTTGGTTCTCTGTTGAAAGAAGGGGCAAAAGGACCTACCAAGGGAGAGCGCGGTGCTCCCTCCTTAAGCGCTAGGGAAACAGTCACAAAGCTAGCCCATCAGGGCTGGACAGTGGAGCAGATCGCAACCGCAACCAAACTAAGCAGAGGAGAGGTAGAGTTGATATTGGAGCTTTCAGGAAAATCTTGACGACTCTTTCCCCGGTTAGTATTTTTTAGTTGAAATCAAATCTCCACCCGAGGAAAAATCATGTCGGACAATCGCGAGGAATGGAAAGAACAACAGCAAGAGGAGGAAAAAAATATTCAGAATCAAGAAACGAGAAATAATAATAATGGGTCTTCCCCTGTTGTGGAGGAAAACAAACCCCAATCGCAGGAGGAAGAGACCCTGGAGAAAAAATTAGAAGCTAAGGATAGTCGAATCAAAGAATTGGAAGAAGAGAATCTTGCGCTGAAAGACCAGTATCTCCGTAAAGCAGCGGAATTTGAAAATTTCCGAAAACGGATGTTGAAGGAGAAGCAGGAGGCAATCCAATTTGCCAATAAACAACTTCTCCTTGATCTGGTCCATATTCTGGATGATTTCGAACGTGCCATTAAGTCGGCCGAAACCTCGAAAGATTTCGATTCCTTCCATGAAGGAATCTTGATGATCGAAAAGAGACTATACGAACTGTTAGAGAGAAAGTGGGGGTTGAAACGGCTGGAATCCGTGGGACAACCCTTTGATCCGAACAAGCATGAGGCTATCACTAGCGAAGAACGGCCGGATCATGAGGTGTCAATCGTCCTAGAGGATTACCAGAAAGGGTATAGCCTCCACGACAAGATCATTCGAACGGCAAAAGTAAAAGTGTCTATGCCGAAGGCAAAGGACACTTCAACAGTAAATAATGAACAGAACACTATGGCGGGTACATAACCGTCGTTTTCTAAAAGAGAGGAGCACGTACTATGGGAAGAATTATTGGAATCGATCTAGGAACCACCAACTCCTGCGTGGCAGTGATGGAAAATGGAGAACCAGTTGTAATACCCAATTCTGAAGGACAACGGACAACTCCTTCTATCGTAGCCTTTACTGCGAAGGGTGAACGGCTGGTGGGGCAACCCGCAAAGAACCAAATGATCACGAACCCCGAAAATACCGTGTATTCCATCAAGCGTTTTATGGGTCGGCGGTACCATGAGGTAACTGAAGAAATTCGTATGGTTCCCTACAAGGTAGTAGAAGATTCAGCGGGAATGGCACGGGTAGAGATCATGGGGAAACAGTATTCTCCTCCTGAAATCTCTGCAGCCATTTTGCAAAAAATGAAAGAGACCGCAGAAGATTACCTGGGGGAAAAGGTGACCGAAGCGGTAATCACCGTACCAGCTTACTTCAATGACTCCCAACGTCAAGCTACGAAGGATGCGGGACGAATCGCCGGTCTAGAAGTAAAGCGGATCGTGAACGAACCTACCGCCGCAGCCCTAGCGTATGGATTCGAGAAAAGCAAGAAAGAAGAAAAGATCGCGGTGTATGACCTGGGAGGTGGAACCTTCGATATCTCCATCCTCGAACTAGGAGATGGCGTTTTCGAGGTGAAATCAACGAATGGGGATACCCACCTTGGAGGAGACAACTTCGACCAGCGAATCATGGATTGGCTGATCGAAAACTTCAAGCGCGATTTCGGGATCGACTTATCCAAAGACCGGATGGCCCTACAACGGTTGAAGGATGCCGCTGAAAAAGCAAAAAAAGAACTCTCTACGACTCACAGCACAGAAATCAACTTGCCTTTCATTACGGCAGATGCTTCAGGACCCAAACATCTGCTCTATACCCTCACACGGGCAAAATTGGAGCAGTTGATCGGAGACCTGATTGAACGGACTAGAGGACCGGTTGAGCAGGCATTGAAAGATGCTGGCTTGACTCCCAAAGACATTGATGAGGTCATCCTGGTAGGAGGATCTACTCGGATCCCCGCAGTACAGGCATTAGTGCGGGAGATGTTTGGAAAAGAGCCTCACAAGGGGGTAAACCCGGACGAGGTGGTTGCTGTGGGTGCGGCCATTCAGGGAGGTATCCTTGGAGGAGAAGTAAAAGATGTACTTCTGTTGGATGTAACACCCCTTTCTCTGGGAATCGAAACCTTGGGAGGCGTGTTCACTAAGTTGATCGAACGGAACACTACCATACCTACAAAAAAGACTCAAATCTTCTCCACTGCTGCGGATAACCAGACGGCCGTATCCATCCACGTTCTCCAAGGGGAACGGGAAATGGCCAGCATGAACCGAACGTTGGCTCGATTCGATCTGGTAGGGATTCCTCCCGCACCTCGAGGTGTTCCTCAGATCGAGGTAACCTTTGATATCGATGCCAACGGAATACTCCATGTCTCGGCAAAAGATCTAGGAACGGGTAAAGAGCAAAAGATTCGCATCGAGTCTTCCTCTGGGTTGAAGGAAGAAGAGATTCAGCGCATGGTCCGAGAAGCGGAAGAACATGCTGAGGAAGACCGACGGATGAAGGAGGCTGCCGAAGCGAGAAACGAAGCGGACAGTCTGATCTACAATACAGAAAAAACCTTGCGAGAATTCGGAGACAAAGTTTCTTCCGAGGATCGCAAACGGATAGAGGCTGCTATTTCGGATCTACGTTCTGTGATGGACAGTCGGGATGCAGCGAAGATTAGGGAAAAGACAGAAGTCTTGAAACAGGCCGCGTTCCGGATTTCGGAAGAAGTGTACAAACAAGCCCAGCAGCGAAGTGGCGGAAGCGCTAGCGGTAGCCAATCCTCTGGAAGCGGAAGTTCGAAGACCTCTGCAAAGTCCAACGTCGAGGATGTGGACTACGAGGTAGTGGACGACGATAAGAAATAATCTAACTACTGTAAATAAGGTGTGGCAGCTTGGCTAAACGAGATTATTACGAGGTCCTCGGGGTTCCCCGAGGCGCCTCCTTAGATGAAATTAAAAAAGCTTATAGAAAACTCGCAGTACAATACCATCCGGATAAGAACCCTGGAAACAAAGAAGCAGAAGAGAAGTTTAAAGAGGCAACAGAAGCCTACGAGGTCCTGTCGGATCCGAAAAAACGCGAAACCTATGACCAGTTTGGGTTCGCGGGCGTGGAAGGGATGGGAGGAGCCGGTGGAGGTTCTCCCCACGATTTCTCTTCTGTATTCCGGGATTTCGAGGATATATTCGGAGATTTTTCGGGTATTTTCGACTCCTTCTTTGGAACAGGTACAAGGCGTCGGTCTGGTACGGGTCGTACCACTACCCTCCAGCGGGGAGCGGATCTCCGATACGATCTAGAGATAGACTTCAAAGACGCGGTAAACGGAACGAAGGTAGAAATTTCCTACAATCGTAATGCTCCCTGTGGAATCTGCGGGGGAACGGGTGTAGAGCTCGGTGGCGGAAGAAAAACCTGTCCCACTTGTGGTGGTACGGGTCAGATTCGAAGGAGTTCTGGATTCTTTTCCATTGCCTCTAGCTGCCCCCACTGCAATGGTGAAGGCTACATTATCGACCATCCTTGTAAACACTGTGGGGGAAGCGGGTTACTGAAAAAGCTGCAAAAGATCAAAGTCACCATTCCGCCGGGAATCGAGGATGGGAAGCGTATCACCATTCCAGGCCAAGGGGATGCGGGCCCGAATGGAGGACCCAGTGGGGATCTGTACGTGATCATTCACGTTAGACCCCATGAATACTTTGAACGGGATGGAAGCGATGTGTACTGTGCGATTCCCATCAGTATCACTCAGGCAGCCTTGGGAGCTGAGCTGACCATCCGGAATCTGGAGGACAAGAAAATCCGTCTGGTGATTCCTCCGGGTACACAGAATGGCAAAATCCTTCGGTTGAAAGGGGAAGGGTTCCCGTATCCCAATCAACCAAACAAAAAAGGAGACATGTACATCAAGGTGTTCGTACAGGTTCCTACCCGTCTTTCCAGTCGTGCGAAAGCTCTCTTGCGGGAACTTTCCGAAATTGAAGGAGAAAATACTGAGCCTCATCCGATTCCATTGTCCGAACTCCGGAATGCATGAATCTACCTCAATGTTCTTTCCTTTCGTTCCGATTCTCTAACTGGATACCCCCGATGAAGAGACCCTTATTCTTTTTCCTGTGCATGATGGCTGTTTTTTCTCCCCTTTTCTCTGTTTCAGCAGAGGTAGACGTGGAAAGGATACGCCAGGAAACCTACGCTTCCTTTTCCTCAATTAAAACCTCGAAACTAGAGTTCGATCGAAACAGGGATGGAAAGATCGATCAGGTTATGATCCTGGACGAAAAAGGGAGGAAACTCTACGAGGAACTGGATTTTAACTTCGATGGCCGAATGGACGATCTATGTTTCTATACCAATGGAGTCCTTCAGAGTGAATGGATCGATACGAATTTCGACGGAAGGATCGACCTCTGGGTCTATTTAAAGAATGGAGTGTATGTAGATCGATATGAACGGGACACGAACTACGATGGGGTAGTGGATAAAGTAAAGCAATTTGGGCAGAAGAAATAAAAATGTATCGATACGTGGTTTCCCTTCATTCCATAGACGCGTATCTGGATCGTC
>CAKZQO010000283.1 GCA_937140905.1 uncultured Spirochaeta sp.
AACCTGGAGGTCTGCGCCGTTACAGAAACTCAACCTTCCTACTTTGAAAAAATTTACACAAAGGAATTGACAGTACCTACCACGGCACGGCAGCTAAAACGAGGAATATTATCGCTTACGAAACTGATCTTTTAGTCATTGAGAGTAAACCATCAGGAGACTGGGTACCAAGGGTAGTGATCGAGTGTAAAATTGACACGGTGACCACTCACGACGCCATCGCGTATAGCGAGAAAGCTATCGCTCATAAACGAGTGCACCCGTATTTGCGGTATGGCATCCTCATCGGAAATCGCAAGCATTATCCTCTACCGGGACGGCTATACCGGCATGGGTTCTATTTCGATTTCATGACTTCATGGGTTGGTTTCAACGCGACAAGCGAGGAACAAGAAGGCCTACTTAACATATTGGTAGAGGAAGTACAAGCGTCGCAAACATTGGAAGAAATGCTCTATAAAAGCCGCAGTACTAAAAGAAAAAGATACTTTGTGTTTCATAAGCCGCTGCGAATGAAAGAAATGAGTGCTATATAAGATTGAACATTAGGTAATTGTTCGTATCTACTTGTGTTCCCGCACCTGATAAAAACTCGATTTTGGTCTATTCAATGTATCCCACAATAGGAATCCTCCAAGCCCCACCACCACAAAGAGAAGGCCGAACGCTAAGAGGGCAAAGGATGCCCAGCGAGCTCCTCTTTCTAATATTGCATTGGCCGGATTCCGGGGATCGTAATATACAGTAACGCTTGTTCCCACCTTATACTTATCTATCACGGCTTGAGCAGAGGAAGAACTGCCGGTTCCATACTCACCAAAAAAGATTCGATCTCCAGTATATTCTTTCCCTTCCACACGATATGCATATCTAATGTCCGGGTAGTAAGTGGGGGTTTCCCCTGGGTGTTTTACACTTGTTATGGTGGAAGAGACGATCTTTCCTTCCACAGTAGGCCATGTGTAACTTCGCAATGCTTGGTACGCATCATAGCCACCTTTTCCCAGAGAAATGAGGCCACCCAGCAAAAAGAGGAGCATCCAGTATCGTTCTCTTTTCTTTCTCCTTGCCTGGAGATCGTCCCGTTCAGAAGAACTCACTTTAAAAGGATACGTAACCTTTATCATACTAAAGGGTTATTTTAATCCTGGATTTAAATAAGTGCAATTGTGGGCAACCAAGGACGAGCCTTTTGGGACCCTCAACGCCATCACACGGGATCAGCTCTGTCGGGGAATATGAGAAACTCCAGGTTCTCCCGGATACCGTAGCGATCTCCCAACTCACGGTAGTCTACGCTACTGCGTGAGTTCCAGTCCCACATGACGGTCCCATCCTTAATGGTCATTTCACAAATAAGACGCTGCCTTGCTGGAATCCGGCCATCGAAACTGTCTGAGTACCAAAAGTTTCCTTCCATCAGGTTCCAAACCGCAATATCCGCGATAGCCCCGGGACTTAAGTGCCCGAGTTCGGGATGCCCAATGTACCGGGCGGGATCACACGTGGATTTCTTAATGACGTCCGGCAAACTCATTCCCAAAGCCAGCATTTTTGACATAGTGGTAGGCATATCCATCATGTGCAAGTTCATGCTTAACACATGGAGATCCGTGGAGATTGTATCCAATGGGAAGTTTTGTTGGATCGCGGGAATGGCGTTCCGGAAGAGGAAGCTTCCCGCGCCATGTCCTAAATCGAATCGCACTCCTCGATCATGAGCCTCGAAGAAATAGTCGTACACTTTCCCCTGTTTATTGATCACGGGAACAGGGCCGCGTAGGCAATGGGTACTGAAATCGCCTTTTCGTAGTTTTTTCGTCACCAACTCCCAGTAGGGCCGTTCTTTTCGGAAATACCCAAAATCCACCATGATAGGTAGGTTTGTTGCAGTCCCCGCTTCAATAGCTCTATCTACCGATAGCCAATCTGGCTTCTGGTAATGGGCAGTTTTGATACCAACTACGCAATCCCTGTGCCTTTCCGCTATCCGCACGGTATTTTTTACATCGAAGAACTCCGGATCCTGTTCCAACGCATCGGTGATCATGCCGTAAGAGGCAATATTGAGGAACGCAAAGACCCGAGTTTTGGCCCTTTCGATGATGGTAGAACGGAATTGGGAGAAGTTCTTCCATCCGGAGGAACCCGCATCCACCATGGTAGTCACACCGGTTCGGAAACTGAAGCAATCGGGATAGACACTGTAATCCCCAGCCCATGCTTCCGGGATATTGGCAGAGGCAAAGAGATGGGTGTGGATATCCACTAGACCCGGAGTTACGATTAGTCCGGAGAGGTCGATGACTTTACTTTCGGATTCGTTTAGGCCCTTTCCGATCGCCTCAATTCTCCCATTCTTGATTAAAATATCTCGTACGGAATCCACCGTATTCAAAGGATCGATTACATGGCCACCTTTTAAAAGGATTGAGTTACCCGTTGGATTTGAGTTCATGTCGCGTCCCCTGTATTATTCAATTTCGAAGATCACCTCTATTTCGACAGGAATATTTCCAGGAAGTTCGTTCGTTCCAATGGCCGAACGCGCGTGTTGACCTTTGTCTCCAAACACATCGATGAGGAGTTGGGATCCGGCATTGATAACCGCGGGCTGTTGGTTGAAATTCGGTGCACTGGCAACGAACCCAAGCACTTTCACTACGTTCTTCACTCGGTTCAGATTCCCGATTGCCTTTTCTAACACACTGAGGGTGTTCAGTATGCAGATCTTTGCCGCTTCCTGCCCTTGTTCCAAGCTGAGTTCCTTTCCAACTTTACCAGTATAAGCGGGTTTGCCTTCAACTATGGGCCCCTGACCAGAGGTGTATACCAGGTTCCCTACTTGTTTCGCGGGCACGTATTTTCCTCCCACGGGCGGAGGAGAGGGAATCTGGAGACCCAATTTTTTTAGGTTTTCGTACACATCCATAAGTAACCTCCCAAAAGTTCGTTATACCGTCAATTTCCTTCGGCGAGCCACAATTTCCCATCTGTCCACCATGTTTCCTTTTTGATCTACTATCACTGCTTCCTCATATAATGCGCAGGTAGGACAGATATGTGCGGGTAACACGTACATAGATTGGCCGATTTCCGGGACGATTCCCGTCTCACTTTGAAAAACCCAGTGTTCTTCGTTCTGGAATAAGGAGTGCGAAGCGTCCCAATTCAGTATTTTCCCCCGTTCTCCTTTGGGATCCGACGCAATCCCCTTGTAACCTAGATCCAAGGTGAACGATGACTGAGCCTTATACCTTCCTACCACCCGCGAGAAGACTAACGCGGCAGGAACAAAATCCAGATCTTTATAATGATTCAAGTAGTTCCAATCCTGAAGAAAACAGGTACCTGGGGACAGTTCTACCTCTGGAAAGTTCGCATACACGGGAAACGAAGGAGTGCCCCCCAACACAAGAAAGAACGCCTCTGAATGAGAAGGTTTCAGAGACTGCAATACAGCACGAAGGCTATTATAAATTCGATTTCCCTCTATCTCTCGTTTCTCTCGATCCGATTCGTGATTGTGACCATCGTAACAATGGAAACCTACTACCTTTACATAGTTCAATCCCTCAATATAGTGGAAGAAATCTGCCAATTCAGTGCCCAAAGGCACACCCGTACGATGTAACCCAGGATCGACATCGATGAATACTTCTATAGGATGGTGTTTCTCTTCCGCCAATCGGGAGATTTCAAGGGCAATGTTTTTCTCGTCTAACACCATACTGAATCGAGTTTGGGGGTATCGTTCCTTGAGCTGGAAGAACCTCAAGAAGTTGGGCCCTACGAGCGGATAGGCGATCAGGACATCCTGGACGTTGCATTGACCCAGCATTTCCGCTTCGGCGATGGTGGCGCATTTGAATTTTTGGATACCCTTGGCCTGGCATAACTGCACGATTTGTTTGGTCTTGTGGGTTTTTACATGGGGTCTCAAACGGGTGGGATTCCCCGCGATGGTAATCGCTTTTTCGATGTTCTGGGCGATCTTTTCCTTGTAGAACACTAGTTGAGGGGAGAACAGGGTCTCTGGATTTTTTATAAGGTAACTCTTCTCCATACTTGTTTCCTTTACCTATCTTAGTAAGAGATAGCCTATTGCGCACTATGGTCAAGAAGTCTGGGTAGGCTCCTTTGAGGAACGAATTTCCTCCAGATACGAATACAACGAATATTTGGAAATGTCGTAGAACTTGGCGATTTTATCTCCTGATTTCTTGATTAAGAAAGCTCCTTTTTGGTCTAAGTATCTGATAGCTTCTATCTTGTCGTTCTTTGTCATGTAGGCGAGAGGCTTCCCAATGTGCCTGACCGATTCTTCTATGAGTTTTTGTAATAATTCATTCACATCATTGGCGAAATATTCTTCCACCTCGGGAACTCCTTCCTTATGGTATTGGTCTGTAAAGTAATTCAACGATTTTTCTGCAAGGATAAAGTCGGTTATATCGAAATTAATGCAGAGGGCTCCAATCACTTCCCCTGCTTTGTTCCGAATATATAGGGTGGAAGATCGGAGAATCCTATTTTCCTTTGTCCGTGTAAAATAATTATATTTATTCCCGTCTTTTTCTATCCCTCTTAGAACTTGTAAACCTAAGTTCGTGCCACAATCCCCAATTTTTCGTCCCGTCACGTGACCGTTTTCGATGGCGACAATGGTATGATCATACGGTTGATTTTTCAAATCATGCAGTACGATTTCACAATTGGGACCAAACTGGGCAGCCAGAGCTTTTAACAAGGTTTTAAAGAAAGGTTCCTCATCCCGAATGTCTTCCATACGGATTATTGTAACAGGGAAAGAGAAGAAAGATCAAGAAAAAAACAAAAAAAAATGTAAGATCAAAAAAAAATTTTTCTTGACTAACAAAAATATATCTCCCTATAATGATAGGGAGAGGAGGCGTAACTATGAGAAAAGACACTAGATTCGTGTGGGTATTATTTCTTCTACTTGCATGGAACGTAAATACTGTCCTGTATGCGGGTGGCACCAAGGAAAAAGGGGAGGTGAAAGGAACAGAAGCAAAGGCTCCCAAGCAGATACGGTATGCGACGATAGCTGAGCCACCAAGCCTTGATCAGCAGGTAATCACTTCGGATCAAGCTACCACCATTGCCCAGCATGTGTTTGAGGGGCTGTATACCTTTAACTCAAAATACGATCCCGTGCCTCTTTTGGTTGAAAGTGAATCCATTTCATCGGATGGGAAATTGATTACGCTGAATTTGCGGCAAGGTGTAAAGTTCCACAATGGGAAAGAAATGACCTCGGAAGATGTGAATGCTTCTCTACAACGTTGGGGAAAGTTTGGCGTCCGAGGCCCGGTACTTTTCAATCACGTGAATCAAGTGAAGGTGCTCTCCAAATACGCCATTCAAATCGAGTTCAAAGAACCCTTCGCTCCTTGGAAGGCTCTCTTGGCTTTTATCAACGGCGGGCCCGTCATTTATCCAAAGGAAGTAGTGGAAAATGCTACGAAACAACCCATCCCGGAAAATCAATACATCGGAACAGGTCCGTATAGATTCGTCGAGAGAAATCCGGGAAGGTACATCCTGCTGGAAAAGTTTGCCGATTACCAGCCTAGGAAGGATGATCCCGATGGATATGGAGGGAAACGTATAGCCCTCATCGATAAACTCTACTTCGTGCCAGTTCCTGATGTAGCTACAAGGGTCAATGGAGTGAAAGCGGGGGACTACGATTACGGGGAGCAAATCTCTGGAGACCTGTATGAAATGTATTCCAAGGATAGTTCCGTCCGAACCCTTCTGAATGAGGGAGTAATCATGCCTCTCATGTTCTTCAATTCCAAAGAAGGGATTTTCAAGAACAATTACAAGCTCCGGCAAGCCATCCTAGCCTGTTTGGATATGGATGCTGCCCTGCAGACGGCGGTAGGGCCGAAAAACCTGTGGGCTTCCAATGGTTCCATTATGCCAAAAAGCACTTCATGGTACACTATGGATGGTACGGATTTATACAACAAGAAGAGTCCTAGCTTAGCGAAAAGTCTTGCTACCGAAGCCGGATACAAAGGTGAAAAGATCACCTTTATGGTTTCCTCCGCGTACAAGATCCATGCAGATATTGGAATGGTCTTTTCCAAGACGTTACGGGATGCAGGGTTCAACATCGATCTGCAAGTGTACGATTGGGCAACGTTGGTATCGAAACGGGGAGATTCAAAGCAATGGGATATGTTCTTTACCCATCATGGATTCATCCCAGATCCTATTCTATTCACTTTCATGAGCGATGCGTATCCAGGGTGGTGGAGCACGCCGGAGAAGGCAAAACTCACGGAAGAGTTCACGGTGACCATGGATCCTAAAAAGCGGCTGGAAGTCTGGAAGAAGATACAAACTCTGGTATACCAACAGATACCTATCGTGAAAGTGGGAGATGTATACAATTTTGATGTGTATGCTCCTCGATTGAAAGGGCTAGGCAATACTCAATTGATTTGGCCCAAGTTTTGGGGATGTTCTGTAGACTAAATTAAGCAGGTTAGCTGATTTGCCCAGTAGCGTTCGCTACTGGGCATTCTATTGTTTCACAGAGGTCCCATGCTTCGATATGTGTTAAAACGATTCGTATCAATGGTTCCTTCTCTATTCATCGTTTCCATCATCGTTTTCTTATTCATTCATTTCATTCCAGGGGATCCTGCCCAAATTCTTCTAGGCGATATGGCAACCCCAGAGCAGGTTCAACAGCTTCGCCAAGAAATGGGACTAGATCGGCCTTTGTATGTACAGTATTTGTATTGGTTACGAAATGCATTGAAGGGTAATCTAGGTAACTCTATTTTTTTCCATCAACCAGTATTAGGGGTGATTCTGAGCAGGGCAGAAACAAGTATTCTCCTTGCTAGCATGACTTTCATCCTAATTTTATGCATTGGGATTCCTGTGGGATATCTCTCAGCTACTCGATATGGAAGCAGATTGGATCAGTTCATTTCGAGTGCTTCCATGGCGTTCGCTTCAATTCCTACGTTTTGGCTAGGATTGAACTTGATGATTTTCTTCGCTGTGTATCTGAAGCTATTCCCTAGTTCTGGGTTCCCCTCGATTCTGAAGGATGGCAAATTGTCTAATTTGATCTACCTGGTACTACCCAGCATCACTCTCTCCGCCCCCAATTCCGCCTTGGTGATTCGAATTACTCGGGCCAGTATGTTGGATGTTTTGAAAGAAGACTATGTTCGAACCGCCCGGGCTAAAGGGCTCCCAGAACTATGGATCAACGTGAAACATGTGTTTCGGAATTCCTTGAATGCGGTAATCTCTACCTTGGGATTCACCTTCGCGACATTAATTTCGGGTACAGTGGTGACAGAAACAGTCTTCTCCCTTCCTGGAATCGGACGGCTAGTGGTGGATTCCATTCTTCGAAGGGACTACCCCGTGATTCAAGGGATCATCCTCACCATCGCAGTGGTATACATGATCATCAATCTTTTCGTTGATTTATTGAATGCTTGGCTCGATCCCAGAATCAAATCCGGTGCGGGAGCCTCCGTATGAAAGAGTTTCTGGCGATTGTTCTGTACCGAAAAGTTACGTTGCTAGCAATCGCGTTTATTGCTCTCATCGTGTTCTTTGGATTGTTCGCCCCGATCCTTTCGCCGTACGATCCTTTCGAGATGCGGTCATCCGATCGACTCCAGTCGATCTCAGCCAAACACGTTTTCGGGACAGATAATTTTGGTAGAGACATCTTCAGCCGGATTGTATTTGGAGCTCGAACTAGTCTTGTTTCTTCTGTAGGGGTAGTGCTTTTTTCTCTCTCCATAGGGGTACTAGTTGGGGTTTTTTCTGGGTATTACAAAAAGATAGAAACCTTCCTAATGCGAGTCATCGATGTGATGATGGCATTCCCACCGTTACTGGTAGCATTGGTACTGATGAGTATCTTCGGGAGAAGTCTGATCAATGTGATCCTTGCGGTAGGTATTTCTTATTTGACGCGCACAACTCGGATTGTGTATGGCCTCACCCTGAGAATAAAAGAAGAGACTTTCATTGAGGCATTTCGATCCTGTGGAGTGGGGGATTTACGGTTGATCTTCGTTCATATATTACCAAACATTATCTCACCGATTATTGTCCAGGGGACGTTTACCTTTGCCTTTTCCCTGTTGGACATGGCTGCGCTAGATTTCTTGGGAGTGGGTTTACCACCGGAAATCCCTAGCTGGGGGAATATGCTCTCTGAAGGTAGTATATATCTGGTGCGTGCCCCTTGGTTACTGATGTTCCCGGGTTTATTCATTGTCTTGACGGTTCTCTCCTTCAATTTGATGGGAGATACGTTACGGGATCAGATGGATCCTAGATTCAGACACGATATCCAAGGCGTTTGAGCATGAATGGCGATCCGTTGTTACAGGTTGATCGATTATGCACGTATTTCAAGACTCGAAGTGGATACGTTCGATCGGTTGATGATATTTCTTTCGTGGTCCATAAAAAAGAAATTCTGGGGATCGTGGGAGAGTCCGGAAGCGGAAAATCGGTTACCGCCTATTCTATTCTTAAAATTCTCCCCAAACCTCAAGGTCAGATTGTATCAGGAAGCATTTTATACCATCAACGCAATTTAGTGGAGTTATCGGAAACGCAAATGCGAAATATTCGGGGAAATGAAATCTCGATGATTTTCCAGGAACCGATGACTTCCTTGAATCCCGTTTACACCATTAAGGATCAGATTTCCGAGGCTATTCTAGTTCACACCCGCATGTCGAAGAAGGAAGCGGAAAGTCGGGTAGTAGAGCTCCTTGCCCGAGTAGGTATCCCAGACGCAGGAAGACGAGCGAAGAGTTATCCGCATGAACTCTCGGGCGGGATGCGGCAGAGAGTAATGATTGCTATGGCGCTATCCTGCAATCCTCAACTACTCATTGCGGATGAACCCACTACAGCGTTGGATGTGACGATCCAAGCACAAATTTTAGATCTTATTCTTTCCTTGCAGAAAGATATAGGAATGTCCGTGGTACTAATCACGCATGATTTAGGTGTAATTGCAGAAACAACTGAACGGGTCATCGTTATGTATGCGGGGAAGATTCTGGAATCCGCCCGTACTTCAGAGTTGTTCGAATACCCCTTCCATCCCTATACCCGAGGCTTATTGGATTCCATTCCTTCTCTCAATAAAGACAAAAAACGATTGTATTCGATACCGGGTATGGTTCCGAGCGCAGCCGCGTGGCCAAAGGGATGCAGGTTTCATAATCGATGTGTCCATGCGGACGATACCTGTAGAACCTCCATTCCCCCTTTAGAAGAGGTACGGGAAGGTCATTTGGTAAGTTGTTGGAAATGGGAGAAATTGTAGGATGCCTCAGATTGCGCTACAAGTAGAAAAATTGACAAAATACTTTCATATTCGTACGGATCCATTTTCCTTCCAGCCTCGGCGAATTCAAGCGGTGAACGGTATCAGCTTCACTGTGCTGCAAGGAGAGACATTAGGTTTGGTTGGGGAATCAGGCTGTGGAAAGACCACGACCGGGCGGATGATTATGGGCCTGATTCCTCCTAGTTCCGGGAAGATATATTTCAAAGGGATCGAATTGACCAGTCTAAAAAGAAAGGACTATATCAAAATCCGGAAGCAAATCCAGATGATTTTCCAGGATCCCTACGCGTCGTTGAATCCACGGCTGACCATCGCAGATAACATAGGTGAGCCCTTGGTGGTACATGGGTTGGTCCATACTCGAAAAGAGAAACTAGAGAAGGTGAAAGAATTACTTGTTCAAGTTGGTTTGGATGCTGAGTATCATAAGCGATATCCCTTCGAGTTTTCCGGAGGCCAACGTCAAAGGATAGGGATTGCACGAGCATTAGCAGTAAAGCCGGAGTTGATTATTGCGGATGAACCTGTATCTGCTTTGGATGTTTCTTTACAGGCTCAGGTAATCAATCTTCTGGAGGATCTGAAAGAATCCCATGCTTTGACCTACCTATTCATAGCCCATGACCTAAGTGTGATAAAACACATTAGCGATAGAGTAGCAGTCATGTATTTAGGGAATCTAATGGAAACAGCGCGGAAAGAAGACTTGTTCCAAAATCCTTTGCATCCCTATACAAAAGCTCTACTTTCAGCAGTACCTATTCCAGATCCAAAGCGGAAACGCGCCAGAATCCTTCTTCCGGGTGATCTACCCAGCCTATTGAATCCTCCAACTGGTTGCGCATTCCACACTAGGTGTCCAAATGTACGAGAAGTATGTAAACAGGTGGCTCCTGCGGCCAAGGAGTTGGAACCCGACCATATAGTGTATTGTCATTTATATCTCTAGGTATCTTTTCGAAAGAAGAATTCTTTCATTCGACTTACAATGATTTCAGCTTCGTTGTACTCCAATACCTGCGGATTTAGAATGAGAGAATCCCTTTTTTCTTCTACCACGATGGGCCGTTCCTGTTGCAACAACCAGGCACACAGTTGGGATGCAGAAGCTTTCTGGGGAGATATAATTATTTTTACTTTTGGCACGATGATGGGATGAATACCTGGTTGCGTGGGAACGTAAGGTTCTGCTCGTAGTCCTTCGATTCTATTTAATTCCTCTATCCAGTAGGCTTGAATCTTTTTCCAGAATGAAAATCTTTGTTCCTCGTTTTCTTCCAGGTAACACTCCAGAGCAACAGTGCACCCCACAATGGATTCTTTGGTAATTTTCATGGGTCTGCCTATTCCATAATGGGGGCAACCATTCATCCGTGCAGCCTCGATCAAGGATTTGCGCCCTACGAGGAGTCCAGAAGACTGCGGCCCCCGTATTTCTTTCCCGCCACTGAAAATCACGAGATCCGCACCCCTGTTGTGCAGTTCCCATAGATTCTTCTTGGGGGGCAATTCTGCAGCAGCATCCACGATGACAGGTATGTTGTAGTGGTGGGCGATCCGGATGGTTTCGTCTAATCCGAGGGAAGCGTCCAACATTTCTGATTGGAGCACATAGAATACGGCGGCAGTCTTTGGAGTGATCGCTCGTTCCAGCTCGATCGGGTGTGTTCGAATCGCATCCCCAATCTCCACGAATTCCCCTCCCGCTGTAATCACGGCTTGATCGTACGGATTACGATGGCAACGTTGGATGATGATTTCATTCAGTTCAGGCTTGAAAGCGGGTAATTTTGTTCGGTAGTATGGATCCGCCCCGATCATGCAGGCAGCCGTGGCAAGTACAATTCCTGCTGAAGCTCCCGCAGTGACGAGTGCTCCTTCCACTTTCAATAGCTTGGCTATGTATGAACCAGACTCCTGCAATAACGCATCTACATCTAAGAAGAGGGTACTAGCTTGTGCCATTGCTTCCACAGCTTTGGGAAACATTTTGGAACCGCCATACTTTGTCATCGTGCCTGCGGCATTGATGATAGGACGAAGGTTGAAATTCATTGGAAACCTCTTTGATTCGAGATGTTATATCGGATAGTAACAGGTTTCGGGCAATGTTCAAACTGTCAAAAGCTACAGGAAGGCTCTGGGGAGGGCTTCCCAAAGTAGTATCCTTGGACTAGATCCGCTCCCTGATACGCGAGAAACTCCAACTCTTCTTTCGTTTCCACCCCTTCGGCTAAGAGGGTGATACCGTTTTCTTTCGCGATGGTTCCCAGAGCTTTGAATACCGACTGTTTCATGGAATCGAGGTGTATGCCGCGAACCAGTTCCATGTCTACCTTCAGGTAATCGGGACGGAGTCTGACCAGGGAGTTCTGGTTGGAAAACCCGCTTCCCACGTCGTCTAACGCCGTTTTAAAGCCCTGACTTTTGTAGTAATCCAGGATGGATTTCAGGTGATCTAAATCGGTTACTTTATAGCTCTCCACTACTTCAAATACCAGGTTTTCCGGATCAAAGCCAACTTTCCGGGATAGTTCCAGAGTTGTCTGCAAACAGTAGCGAGGATCATAAATGGTTGTGGGGATAAAGTTCACGAACACCTTTCGATCTCTTATTTCGTGCTGAGCGGCTGATCTTACCGCCGATTCCCTGGCCGCGCGGTCTACGTAAAAAAGAAGTCCCGTGCCATGAGCCGCGTCGAAAATCTTATGGGGTGGGATCAGAGTCCCATCATTGGCTTTACCCCTAAGCAAGCATTCAAACCCATACACCTTCCTGTCTTTGAGTTGAATTACGGGTTGAAAATAGGTAATCAGGTTCCCCCGCTGGAGCATTTCCAAGATTTCCTGATTGCGAATACAATTCAGGTAATTCTTGAGGCTCCTAACTTTCTTTAAAGCGCTTAGAGAGATCGTATCTTCCACCTTTAAGGGGGCGATCTGAATATCTTCCTCTTCATTTTGGGCCAAGTTCCAGTGTACCAACACCCGAAGAAAAGCGTTGAAAGAAGGGCCTTCCACGATAAGAAGGTCTTCTTCGTCTCGTACGCGAAGAGTGGGGATGGAATGCAGAAGGTTTTTGGTTTTCTCCTGAAGCATGTCCGCTTCTGCGAACAAGATGGCTTTGAAGGGTTTTTCCTCTAACGATGGTAGAGTCTGACATCGCTGGCAGAGTGAATCTTCCATGGCAAAGCATCTTACCATGCCATTGGAAGATGTGTAAATTCTTCGTCTTTAGCGGGTTCGTTAGGTTTGGGGATCGATCGAACTCCCAAGCACAGCGACACCGCCCGTTCCTGTCGAGGAACACGGTTATGCATGGGAACGTTCAGCACCTCGACGCCCCCATTGGGTTGCCGGATCACAAACGTCGAGGAACCGCCCCCGTCTAAGAGCAATCCATTCGTCGCACCTAATTTCTTTAAGATCTTTCCCGTCTCTTCCTCCGTAGCGCCAACGCTGCTTCTTCGGTATCCATCAATCACGAGAAGGAAAAGAATGGTGCCCTGGTCGTTCACTCCCGCAGCGGTGCGCGGAGCTCGTTCTAGGTATTTGGGCCCTCCTGCTGTAGTCTCTCCATCCCGTAACACCCTGAAAAAACCACCCACCGCGTACTGGATGAGGTTTGATTGAAGAATTGCCTGGCCATTTTTGATCTCTAGGTAACTCTGATCCGTAACTGCCGCTCTTTTATTGAAGAAAAACACGAGACTCGCGTACTTGGGATGGGGGAAGGATAGAACTTTTCCCTCATGCACGACTATTCCCACGACCCTCCGGAGCTCTCCCTCTACCGCGGAGCTAGGATCGAACGGGTTGGCGTTCACCACCACATTGCATCCGTAATGCTGGGTAAATACGGATGGTTTCACGCTTTTCCCTATCCCGTTCTGGATCTCTTCAGGACCCACTTGAAGCTGAATTGATGGATGATTCAATAAAACCCGGGCCCCCCAAAACTGTAGACTAGGATGTTGGACGAAAACGGAGGTTAGTTCGATTCCTGGCACAAAGGGAACCCATTGGGGCTCAATTTGTTCCAACGATGGAACGGATTGATGAGTCGGTTGCAGTGGTTCGTAATCGGGGCCAAACGCTAGGGATGTCCAGAGGGTAGAACAGGAGAGGAGGAAGAAAGGAAGGATGAAAAGCACAAGGAGCCGGACACTAGATGTAATATTGTATGCGCTCATTGCATTCGAGCTTTTAATTATCACAAATAAGATAGACTGAACAAGCAACTTCTTGTTCGATTCCATACTTGGATATAGAATGAATCAGGATGAAAGGATGGTGCCTTGCGATAGGATTTCTATGGGTTCAACTGAATCTTACTTTTGCGCAAAGTTCTGCGAGCCAGGATGCCCTTATGGAGTATCTTAACTTACCCCTTCCTAGACTTCAAGGAAACATCTCTATCGAAGAGGCTCTTTCAAGACGCCGTTCCGTTCGCACCTATCAAGATTCACCCTTGGGACTCTCCGAAGTCGCACAGCTTCTGTGGGCCGCTCAGGGGATTACCGCTCCTGTTTCAGGTTTCCGCACCGCTCCCTCCGCGGGTGCGACCTATCCATTGGAAATGTACCTAATAGCAGGAAGGATCCAAGGCACGACTTCGGGGCAAAACTTTTTACCAGGAATATACCGATACCTCCCAGAGAGTCATCGTCTAGTACGAACTCTGGAAGGAGACTTTCGACTTGAGCTTTCGGACGGAGCCCTTGGGCAGTCAGCGATCCGACAGGCCCCCGCTACTTTTCTCATCGCTGCCGTATACGGGCGGACCGCAGCGCGGTATGGAAGCCGTGCGGAACGGTACGTACTAATGGAAGCGGGGCATGCCGCTCAGAACATGGCCCTGCAAGCGGTAGCCCTAGGGCTAGGGAGCGTGATGATCGGCGCGTTTCACGATAGGGAAGTAAAGCGGATCTGCAGACTTTCCGCTGAGGAAGAGCCCCTCTATTTAATACCCGTCGGAAGACCTTCTCGCTAAGGGGAAACCATGGATAGAATCAGATTGGGAATCATCGGATTGGGGAGATTAGGACGACATCACGCGGAAAATATCCGATTCCGGATACCAAACGCCGAGCTACGGGCCGTCTGCAGCGTGGTAAAGGAAGAGGTGGATGCGGCGTTGAGGGATTTGCAGCCTGCCTATGGAACCACGGACTATCGTACCCTTCTACAAGACAAGGAATTGGATGGGGTTGTGATCGCCACGACTTCGGCTTACCACTGCGAGATGATCTGCGCGGCCGCGGATGCGGGGGTGCGGAATATCTATTGCGAAAAACCCCTCGGGATGAATCAGACGGAGATCGACCGTATCTGGGATACAGTGACTCGGAGGGGTGTGCGAGTCTTTCAGATCGGGTTTAATCGGAGATTCGACCGGTCTATTCGATCATTAAAGGAAAAGATCGACGCAGGCCGGATTGGGAAACCCATCGTGATCAAGTTCCTCAATCGAGACCCGCTCTGGAAGGAAGAGGACCTCCTGCGGTTTAGCCCTACTAGCGGGGGGTTGGTGTTCGATATGCTCACCCATGATTATGATCTAGCGAGGTGGATTCTCGCATCGGACGCGGTGTCGGTGTATGGGAACGGAGGAGTCTACTTCTACAAAGGTTTGGAGCCCTTGGGTGATATAGACAATTGTACCTTACTGGTAAAATTCAAGAATGGGGTAATGGGGTTCTTCGAAACTTCCCGGAACAGTTCCTATGGATACCATGTGGAAATCGAGGTGTTTGGAACCGAAGGGGCTATGAGGATGGGCTACCCTCCCAGTAGGGACCGCTTGGAGAGTTTAACGGTAGGAGGGCTTGGCCGGGAATGCCCGCGATGGTTCTTCGAGTACTGGGAACCTACCTTTCAAGCGGAACTTCAACATTTTGTGGATTGTATTGCCCAAGGAAAGGAACCAGAGGTAGGCCTTGAGGATGGGTACAAGGCCGTGGAATGGGCCCTTGCGGCTACTCAAGCGGTACAAATGAATAAAGAGGTGCCTTTGAAATAAAGACTATAACCCCAGCTTGTCCAGTTTAGGCCGAATCACGAACACGCAATATCCTGCGTAAGGGTTCTTTCGGAAATAGTCTTGGTGATACTCCTCGGCTGGGTAGAACTCAATTAGAGGAACAATTTCAGTCACGATGGGCGCTTTAGAGCCGGCTTGGGCTTTCTTTTTGGATTCTTCCGCCGCCATACGCTGTGCTTCGTCTTTGAACAGGATGATAGACCGGTACTGGGGCCCCACGTCAGCCCCCTGTCGGTTTAAGGTGGTAGGGTCGTGAGCCTTCCAGAACAGGTCCAGGATTTTTTCCAGGGTAATCTTGGAAGGATCATAGGTTATTTTCACTACTTCGGCGTGTCCGGTGCGGCCCGTGGAGACCTGTTCGTAGGTGGGATTCTTTGCCGTAACGCCTGCGTAACCGGACACGACGTCCACTACCCCGTCGATCCGCTCGTACACCGCTTCCACGCACCAGAAGCATCCGCCGCCTAGAACAATCGTGTCGTATTTAGAGGGAGAGGCGCTCGCCCCTTCCGTCATGGCTGCCCAGAGAACCATAAGCATGCTTACCCTCGCACAGAAGGATTTCATGCAAAAAATATACTAAAACAGTCAAATATGAGCAAGTTTTCTTACCATGAGTCGCGTTGTCGCTTGCCTGTTGTTTCCCGCACGCAGATCTTTTTCTCGGGCTCCCGGGAGCACGTGCGTGAAACAGCTAATTCACCCGTATCCGGAACTCTTCCTCGTACCTTTCCTTCACGCATTCTCGCAGGATCTCTAGGGTAAAGGTCCCTGATTGAAGCGCCTTGAACTGCAGAGTCCCCACTTTGTAGCGGGAAGAGAGGGTTTGCCAGCGGACCGGTCCCAGTAGTTCTAGAGGCAGGTTCGTTTTTCCGTGCTCCCACACCTTATCGTTTAGCAGGAACAAGGTCTTGTTTGGTGGAAGGTTGCAGTTGCGGTGATCCTCATAGAAATCGATTCTCAGGGTGTAGGTTTCGCCCTTGGTAATGTGAATTGTGTTACTCGGTACGATCGCTTGTTTAACTCCCTTAGGGTCGATGAGATTGTAGATGATCTGACACGCGAAAACGGCAGGAGAAAAAATCATCGCACCTAAGAGGAGACCGAAAAACAGAACGAGATATTTTTTCACGCCAACCTCCAACCCTATAGTACTAAACTTTATTGAAAAATCCTTTAAGGGTTTTTGAAGATTCTGTGAAGATCCGGATATCATGATCCGCCAACCCTCTTGCTCTTTCTCTAACTGCGGGCGCATAGTGATGTGTATGATCTACGTCATCGAGGACAATCCCCAGATACGGGAAGTGGTGGTAGAGTACCTGAAGATCAAGGATCATGAGGTGCTGGAGTTTAATGGCGCCAAGGGGGTAGTGGAGGCGGCTTTGCACCGCCCGCCGGATCTCTGCATCCTGGACGTCCTGTTGCCGGATGGGAACGGGTTCGCATTGGCCAAACAGCTGCGGGAGAAACTCCCCGAGGTTCCTTTTATCTTTTTAACAGCTAAAGATAGCGAATCGGACCGGATCCTGGGATTGGAGTTAGGAGCGGAGGATTACGTGGTAAAACCCTTTTCCCCCCGGGAATTAGTGTTGCGGGTGGAGGCGGTCCTCCGAAGGACGGGAAAAGCGGGTACGAAGAGAATAAGGGAAGGGCTTTGGGAATGGGAGGGTTCCTTCATCCAGATCGACGAACAGGCGCATACGGTCGACGTGGATGGAAGGAAAGTGAAGCTCACGGGCGCCGAGTGGAAGATTTTAACCTACCTGGCTTCACAACCGGGAGTCGTGGTGAGCCGTGAGCGGATCCTTGGAGAATGTTTGGAGTATCATTACACAGGTTCAGAGCGGACCGTGGACACCCATGTCAAGAATATCCGGTGCAAACTCGGAAAAGAGGGCTGGATCGAAACGGTGAGGGGATTTGGGTACCGGTTCCAAGGGAAAAGACGGGCAGAAACTGGTTAATAATAATGCAATAGGACAGCCCTAAGGGAGGGAGCATGATGGATCCACAAAGGACGGGCAATGGAGGCGGGAAGGTGAAGGATCCAAGCGGTAAGACCGCGTGGTTTTCCTCTCTGTTCGGAAAAGGTCTCCTGCTCCAAGGGTTTGCTGCATTTCTTCTGGGAGCCCTCTTGCTTTTGGGGATCCTATCGGTCGCTCTATACTGGGGAGTCTCTTCCTCTGTGGCGGGATGGAACCGTCGGGAAGGGGAAGCCATCCGGGAGTTCGCTCGGAAGGTGCTTCAGGAGATCTATGAACGGCAAAGCAAGCTAGACGCGGCGATGATACACCAGGCTTTGGCTGACCGTTTGAATCCTTCTCTTTTTGTGTACGTGGAAGACGCGGGAGGAAACGTGGTATACCTCTACCGACAGGGAGAGGTGATCCGGGGACTGGAGAGGTCGGGACAAGGCAGGAACTTTCTTCGCAGGCACGCTAAACTGATCCAATTGGAAGAAGTCCGATCCAATGGGGTACTGGTCGGACGATTCGCCGCCGGGACCCTGGGGTTCGAAATAACCGATTCAAACGCGCAGTTCCTGGAAAGTTTGAAAAGGTCCGTGCTTTTAGGGCTCGCGGGCGCGCTGGTACTTTCCTTTCTGGTGGGCTACGGGTTTTCCCTATACATTTCCCGGCAGAGCCGTACAGTGGCCGAAGGGCTCACCGCCATCAGTGGGGGCAGGAGGGACGTGGCCTTTCCACAAAATCTCGTCCAGGAACTCCAGGTCATTGCCCAAAACGCGGAAAAGCTCCAGGAACGCTTGTCTCGGGAGGAGACCCTCCGAAGGCAATGGAGTTCCGATATCGCCCATGACCTGCGCACCCCCATCACAAGCCTTCGGGGTCAACTGGAAGGAATGTTGGATGGCGTGTTTCCCCTTTCCCAAGAACGTATCGAGAAGATTTACCGGGAAGTGCTCCGTATGCAGGCACTGGTGCAGGACTTGTCGGAACTCAATCGGATCGAGTCCCCCGAGTTCAGGCCGAACCGTACCCTCGTATATCCCCCGAAGCTGGTATCTGACCTGAAATCGCGGTTCGAAGTGGTAGCTTCCGAAAAAGGGAGCTCCCTGGAAGGATCCTGGTCAGTGGAACAATTTCCCGCGGACGAAAAACTTATCTTTCGCGCCTTGAGTAACCTGGTGCAGAACGCCCTTCAGTACGGGAATCCGGGCCGGGTGGAGGTAAGATTCACGGAACAGGATGGTTGGGTCCGGATCGAGGTGACAAATCCAGGGACTATCCCGGAGGAACAGGTTCCTTTCTTATTCCGCCGGTTGTACCGGGGAGATCCCTCCCGTAGCGGGGAAGGTTCGGGTTTGGGACTATCCATCGTGGAAGCGATCGTAAAAGCCCACGGCGGGAAGGTGGAGTTCTACAACACGGAGGATGGGCAGAGCCGATTCCGGATCTTTCTTCACAAAACCTTCACCAAATCCCCATGAAAACTGCGCAAACCTCCTATACCTTTGGGCAGAAAAGAAGGTTGAAAACCCAGTGCAGGAGGATGGCATGAAAAGAAAGATTACCTATGAAATGTTTTGGATCCTGGTAGCCCTTCTGGGAGTGGGCGCGTTACTGGTACCCCTCGCTGCGGAAAACCCTTCCGGACGGGATATCGGGAACCGGGGGACCTTTAAGACTCTAACGGGGACCCTCGCGGAAAAGGACGGAGAGTGGTACCTCCGCGCTTCAGAGGGAGAGTATGGACTTCATCTGGGGAACTACGAGGTGATCTACCCGAGGGGGATTGACCTAAAGGCCGGAACCCAAGCAGAGGTACACGGCTTTGTTCTGCAAAAAGATGTGGCACCCATCTGGATCAAGAACCAAAACCGGACCTATAAGTTCCGGGACGCTGACGGCACCCCTCTATGGTCTGGAAACGGGCAAGGCCGAAATCGGAACCTGTCGGGGACTGGATCAAGGCGGAATGGCTAAGAGGAGAGACGCTGAATGAAAGGGAAAAAAAATGTTGCCGCCCGGATCCGCTTGAGCACGCAACTCGCCTTTCTTCTACTAATCGTTCTAATTAGCTTAAATCACAACCTATCTTCTTATGGGATCCAGATCCCCCTTGTGGGGTCCGCCTCTCTACATGCTATCTGTCCCTTTGGTGGGGTGGTATCGGTCTACCAGTTCGTTACCCTGGGAAGCCTGGTGCAGAAGGTACATGAGGCCTCCCTCGTGTTGATGGGGATCGTGTTTTTCCTTGCAATCCTTGCGGGTCCCGCCTTCTGCGGGTGGGTTTGTCCCCTCGGCACGGTGGAAGAACTGATGGGGAAAGTCGGTAGGCGGATTTTCAAGAAAACTTATAACGCCTTTGTTCCACCTGTGTGGGACAAGTACCTCCGGTACCTGCGGTATGGGGTGTTGGCGTGGGTAGTGTACACTACAGCGATGACCATGCAGCTTGTGTTCGTTGAGGTAGACCCCTACTATGCCCTGTTCAACTTTTGGACGGGGGAAGTTTCATTAACCGCGATGGGGATCCTGGCGGCAACCCTCATCGGCTCCCTCTTCATCGAGCGGCCTTTCTGCAAATACCTCTGCCCCTATGGCGCCCTATTAGGTCTGTTTAATAAGGTGAGGGTCTTTACGATACAGCGGAACCCAGCTACCTGCATCAATTGCAAGGCCTGTGACCGAGCTTGCCCCATGAACATCACCGTGTCCACGGCCGACCATGTCCGGGACACCCAGTGCATCACCTGCTTAAAGTGCACCTCCGAGGTGGCTTGCCCCGTATCGGAAACCGTGGAACTGATGGTAGGGAGGTTTACGGCGCAACCAGCGGACGCTCCTTCCGCGGGACCCGACCAGTCGCAAGGATCAGGGGTGGAAAAGATGCGGGCTAAGTCGGGTGTTCAAACCGCGAATCGGGAGGTGGTGAAATGAAGGGATATATAAAGTCTCCACTACTGGGAGCTCTGATCGTGGGTCTGTTCGCGGGTGGTATCATTCTGTCCCAAGTGTTGGGATGGTGGGCCACCGAGTCCCGCAAAGTGGCGCGAAAAATCACCACGGGCCAATTTGCCGGAAAAGCGGATCCTGCCGATATCCGGGGTTCCTACTCCTTAGCTGATGTGGAGAAAAACTTCGGAGTACCTGTCAAAGAGCTGGCGAAAGCCTTCGGACTCGAACAGGAGAAAGCTCCCGCTTCCATCCGGGCGAAGGACCTGGAAGGGAAGTTCGCGGGCTTGAGCGCATCTACCCTTGAAATTGGCACCGATTCCCTGCGTCTTTTCGTTGCCCTGTACGTGGGGATCCCCTACAAAGCAAAAGAGAGCACCGGACTCCCGGACACCGCATACCGGGTACTGAAGGAAGCGGGAAAGCTTAAGCCCGAAGAGGAACAGGCAATCCTGCCAATGTTGGTAAGGGTGAGCGGCGGGGGGGCAGCTGTGACTGCTCTAGCTAACACATCCGCGCCGGCAGTAACGACCCCTCCCGCAGTTTCGGTCGCTCCTGGCACTCCGTCGTCGGGAGGAGCATCCACTTCAAGCACAGCCGGAGGGACCGGTTCGAACATAGCGGCGGGGGTGAGTGGCTCTGACTCCAAAAGTGGAACTGTGGCTTCAGGATCAGGAAGCGGTGCCGCGAGTGTTTCCGGTACGGAGCCTCTCATTAAAGGAAAGACTACCTTTAAGGAAGTGTTGGCCTGGGGGGTGACGAAAGCGCAGATCGAGAAAGTGTTGGGACGCCCCATGCCGCCGGAAGGAACGGTGATCAAGGATTGGTGCACTTCGCAAGGACTCGAGTTCGGGACTATTCGGGACGCCTTGCAGAAACTGAAACCGTGAGGATCTAAAAGAAAAGAATATCTTATCTTCTATAAAAAAATACAGAACAGAAAAAGAAATTCTTCTAGTTAGTTAAAAAAGTTAGATTCCCTAGGGCGGTTTTCAAAAGCCGCCCCTTTTTTCGCACTCAAATAATGAAGGAAGTCTTTTATCCCTTCATTCATTCCTCATGGATAGCCCTTGAATTATGGCTGATTATGAAGTTGACGGCTGAATGGTGTTGTACTATGCTTGAATAACATCGGCGTTGCCGGTGTGTGATAGGGGTGGTCGATTAGCGGCTCTACCGCGAGGGAATACCCTACCATTCTGCCTTCTAATCTTCCATCTCCACAGACCACAGGCTTGTCAGTTCCTGCCAGGCCAGCTGTTCACCCCCAATTATTACACTAATCCGGAGGTTCCTATGAAAAAGAATGGTAAGATTTTATTGGTTTGTCTTCTCGCGGTTATCGCAGCGGGAGCTTGCAAGACAGCGGCTCCCACTAAGACCTCGACCGCTCCCACACTTCCATCCAAGACCTCTCCGGCACCGCAGGCCGCTGAAGCCGCAAAACCGACTCCTAGTGCGGGAGACTACTATGGCCCCAACATCAAGCTGGCGGGAATCGGTGATCGGGTAGGGGGGCCCTACACGGTGAACTTCTACACGGCGGAAGTTGTTACTCCTCCAAGCCCCGCTACCAAGAACGAAGGGTTGGTGAGACCCACGGGCAGGGTAGAAGGGTCTTCGGAAAAAGAGTTCTGGACTCCCTACATCGCCTCTTCTCGGCCGGCTGCCAAGGAAGATCTCAAACCAGGGGTGATCGTGTTCGCGGCAGGGGATGCGCAGCCAAGAAGCCGGGAGGAACTGGCCAAAATCCAGCGCTGGGAACTGTTCCGGGTGAAGGATGTCTCCAACCTGTTCAAGGGAACCGTGGTAGTCACCTTCCAGAGCACCTATGGGGGCACGCACTGGAGGGACCGGGAGTATCATGTTAGTAACCTTCGGATCCTCACTAGCGATCTACCCCTGCAGCTGGCGGAATTGCCGAAGTAGAGGTTCTTACTCACTCGATTCAATCGATTAAGTATCCCCCTTCTCGCAGGGCCGTCCGGATTTCCCGGATATGATCGTGCCCTTTGGTTTCCAGAGTGATGGACACGTCCACGTACCCGATGGGAGCCACGGAGTCGAAGCGGTGATGGACGATGTCCATAATGTTTGTTTTGAGATTTTTAAGGATTTCCAGCACCGCGGTGAGGGCGCCGGGCACGTCCCGGAGTCTAACCCTCAGTTCCACGGTACGGCCCGCAACTGTGAGTCCCCGGGTAATGATCCGGTGCAGAATGTTTACGTCGATGTTACCACCAGATACGATACTCACTACTTTTTTTCCGGCGAACCGTTCTTTAAACTTGAGGATCGCGGCCAAAGGGACCGCCCCCGCCCCTTCCACCACGATTTTTTCAATCTCCAATAGGAGTAATACGGCGTTGGCGATCTCGTCTTCCTCCACGGTAACCACGTCATCCACGTATCGGCGCGCGATCTCGTAGGTGAGGGTCCCCACCTGCTTAACAGCGATGCCGTCGGCGAGGGAACTTGCCTGCGGGAGCCGGACGGGACTACCTCTCTCAAGAGCGACGCGCATGGAGGGGCAGGAAGCGGCCTGCACCCCGATCACCTGGATGTTTGGATTTGTCTCCTTCAGATAGGTAGCGACCCCGCTAATTAGTCCGCCCCCGCCAATGGGGCAGACCACTACTTCCGCTTCTTTACCTAGAGGATCGGCGAGCAGTTCCAACCCAATGGTTCCTTGGCCGGCGATGACCAGGATATCGTCGAAGGGGTGCACGAACACCCGTCCCTCTTTGGATTCCAGCTCGCGGGCATGCTGGTAGGCGTCGTCAAAGGATTCCCCATAGAGTACCACCTCGGCGCCATACTCCTGGGTGGACACCACTTTGATCAGAGGGGTGCCCACGGGCATCACGATCTTTGCCCCAATCCGGAGACGCTGGGCATGGTATGCCACGCCCTGGGCATGGTTTCCCGCCGAGGCGGTAATCACTCCTCGGGATCGTTCCTTGGCCGTTAGACTGCTCAGTTTGTTCAACGCTCCCCGTTCCTTGAAGGCTCCAGTCATTTGCAGGTTTTCCAGTTTGAACAGGGTATCACAACCGCATAATCTGCCTATAGTCTGGGAGCGGACAACAGGGGTGCGTACGACATGGTCCTGTATTAAGGCATAAGCCCTTTCAATATCCTGTTTGTGGATCACGTTTGGATTCCTTCCTGGTCAATCCCGAAGGTAGTTCAGGAGCGTCAGCCTTGTCAAGAATACACTTTTCCTTGACGCCCCCGGATCCACTACCCTATCATTATTCCCGAAGCGGTCAGAAGGGAGTGGCGAAAGCGAATGACAGTAAGAAGGATTCACACTATGGCTTCGTTAAGACTAGTAGTGATACTTCTATGCCTCCGGTTTGAATTGTTCGCTATGCCATCTCTCGTTGCCCATACTCTTGAGGAGTTCGACCAACTGATGGACTCCCTCCGTCAGCATTCCCATGTTCCCGCCGTCTCTGTCGCTATAGCCGCCAATGATCGGGTGGTCTGGTCCAAGGGGTATGGAATCGCTGATCTGGAGACCAACCGTCCGGCTACCCCCGATACCACATACCATCTGGCTTCCCTCACTAAACTCTTCTCATCAGCCATACTCCTCCAACTGGTTCATGAGGGCAAGTTCTCTCTGGAAGATCCCATCGAAAAGTACGGAATCTATATTCCAAGCCCGGGTGTTATTCGACTATGGCACCTGATGAGCCATACCTCGTTACATACGCCGGGCTCTGCGTACAGCTACGATGGTTCCCGTTTTACCCACCTCGGAATCGTGATCGAACGGGTCACGGGAGGGAATTTCGCTACCGAATTCGTGCGTAGGATCCAGCGTCCCTTCAAGCTGTTCCGGATCGCTCCAAACCCCGACACGCCCGCTTTTGATGCCACGGGATTGGACCGAGCGGAGTATAAAGCAAACCTCGCTAAATCTTACCGGTACATCAATGGAAGGCACGTTCTTACGGTTCCTCCTTCTATCTTCGACGCTGCCGCGGGCATGACGGGTTCGGCCGTTGACATCGCCCGGTTTTCTATCGCGTTGGATCGCGGAGAGATCGTTCCTGATTACTTAAGGGAACGGTCCTACACTCCCATTAAGTTGCTCTGGGGCCAGACTTCACCCTATGGTCTTGGTTGGTTCACCACCCACTACAAAGGGGAACGGGTGATCTGGCATTACGGCGAATGGATTGCCATGTCCACTTTAATCGTGAAGGTCCCTGACCGGCGTCTTACCTTTGTCGCTTTGGGGAACACGGACGCCCTTTCCACACCCTATGGACTCGGCGCGGGTCGGATCGAAACCTCTGCCTGGGCGCGGGCGTTCCTAGATTCCTTCGTGTTCGGTAGGGCGCGGTTACCATGAACAAAAGGGTGCCTCATCGAGGTAGCTCAATACGATCATATAACAGTATGAGAGGATTAGGATGAAAGTACGGTTCAAGTTTGCCCAGGAGTGGGTTGAGGTCGAAATCCCAGACGAAAATTTAATCGCTGAAATCCATCCAGCGCAGGATATAGGAACGGGGAGGGATGAGGCGAGGTTTCCACAATCGGAAGAAGGCATACGGGACGAGGAAAGGATCGTGAGGGCGGCATTAGAAAAGCCCCTGGGTACCCCTCGACTCCATAAGATTGTGAAGCCGGGCGAGAGGGTGGTGATTGTCACTAGCGACATCACCCGGCCCATGCCTTCCCACAAGGTCTTCCCCGGGGTAGTGGAAGAACTGATCAAGGGAGGCGTCGTGGACGGGAACATTACGGTAGTACTGGGTCTTGGGATACACCGGCCCCACACGGAAGCGGAACGGGAAAAGCTCGTGGGTGCTGACATTGCCCGGCGGATCCGAGTAAAAGACAGCAATCCGGATGACACGGTGCTTCTTGGCCACACGAAGCGGGGGACTCCAGTCCGTGTGGACAGGATGGTCGCGGAGGCGGACCGGAGGGTGCTTTTAGGCAACATCGAGTACCATTACTTCGCCGGCTACTCGGGGGGCATGAAGGCGATCATGCCGGGAGTGTCTACCCGGGAAGCCATCCGGAACAATCACGGCTTCATGCTGGAAGCGGGTGCCGAAGCGGGAAGAATTGAAGGTAACCCCGTGCGGGAAGACATCGACGAGGCGCTTTCCCTCTGTCCCGTGGACTTCATCCTAAACGTGGTCCTCTCCGAGGAAAAGCGAATCGTGGGAGCCTTCGCGGGTCACCCCATTCAAGCCCACCGGCAAGGCTGCCGGATGCTGGACCGGCTGTACAAGACTCCCATACCAGAGCGGGCGGACATTGTGGTGGTTTCCGCGGGAGGCTTTCCCAAGGACATAAACTTGTACCAAGCCCAGAAAGCCTTGGACAACGCCAAGTACGCCGTTAAAGAGGGGGGAATTATCATTTTTCACGCCGCTTGCTCGGAAGGGTATGGCGAACCCTTGTTCGAGGAATGGATGAAAACCAAGCCTCCACGGGACATGCTCCGGGAAATCCGGGAAAACTTCCGCCTCGGAGCCCACAAGGCGGCGGCCATCGCGGCCGTGATGGGAAAAGCAGAAATCTTTTTCGTGTCCGCTCTTCCACCCTCCGAGATCCCGCCAGGGATGCGGCCCTTCGCCACCATTCAGGGAGCGGTGGAAGAAGCCTTCCAGATCAAGGGGAAAAACGCGAAGGTGATCGCCATGCCTCTGGGAGGGTCCACCCTGCCGGTGATTGAAAAGTAGGGACTCAGTACAGAACGTATACCTCCCCATCCCCTTCGGGATCGGTTTTGTCTCCATACACTACCACGCATCCCGAACCATTCCAGACAAACGCGTGGTTGGGAGACCAGTGGTCCGAATCGGTGAAGGTGAGTTGCTTGTCCTGTGCCAAGGGCGTACCGCTGGAATCGAGGTAAGTCATATACACGTCGAAGTTCCCGTCCCGGCTGTCGTGCCAGATGAGGGCGTACTTGTCCCCGCACCATACTAACCGCGGGTACCAGGAGCAGCCGGAAGCGGTGGTGATCTGGATGTCACTGCCGAGTTTGGACCCTTCGCTCGAAAGGAGGGCCACGTATATCTGATGGGGGCCGGTGCGGTTATCGTTCCAGGCAACGGCGTACCTTGTACCGTTCCACATTAGGCTGGGATGTTCGGAATCGCCCCCGGAGTCCGTTACCCTCGTCTCCGTACCTACTTTATTGCCCGAATAGTCCAACCGGGCGAAATAGATTTCCTTATTCCCGTTTCGATCATCCTGCCATGCGATCCCGTACTCCGCGCCGTTCCAGACCAGGGAGGGGAACTCGGCTATACCTGAGCTAATGATCTGTATGTCTGGCCCCAGCTTCGTGCCGTTGG
>CAKZQO010000284.1 GCA_937140905.1 uncultured Spirochaeta sp.
GAAGGGTGTGAACTCTGCTTTATACATCAATTCATGTTCCACCTCTGCCCAAGCATCTTGTAGAATCGTCCGAATCTGTATTTCTGCCAGGATCTCCTCCTGAAAAACCCCTGCTACGTCTTGCGGACCTCCAATCTTCACAATGATATGAGTGGACACGTACCCAAACTCGTGGGGGGAATATTCCTCCCCCTTGTATTCCTGTTCCACTACCTCGAGATTTCTCCGAATTAAGTCCTCCACTTTGATCGTATCTTCCAGAAAAGGGCAAACGATCCGTATTCCGAGGAAATCGGTGATCACTACCGTAGGCTCGACTCCCTCGAAATGAGAATACAACCGAATCTGACGGGCTTTTTTCAGTACTTTTGAAAATAGACTGTCGAAAGACTTCAATCTTTTTCGAACAGTAACCTTCATCCCCCCTTCATTCAGGATGCGCTGTACCTCCTGGTAAAGCCCTTCTAACATCCGTTCATACAGAGGGGCTACGGCATAGTACCGTTTTTCCAGGGCTTCTTTTGAAATGGCTTTAATGGGGATTCGGATCATTCCCCTTCACCTCTCAAAAGCCAACTAGCGATGTACTCCCATTCAGGGTGTCCATAGGAAGTGCGTGGCGGGTCGAACTCCCACTTCCCTTTAGTACCTTCCTCCCTAAGGACCGCTTCGAAGTGATACATGGCAATCCCTAGATCTAGTTCAGTAAAACGTACGGGAGATTTGCGGTCCTCCTTGGTATCGAGAAAAAAATGCGCTTTTTGTCCCTCGATCACCACACGCCAAGGTTGCCGGTTCATAGCGGAAGGGGCCAAACGGACAGCCTCCAACCCATCCTGAACCAGAGGAATATCCCCCTCCTTTAAAGAGTGCCCTGACGCGTCATAGAACAGTTGTCCCCAAGGCTTTCGAAGCTTGGACGAAGCTCCCCACCGCAAGAACCCGTCGACGATGCTTCGTTTTTCTGCCGGAATTCCGAAGGGGCTTACCGCAGGGATTATTTCACCGGATTCTAAGGGGAACAAGGAAGCCACCTTCTCTGGTCTGAAGGTGCCCCCTAACCAGCACGTTCCTAATCCCAGTCGGGTAGCTTCCAGAAGAATCCGTTGGAATAGGTACCCGTAATCCACAAGGCTCCGATCCCCCTTTTGAACCGCTCCCACAAGATACCCGTAAGGGTTCTTGATCACTCCATAGGAACTTAGGGAGCCTAGATCCAATTGGGGATGAAGAGAAGAATCTATCAGTCCAAACCGACACCGATTTCCAAAAGGGCCTTGATCCTCACAAACTAGAACCCTTCGTAATTCCTCCAAGGTTTCCTGTGGTACCGACTCGGTAGAAAAAGTACGCATGGAGGAACGGGATCGTATAACCTGGAGTATCGAAACCCTCCCCTTTTCGGATTTCATAGGCTAAATGATCTTGGGTTTGGCTAGAAAATTATGGGGCCTCATAAGGAGTTTCACGTACTGGGCTCGTTTATAGGTGAACTTGTCGGGATTGTTCTCCGCATTGAGCTTACCCTTGAACTCATCGATCGTTTTGTACCCTTTGCGATCCATCCAGGCTCCAATCTCCTGCAGGATGAGCGTAATCGTGGTAAGTTTGTTTCGGTACAGCGTACTGACTACCTGGAAAGCATCTGCACCTGCCAGCAACACCTCTAGCGCATGGCTAGACGCATGAATTCCATGGGAAGCGCAAAGGCTAGCCTTTACCTTTCCAGAAAGCTGCCCAATGTATCGAAGAGCTATCCTATGATCGTTGGGATTGGAAAGGTTGAAGGGGTAGTCCGTCTTTTCCTTCTCCACGTCCAGACTTGGATCGAAGAACCGGTTGAAGAGCACAACCCCATTCACTCCGGAGGTATCCATCTGTTTGATGAAGTTCAGAGGATTCGTATAGAAGGTGCTTAACTTGGCCGAAATAGGAAGTTTGACAGCTTTCTTCAATTCCTTGATGATAGAGACCTGTTCGTCCTCTATTTCCCTGGCTGTTCTATTGAAATCCGTGGGAGTGGCAAAGAAGTTCAACTCCAAACCGTCCACCCCTGTTTGTTCAAGGAGTTTGGCCCATTCCACCCACGTCTCTTTATTTACTGCGTTCAAACTGGCAATCACAGGTATGGAAACCGATTCCTTTGTTTTTCGGACCCAATTGAGGTGTTCTTCCGGCCCTGCATCCTTCAGATCCGGAAAGATGGAGGTCATTTCCGCGTGCCATTCATCGTAACGGTGGAGATCTTCTTCCATCAGGAAACTTTTCAATTGTACCTGTTCTTCGAAAAGACTTTTGATAACGAAACTGCCTGCTC
>CAKZQO010000285.1 GCA_937140905.1 uncultured Spirochaeta sp.
AGGTCATTATCAGCTGTTGGCAGCATATACAAAGGAAGGAAAATTGGTTGGATACTTGGTAGAAAAAGAGATAGTGCCTACTGTTTCTACCTACTCTAAACCATACCCCGAGTTGAATAAAGTGTTGTTGGAAAAAGGTAGATGGACATATAGACCGACCGGAATAGAGACACTTCAAAGAGAAGAAATTGAAACCATCAGTGGAGCAACCTTTACGTTTTTGTCAT
This sequence comes from uncultured Spirochaeta sp., assembly GCA_937140905.1. Taxonomy (GTDB): domain Bacteria; phylum Spirochaetota; class Spirochaetia; order DTKZ01; family DTKZ01; genus DTKZ01. The sequence goes on from CAKZQO010000285.1 coordinate 228, forward strand.
TATTAGAAGCCCTACAGGAGGGTTCCTCTTTTGCAAAAGGAGGAGGGAAACACCCATGAGCTTCCAGGAACACATGATTGCTAAGAATCCTGTCTTTGGCTTGGGATTGGGTATTTTCCCGGTTCTAGCCTTATCCTATCGATTCGATACAGCCTGGATAACTGGATTCATAAGTCTATTGCTTGTTTTATTGGGGAAAGGAACCTTACGAATGATGAAGGATGCATTTCCTTCTTCTATTCTATGGTATGTACGCATGATGGTTCTAACCTTTTGGGTAGCCTTGACAGAGATCATGATCGAGGCTTATCTCCCGCAAGCAAGAGATTTCCTTGGTATATACCTTCCCTTACTTGCGGTAAACACTTTTCTCCTAGAGGCTATTCTTCCAAATGAAAAGATTGATCAGTACGAATGGTGCGGGAGTCTGCTCTTAGGATTAGGATACTTTTGCACCATTGGATTTGTGGGAGCCTTTCGAGAGATTCTTAGTTCTGGAACCCTAACGCTTCTCACGTTGCCCGGATGGACGTTAAAGTATACCATTCTCAACAAACCTTTACTCCCTATTCGTTTCTTTGCTCTTCCAGCGGGAGGGCTGATTCTCTATGGGTACCTCAAAGCAGGATTCAGATGGATGGCGATTCGCATGTCTCGAGTGAGGAAAGAGGAGGAGTCATGAGTTATATCGGCCTGCTTTTTACCTTGCTATTTGCTCAGAATGTAATGCTATACTATTTTCTTGGCATTGATTCTGTGGAGGACATGAAAGATCATCTTTCCCGTTTCCTTATTCAGGAAGGGGTGGTGCTTATAGGAGTATGTTCTTTCTCTGCAGTCTTAATCCGAACCCTTCACCTTTTCATCCTTCTTCCTCTAGGATTAAAGTATCTTCAGACTGTGACTGCCATATTGATTATCCTTACGATGGGTAAAATCACAGATTCTATCTTGAACCGTCTCGGAGTATCCCTCAATATCTGGAGACTCATGGCAAACTCACTCGTGTTTGGTATTTCCCTTCTTGCTGTCCATGGGAAATACACGTTAGGGGAAAGCTTTATAGCAGGTCTATCGGCAGGATTAGGCTATCTTTTTGCTGTGTATCTGTTAGAGGTATTACAGGAGCAATTCAAGAGGGAATGGATCCCTAGATTCCTACAAGGCGTTCCTATCCTTGCAGTTTCCGCGGGCTTGATAGCGATGGCGTTCTTTGCCATTGATGCAGCATTGTTGAAACGGATATTTGGGTAATATCGTGTTAGATTTCATTTTGAATATTCTGTACGCTTTGGTCGCATCAGGGGTTTTGGGAGGTATATTGGGCCTTTTACTTTCCCTCACCGAAATAGAGGAGAGAGAAAAAAAAATCTCACCCCCTATGGAAAATCCAGCCCTTTTGCCTTTACACTATAAGGATGGATCCTATCCACAGGTCCATTGCAAAGGAGGGGCAGGGAAAGTTCAATATGTATTCTCATACAAAGGTATCGACGATTGTACCGCTTTATATCAGTTATTTAAAGGAAACAAGCTTTGCAAATATGCATGTCTGGAAATGGGCAGTTGTATCCGCCTTTGCCCTACCGGAGCGATTCATAGAGATCCGGGTGGAACAATGGCAGTGGATCCTGAGGCTTGTATTACCTGCGGCTATTGTGTTTCCGTTTGCCCCACAGGGGTCCTCCGATATATTCCGCGAAGCGCAGATTACTATGTAGCCTGTAACTCGGTGGATGATGGCCCGAATACTTCGGCAAAATGCACAGTGGGGTGTACAGGATGTCGGATTTGTGAACGGCGATCAGTGGATGGGGGCTTCATCATCGAACGCCACTTGGCGAAGATAAATTATTCTAGGCAGGGGGAACGCCATTATGCTGCAGAGGACTGTCCCACAAAATGTATCGTCAAACATGAATTCAACACATAGAGGCAGGAATTGAATGCCTGGAATTCAGTTGATCTTTGGTACGTACAATTCTATTCCTTTAGGTGGATCTGAGACCTTTCGAGAGGAACAATACAAGCAATATATCAAACCCTTTTTAAGTACCCTGTACCTTTTTCCAGAGATTCCTACTGTGCTTTACTATTCCGGTGTTCTACTACAGTGGCTAGAAAAAAAACATCCAGAGTTTCTTGATGTGCTAGGTGAAATGGTTTCCCGTAAACAGGTCGAGCTTTTAGGGGGAGCCTTCTATGATCCCATTCTTACCATCCTTCCCCGTTCTGATGCATTAGGGCAAATTGAACTATTAACAACCTATCTACGAAAGAAATTTGGTAAGCGTCCTCGAGGTGCATGGGTACCGGAGATGGAGTGGGAACCATGGTTGGCTTCTACTTTGCGAACTTGTGGAATGGATTATACCTTTCTTGGGGAATACCATTTCAATGCTGCGGGGGTAATGAAACGGTACGTGCCCTACCTCACTGAGGATCAAGGTAAAACAATCTACGTTTTTCCCATCTTCGAACAAATCGCCGATTCCGTGGAGAAAACTTCTCCAAAGGAATTGATACGTACCATTTTGGCTCATCAATCATCTTTGGAAGACAGGCTTGTTACTCTCCTCGTTCCGGGAGATTGTTGGACCAATAAGAAAATCGAAGAGTTCTTTCTAGAGCTTAGATCAAATGGGCAAATTCAATGTACTCAACCCAATCGATATGTGCGTTCAACTCAAGTAGGATATAAAACCTATTTCCCGTGTGGATCAAAAGAAAAGAGAATGATAGAAGCCTTACCGACGGAAAGAGCCAAAGAATATAAGGCGTTAAAAGCACGCCTTGGGACCATGCATGGAGAAATGCTCTTTGGGGGAGGATTCTTTCGCCAGCTTCTATCCCGATATCCAGAAAGCAATCTGTTATATGCTAAGATGCAATATACGCATCTTCTGGTGAATGGGATACGGAGGGATAAATACCGAAAGATCGCGGCTCGGGAGGAACTCTGGAAAGGACAGCATGGACAAGCGTATTGGTCAGGCTCCATTGCCGGAGGACACGTAATTCGAAGACAAGCCTATAAATCTCTCATTACCGCCGAACGGATTACCCGAGAGAAGGGAGTCTTTATTCCTTCCTTGGTAGTGATGGATTTTGACATGGATGGAAAAGATGAGTTTCTGTACCAGGGACATGACTTGAATGCGTATGTTCACACGAATGGAGGAACCATCTTTGAGTTAGATAATCTCCATAAAGCCTGGAATTATGTAGATTGTTCGGCAAAGAACGTTGGGGGCAAGGAAGTTCTTCGCAAAATATTTATGGATCATTTTTTCCCAATCGGCACGGAACCTCAGGAATTCATCTCACCCAAGCACGTGGAATGTGGGGATTTCTTGGATCAATCGTACACGGTTGTGAAATGCGACAAAGAGCGCAGTGAACTTGTGTTAGAACGAAAAGGCATGGTAAAGCAGGGGAAGGAACAGATCCCCGTTCGATTGGTAAAAAAATTCATATTTAAAGGTAATACCATCAACCTATACTATTCCTTAACCAATGCAAGCTCTACAGCTTTTCGGATGTGTTTTGGTGTAGAGGTAAATCTTTCCTTTGCGGAGAGAGAACAGGTTCGAGTTCTGTGGCAGGAAGGGAAAAGCAGGAAAGAAGTACTTCATGAACCTACGGTACTTTCGAATGTAAGCGAGATTTCCTTTGAGGATTCTTCCCATGGAACTCAAATCGTATTATCTACTTTGGAACCCGCTTCCGCATGGAATTGGTCCAACGAATGTAAAGTCTCTTCCTCTGATGGACGAGGTATCTATCTTGGCTCCTGTTTCCTCCCATATTGGCCTTTGGATTTGCCTGCGGGAACTGTTTGGGAGAATCGGGTTACTCTGAAGATGGGAAGTTTGTAGAGAATACCATTCTTTCAACGATACGACATGGTTTGTAGTACGGCATCGATCCATGGTTGGGTTTCACTAAAGTAATGCTTTGAGGCAAGAAGTAAGTCCATGGCAGATTCACGATAGCGGGCTAAGAAGAACTTGGCCTGTCCGCGGTAGAAATATACTTGCGAACGAGCTTCCTCGCTAAGGGGAAGATGGGATAGAAGGTCCAACTGAAAAATAACGTCCTTCCAATCTCTATTCCGGAAAGGACCCTTAAGCACGGCCTGTAGCATCTGTTCCTCCTTCTGCCCAGTAGTCCCTTTGTTGGATGGTAAAAGCGTAGGGGATGGGACAGGAGGATAAGGTTCTGGAAGAGGGGCAACTAGATCCTGCAGAACTTTTAAGGTAGAAGAGGGTATGGGTATCGAAGCAGGGATGCCGTATTCGGAGGGGCTTGGCAGTGGGCTTCCAGATTCAAAGCTTTGTTTCAAGAGATAGTACGGAAGAGGTGTGGGACGTACGTAGGGGCCACTGAAGGGAGGAAGAATATTTGTATCGGAAAGTACGGTTTTAGGTAGAGGGATCTCCACATAGTTGGCTGTGACATTGTTCCCTTTCTCTAATCGAGGAAGTTTCATTTCCAATAATCCTGCGTCTACCACCGCATAGTAATAGGGCACGCCTGGAACCGGATAATCCAATACTTCGGTCTCTCTACTAGGGAACCGTTTTACTTCCGTAGCAGTGGTTAGCTGCTCTACGGAAAGAATGGGAACGGTACTGCGATATAGAATTAAGTCCCTATCTCCCCGAGAAGTAGCGAATCGCACTACAATATGATCTTTCACTACCTCAGCTGTGATCGAAGAGATGCGGGCCGCTCGTTCTTCCTCCGAGGCAACGGAATCTAATCGAACAGGTGTGACTGTTTTGTTTCGGAAGGGAATCAGTTCATTGAAGGTTGTACCCGTTTCTGTTTTAATTAGTACTGCATAGTAATAAGAACCAACTTGATCGGGTGTGTCTATGAAATACTCTGTACCGTAGGGCACTATCCCTGCAAGAGTAGCTTTCGGCAAGGTTTCCGGAGTGATTTCTACCGTGCTTCGATACACTATCAAAGTTCCTGGAGTATCTGGAGAATCCTTCCAGGTTATTTTTATTTGTGAGCCCCGAACTCCTACTTTGATTTGAGATACATAGGGAGTCTGCATGTCTGCCAGGACATGGACATAGATAGAACACAGAAGGGTTAATAGGACAAGGCTTATTTTTGCTATAGAGTTGATATTACCCATGTATATACTATTATTATCGGTATAGAAGGATTAAGTCCAGAGATTGTTTTTTCTAAAACTACACTGTATGCTTTGGAAAATTGTTTGATCAGGAGGCGTTTATGAGGGAGGATATCGTCAAGAACTTGGAAGATCTGTATGAACAGATCCATGATACATGGAGGCATCTTTGACACGGAGAAGATCCGTTTTCAGATACAGGATCTAGAGATCGAATCTGCTCACCCAGATTTCTGGAAGGATCGGGAAAAGGCAGAGCAGACTTTGACTCGGTTAAAACGGCTGAAACAGAAAATTGAGCCATGGGAAAAACTGATAGCTTCCATGGAGGAATTGAAGGAACTCTGCGAGATCTCCAAAGCAGAAAAAGAGACCTCTTTGGAGGAAGACATTAGAAAAGCTCTACAGGAGAACAGGAAAGAGTACGAGCGCTTACGAACCCTTGAACTCTTAAGTGATGAACTGGACATTGCTTCAAGTTTCCTCACGATCCATTCAGGAGCTGGAGGAACCGAAGCATGCGATTGGGCAAACATGCTGCTTCGAATGTATACCCGATGGGCAGAACGTAAGGGGTATAAGATAGAGATGTTGGACTTATTAGAGGCTGAAGGAGGAGTTAAATCAGTCACCCTTCAGGTCATTGGAGAGTATGCCTATGGCTACCTAAAGGGAGAAACTGGGATCCATCGGTTGGTTCGAATTTCTCCTTTCGATGCGAACGCTAGAAGACATACTTCTTTCGCTTCCGTGTATGCGAGTCCAGTGCTGGAAGATGAAATCGAAGTGGAAATCCGTCCGGAGGATATCCGTGTGGATACTTACCGCGCTTCGGGTGCCGGCGGTCAGTATGTAAACAAAACAGATTCAGCCGTTCGAATTACCCATTTCCCTACCGGGATCGTGGTACAATGCCAGAACGAGCGAAGCCAATTAAAAAATAGGGCTACGGCCATGAAAATCCTAAAATCCCGACTCTATGAATACTATAAGGCCGAAAAAGAACGGGAGCGGGCCGAAAAAGCTATGGAGAAGAAGGACATCTCTTGGGGGAATCAGATTCGTTCATATGTATTCCATCCCTATACTCTGGTGAAGGATCATAGGACTAAGTACGAAGTGGGGAATGTACAAGCGGTGATGGATGGGTACATCGATGATTTCATCGAAGCCTATCTGCACTCTGCATGGAAAGAGGCAAATAAGGTGACATAGCAGGTGGTAGGAAAACGAATTTTAGTCATTGATGATCTGCCCTTCATGAGAAAGGTCATCCGGGAAATCCTGGAAGGGACGCGTCTTTTTCGGATCGATGAAGCCGAGAATGGACTGGATGGGTTACATCGATATCGGGAGATAAAACCTGATCTTGTCCTGTTAGATATCGTCATGCCGGTACTGGATGGAATTTCCACATTGGAGCGACTTATAAAGATGGATCCCAAGGCTCGGGTGGTCATGTGCAGCGCTCTCGGCCAAGAGGAACTTATCGTACATGCCATACGGTTAGGTGCAAAGGACTTTGTGGTAAAGCCTTTTCATCCCAATCGGTTAGTTACGGCCGTGCATCGGGCTCTAGAAACCTAACGCTAGGTATGATTTCCTTAATCCTCCTGATGATAGGTGCTATAGGCTGTTTACAGGAAATTAAAGCGGAAACTATTTTAAAAGAACCTGTGGAATTTCGATTAGGAGTGACGGAGTTTTTTACTAACGTCGAATCTCCTACCGCTAAACAGCTGGGTCAATCTGTAGGTCGAATGTTTCTTGAAAAATTACAAGGCGTGGGAAAAAAACGGATTCATTCTCGGGAGCGAGAAGAATTCATTCGAGGACTGATCAAGCGAAGCAGGGTAGAGGAATTGAAGAAACTGGATGAACTGTTCCGGAAGAGGGATCAGCTCGGCCTGTCCTCCCTCAAAGAGAAAGAAAAGTCGACCTATGTAGAATTGACCACCCGAATCCATGAAACCATGCAAAGGATACGATCCTTGGAGACCCTAGATCCATTAAGATTTTCCTTAGAGCAGGAGGAAAAACCCCTCAAATGGGTGGAGATCAATCAAAAAGGGGATTTATTACCTTACATCCGGAGTACCTATAAGGATGCGTGTAAAGAATCTCGCTCTGATTACCTCGTTACTGGAGAGGTGGAAGAGGTATTCGGCGGGATTTTCTCTGTACGAGTGGTACTCTACAGTGACATAGCGGAAAAGGTCCTATATGAACAGGAAACGATGGGAACTACGAATGAATTGGAAACCTTGGTGGATCAACTTATTCCTGATCTAGTTACCTTTCTTATAGGAGAAGAGTGGGGAACTTTGGAACTGCTAGTTCAACCAAAAGATGCGGGTATTTTCCTCAATGGGAAACTTGTGGGAATTGGCAAAGTGAGGAAATTTTACCTTCCCATAGGTGTTTATCGAGCGGAGATCCAACGACCAGGTTATCAATTCATTACGCAAGAGATTACTCTTTCCCCTAAAGAACAAAAGAAGATAGAAATAACCATGGAAGCAGTAGCGTTGGAACCTATTCAGGTAGTATCCCTTCCTCTTAACGCCGCTTTCTATCTAGGGGCCGAGAGGAAAGGCGATACCCCTTTTGCGCTAGAAGAGGTGGCAGTGGATTCCATTGGCAGGATCGAAAAGGAAGGATATAAGGCTTACGTATTTCCCTTGCAGAGCCAACTCGAGGACCTTCAAATTACGTTACCCAAGGATCTTTTTCCCTGGAAGGATCGAATCGAGAAAAAAAGGGAAGACTTTTATAGAGCCTTTGGATGGTTTGTCCTGTCCTTACCGTTACCCATTTTACTCTATGGATACTATGAAAATGAATCTTTTCGGTATATACAATATTCGAAAAGTAGCAGATACGATCCAACCGAAGCGGGGAAATGGTCAGACCGTTTGAATAGTATCTATTACGGATACCTTGGTACCCTTTTCCTGAGTAGCTCATTCTTAGTAAATGCTATAGTTTCCCTGATGGATTATCTGCGAACTGGAGAAGCTTCAGTGAAATATCCAGATCAAAAGCAATAGGGGAGAGCAACATGTTGAAAACACTGGGTCTGAAAATCAAAGGACTCTTCCAAGGGGAAAATTTAGGAAAGGAGTTCTATGAAGAATTGGAAGACTTGCTAATCGAAGGCGATGTGGGGGCTGGTACAACTCTTCGATTGGTGGAAACGTTACGGGAGGAGGTAAAGAAAAAAGGTATCCGATCCCGAGAAGATGCCCTGCAGATCTTCAAACAACACATATATTCCCTCTTGCCATCTGGGGCTCTTCCTTTGAAACCGGATACATTGAATGTACTTCTCATCCTTGGAGTGAATGGGGTAGGGAAGACTACCACTATCGCAAAACTTGCCTACTATTATCAAATGGTGGAAGGGATCAAAGGAATCGTGTTTGCGGCGGCAGACACTTTCCGAGCGGGTGCGATCGCGCAAATCGACACTTGGGCGGATAGACTACAAGTACGGGTAGTGAAGCAGATGCCTGGAGCCGATCCAGGAGCGGTGATCTACGATGCATTGGAAAGTGCCAAGGCTAGAGGAGAAAAACTGTTGTTAGCGGACACTGCTGGCCGAATGCACAACCGAACGAACCTAGTTCGGGAACTCCAAAAGATCGATAAAATCATTACGGCGCAAGTGGGTGGAGAAACATACCATAAGGTTTTAGTTCTGGATGCCGTTACCGGTCAGAATGGTCTTCAGCAAGCCAAGATTTTCCATGAGGCGGTAAAGATCGATTCCATCATTCTTACCAAATGGGATGGAACAGCCAAAGGCGGGATCATCCTTGCCATCGGTGGAGAACTCGGGATTCCCATTTCTTTCCTGGGTGTAGGTGAGAAAATGTCGGATTTAAAACCTTTCGATCCTGCCAGTTTTGTGGAGAATCTATTGGAAGGAGTGTGAGGATGAAGGGCACCCTAGGGAGCCTTTTAATCTGTACGCCTGTTCTTATTCTGGCACTTTGTCGCGGAACTTTGGCGGGAGAAGAAGCCTCATTCCTTTCGAATGAAATAGGAATGCCACTGGAACCTCTTCAGAAAGATCAGGAAACTCCAGAATATCGATTGGTAGTACGTCGCTCCACCAATGGGGAAATACGAATCTTACTGAATCGAGAAGGAGTAGAATTGAAGCGCTGGGAAACGCGCATGGGAGATAGCGGCATTCCCTTGGAGGAGAAAGAGTGGAAAGAAGGTGCCCTGCAGAAACAATTGTTGTATGATTCAAGGGGCAGAATCATCCAGGAGGTAGAGTTCGAAGGAGAGAAAGAAAGGAGTTCTTTCGAATATCTTTATGTAGGGAGCAATTATAAAGGGCTAGTCTTCAAATCCTTTAATAGTGATTCAGGTCCTCAAGATTTTGGTTATAGAGAAGAGGTCCTCTATTCACCTAGCGGATCCTATCGAGGACTCTATAGACAGTATGATTCAGGGGCTACCCGGATTGCCAGGGCTTCCCAATCAAGGGGAGTCTTGCAACGAGAAGTATTTCAAGGAGCTGGGATATCCTTTCTTGCTCGTTACAACTCGAAGGGAGATGCTATTTATCAAGAGGTACGTAAAGAAGGAGTTCCCATAGAACAATCGAGGTTCTGGTATACTGATCAACCTACCTACCATCTTGAAAGAATCGAATCGGAAAACTTAGTCACTGGGACACGGAAAGTGCTTTGGTACTCAGTGAATGGTTTGTTAGAGAAAGAAACCGAGTTGATCAAGGATGTGTTCCTCCAGGAAACTAGGTATACCTATCAGGAAAAACAGTTGATTCAGAAGGAGCTTCGGACCCGACGATCTCGGTACCGGTGGGAGTATCGCTATAATGGGGATGGGAAGAAGATAGAGGAAAAGCAGTATGAGAACGAAAGTCTTGTTCTCCATGTTGAATACTCTCCGCCTGAACCCTTCTCTCGAATCGAAAGCAGGTACAAAGGAGGATCATTGGTGATGCGTACCTACTTCAAAGAGGATTCGGAGGCCCTGGTTGAATACTATCGGGATGGAGCGTTACTCCGATCCGTAAAGAAGGGGAGCATCCCTTGAACCAATGGATTCTCCTGGTAGCTAAACGGTATTTCTTGAGTCCTCGTAAGGGAAGTAGTCATATACCTACTTTTCTCTCTGTCTTGGGAATAGCTATGGGTGTGATGACTCTATTTACCGTTTTAGGGGTGATGAATGGATTCCAACACTCTACCATTGAGGCCATCCTAGAACTAAACTCGTACCATCTGCGATTTTCTGGGAACCTAGAGGATCCTTCAATTCTAGATCGTATCCGAAAACTTACAAACATACGTTCGGTGTTCCCCTTCTCCGATATGGAAACTCTGATACAGGGCTCTTTTTCCGACCCCATGGTTTGCACTTTGAGATTTTTGCCAGAGGATATCCTTCAAGTGGATCCATCCCTAAAGAGGATTCTTACGATGATCGACGGGGAATTCGATCTTACCGATCCTAAAGGGATTGTGCTAGGGGTAGAATTGGCAAGGTATTTAGGTGTACGGGTAGGGGATACGGTGAAAGTTCTCTGGAATGCAGGGGATTTTAGTACCCTTTCCCCACAGATGGAACCATTTATAGTGAAAGGGATATGGAAGAGTGAGTACTATGAGTACGATGCGAGTTGGGGGTTCCTACCCTTTCGGAGTTCTTACCGTTTGGACAATAAAGCTTTGCCCCTAGTTCCCTCTTATATCTCTAAGATTCCTGTATACACGGGGATCAAATTGATAAATCGATTTGGAGATGAACTGGTTAGACGTGCCATAGAGAGGATAGTACCCCCGAATGTTCGGGTTACCTCCTGGAGGGAATACAACCGAGCTATTTTCGGAGCACTCCGTATGGAGAAGACTGTCATGATGATTCTGATTGGGTTGATCTTTATTGTGGTAGGCGGAAATATCTATCGTTCCCAGCAGAGACATATCTCCGAGAGAATGGAAGAAATCGGGCTACTTCGGGCAATTGGGGCCTCCCGGACAGCCATTCAAAGTGTCTTCGTGCTGGAAGGAGCTTTCATAGGGTTGTTAGGAGGGGGTATGGGAGGAGCTCTGGGGCTATTCCTAGCTGGAAGAATCAACGAGGTATTCAGAGTGACAGAGAAGGTAGTAAACACTGTATTCCTCTGGGTAAATCTCTCTCTACGAGTATCCTTATTTTCCCCAGCCAACTTTTACATCTCCGAGGTACGAGCGGTTATTCCGTTAATGGAAGCGTTTCTGATTGTTCTCTTTGCCGTAGGTTCGACCACTTTAGCGGCTTTCCTAGCCTCCTATAAAGTCGCTTCTATCTATCCTGTGGAGGTACTTCGGTATGAATGAAATCCTTCTTCAGGTGGAAAAGGTACGTAAAGTGTTTACTACAGGGAGTGAGAATCTGGAAGTTCTGAAGGATATTAACTTTTCTACCCCGCCTGGAAAGGTGGTGGTAATCACGGGACAGAGTGGTTGTGGGAAAAGTACCCTCCTTCATCTCATAGGTGGGCTAGAAGCGGTGACAGAGGGAATTATTCGGGTGGGGGATAGGTTAGTGACTGAAATGGGCGAGGGAGATCTTACTCTTTACCGGAGAAAGACTTTAGGTTTTATCTTTCAACTACACTTGCTCTTGAGGGAGTTTACAGCTCTGGAAAATGTAGCGATTCCTGCCCTGATTAGCGGTGTTCCCAAAACGGATGCTTTCGAGAGAGCAGCTCTCCTATTAGCTCAGGTTGGGCTTTCAGGAAGGTTGCGTCATTTTCCGCAGGAACTTTCAGGAGGCGAGCGTCAACGAGTGGCAGTGGCACGGGCGCTCATCAATGACCCTCTATTGATCTTGGCGGATGAACCTACGGGCAACTTGGACGAAGGGAACGCCCGGGTGGTACAGGAACAACTCTTTTCTTTGGTGAAAGAGTATCGAAAGACCCTCATCCTGGTGACCCACGATCGAGAGTTAGCGAGAGAGGGAGACCAGAGGTTTCTTCTGCATGAAGGAGTGTTGCATCCTCTATGAGAGTTTCCCTCTTTCTAGCCCTCCGATACCTTTCGCCCTTCCGAACTGGTTCCTTACGAAGGATTCAGGGAGCGATCCTTTCGGTTGGCCTTTCCCTCGTCCCTTTGATCGTGGTGTTGCAAGTCTCCGATGGGATGATTCAGGGAATAACAGCTAGAATCCTTGAAGTGGGGACCTATCATCTTCAAGTCTTGAGTCCCTCTAGTGGGAATTCCAAAGAAGAAGTTACCTTGCTCTCAGAACTACGAAAAGTGAAAACCGTCATTTCTGTTACGGAGGAAAGTCAAGGAGTTGGGTTGGCCTATTCTAGAGGAGGGAGCGCCGGAGTGACGATTCGAGCGGTACCCCCAAGGGCTTGGGAAATGGACAAAGGATTTGCTCGGTTCATGAAAATGATAGAGGGTACTTTCGATCTTCTGGATCCAGGATCTGCCGTATTAGGGGCGGAGCTGGCATCCAAATTAAAGATTCACGTTGGAGATACATTGAAAGTAGTTACCCCATACAGCATAGAAGGTGATTCAATCCTCTCTCGGGTCTCTACCTTCAACGTTAAAGGTGTGGTTTCCTCCGGATACCAGGAATTAGACAAGCTTTGGTTATTCATTTCTCAAGAACGAAGCAGGATTCTATCCCCTCGAGCTTCGCGGAAATTGATTGGTATAAAGGTAGAAAACCCTTTCCAAGGGCTTTTGCCAGTCGTACGCGAGGTATATCGGATCCTTCCAAGATCGTATAGGGTATATACTTGGGAAGAATTGGAAAGTTCCCGTTACCTTTCCTTTCGAACTACCCAATACCTTCTGATCTTCATTATGGCCCTTATCCTTGCCGTTGCTTCGGTCAATATCTCCTCTACCCTTATTCTGTTGCAAATTGAAAAAAAGGACGAACTGGCGGTTTTGAAAAGCATGGGCCTATCCTCGAAACAGATCATCCGGCTCTTCTATTATTTTGGAGCTTGGATAGGAATACTGGGAGCTTTAGTAGGAGTAGGAATAGGTCTGGCTATGGCAGTATCTATCAACGAAATCATTGGAGGTATCGAGTTTCTATTGAATAACGGATGGGAAATTCTTCGGTGGCTTCTCCGAACTACCGGTATCGTTGTGGAGGGGGCGAACATCCGGATTCTGAATCCTCAGTTCTACCTTGAAAAGATTCCCATCGTGCTCGACCCTTTTAAGGTGTTAGGGGCAGCCTTTTTTACTGTTTTGCTGAGTGTGTTGGCTTCACTATTGCCGGCTAGGTCTGCAGGGAGATTGAGACCCTTAGAGGTATTGGTGAAACATTGAAGCTGCGAGTATTTGGATTTGGCGATTCCTTGAACTTGAGGTTGTCATAAAAAGACAAATGCTGTATCTTCTTTCTAGAAGATGGTGTGCGATATTTGCAGAAAAGAAAAAGCAGTGATTCGTATTCGGCAAATGATGGGAGACGAGACAAAGGAACTCCGGCTCTGTGAATCTTGTGCGAAAGAGCAAGGGATTCTTGGGATAGGGAAAGACCTCCAAGAGGGAATTGGTTGGCTTCTCCAGGGTCTTTTCGAAGCCGTTACTCCTAAAACTCCGAGTGGGGTTGCATGTCCTTCCTGTGGAACCCGGTTTCGGGATATTCGTGCGAAGCATCAAGTAGGATGTGCCGAATGCTACCGCCTGTTCACAAAAGAATTGCGGAAACTCTTGGGAATAAAGCAGAAAGATTGGATCTACGCGGGCCGGTTACCCAAGCGTATAGAAACCTATAAAGTAATCCTCATCGATAGAGCGAACTTGAAAACACAATTGGAGGCCGCTCTACAGTCTGAAGACTACGAGACTGCCGCTACCCTCCGGGATCAATTGGCCAGGTTGGATAAGGAGACCGGGGCTACCCGATGAAGGAGCTCAATTTTCCGCTTCCGCTCTGGTTGAAAGAAGAGGGTCCAGAATCCGATATCGTACTGGCAACTCGATCTACATTATTGCGTAACCTATCCAGTGTTCCTTTCATCCCGAGTATTTCGGAAGAACAATTAGTTGAAGTAGCTGCAAAGATCGAGGAGGCACTGGGATCCTTGAATCTACTGGATCACTTTGTAAGGTACGAAATAGAAAAACTTCCCGAACTAGGGATACGGTACTTCGAAGAAGAAGGTACGATACCGGAAGATTCGCCCCGAGAGCAGAGATACCTCTATATGCAAGACGAAGGGAGGTTGTTTCTAGCGGTAAATGTAGGGGATCATTTGCGTATCGAAAGAAGACGAGGGGGGTTCCGAATCGAAGAGGGATTCCAGAAAATCAAATCGTTAGATCTTCAACTGGAAACCAAATTGGACTATGCCTTTTCGCTAGAATGGGGATACCTAACCACAAAATTGGAGAACTCTGGGTCTGGTCTATCTTTCACGTTTGTTCTCCATCTTCCTGGCCTTTCGATGAAAAATGAATTGGACTCTATCCAGCAAATGATGCAGGATGAAGGATATCTGATTAGACCTTTATTCCTCAGTACATCGGCCGATAACGAAACTGTAGCATTGGGAGAACTGTTCCTGCTGGAGGGTATGAGATTCACCGGGAAGCCGGAACAGGAAATCTGTAAAAAGCTTGAAGATAAGGTGGGTTCGTTATTACATTATGAGAGGGAAATGCGGCAACAGTTACTGAAAGAGAAGCGATGGGAGCTAGAAGATCGAGTGTTTCGGGCACTGGGAGTTTTGGAGCGTGCGCGAATGCTCCAATTGGAGGAGGCATTGGCATTGCTATCTTTGGTGCGATTCGGTGCGTGTAGCGGCTTAGTACCTGCCTCCGTGAGCGGGGTTGTTGCATCTCTCATGGTCGAGAGTTGCCCGGCCCATGTGGCAATGCGGTTGGAGGCATCTGAAAAAGGTAATGAAGAAATCGAAGCCCTTGAACGGGCTCGTTATATCAATAGAATTTTAAGTAGTTTGAAAG
>CAKZQO010000286.1 GCA_937140905.1 uncultured Spirochaeta sp.
CGCCTGCCAGGTCAATCGTGTCGAAAGGGATTTCTACCTGAGGATGATCAGGGACTGTGATGATGATCCTGTCCTCCAAGCTTTCGATGGTACTTCGTATAAAGGGGCGCGCTAATCGGTATAGACCCCGGGTAAGGAGGAGGCAGACGGCAAATACTGCAAAGGCCCAGAAGGTGGGGAGGAGTCGGAAACTCAAGACCCCTACCAGAGGAAGGAGCACCAGGGTGCTATACAGGAGAATCAGACGTTTGTTGGATGCTGGCGTCATGCGGTGAATCATAACTATTTCCTATTTCTGCGGAATTCCCAGGATATTGGAAATTAGTTCCCAGGATTTTTTTCGATAGAACTGAAAGTCGTTGGGAAGCGTTTTATCCCCCACATACTTGACTAACTCTCCCGCTTGTTTTTCCAACATGCTGTGAGCTTGGATCATTTCGAGGACGGTTGCTCGATCTTCCCCTGACACCTTTCCTTCTTTGACCAGCGTATCGAGGCTAACCCGGCTCGCCTTGTTTAAGGAAATTACCTCCCCTAGGATGTCCTTTGCCGTATCCGCTTCATACACTCCATACTCGAAAGCGTCTCCGAGAAGTCCGATGGTGAGGAAGGACATGTACAGATTAGAGGCTCCGAGACCGCCGATTGTAGAGAGGTATTCCTCTTGGCCGAATCCTCGAATAACCGGTAGAGTACCCAGAACTAAAAATGTGACTAATGCGATCCGTCTCATTCGTTCCTCCTTTTTCTATCTTAATGGGATAAAACATACTAAAATCAAAGAGGCAAAGAAAGACTATTCTTTCCCTAATGGGGGGCCAATGGAGGTATCCCGGATATGGAGTTGAGTGCCTAGGATGATCCGGATAGATTCGATGTACGGTCGGGTAATCTGTTCCACTAGACTCTTAACGGCCAATACTCCAATCTCCAACCGCGGCACAGCTACCGAGGAGATAGGTGGGTCCCACTGAGCCATAATCTCGGTATCGTCGAAGGCAATGACGGATAGATCTTTAGGGATCCGGATTCCCCTCTTCTGTAACACGGGCAGAGCCTGGGAAGCATGCTCGTCGTTTACGAAAAAAATGGCGGTTACGGGCAAGGAAGGAATAGGAGATAAAGACGCGTTGGATAGGAGCGCTTGGGCGGCGTCGTCCCCCTTTCCCAAGTACACATACTGTTCAGTGGGGATCCCTGCCTCTGCAAGGGCATCTCGGTACCCTGCCAAACGATTTCGGGTATACTCGTACTGTTCGTTTCCGCCAAGGAAGGCAATACGTCTATGACCCAATTGGATTAGATATCGGACAGCCTCCTTAGCCCCCTTAAAATTATCCATCCCCACCGCAGAGAATCCATCGAAAGCTGTTTCTCGAGCCACCAACACGGTAGGCAAGTTTTCCTTTCTTAGAACATCGAGGATTGGATCGTCGCGCAGAGCGCCCATGAGGAGCACCCCATGAGGACGGAGAGTGGGGTCTAGGAGTAGAACGTTTGTGGTATGGTTCGGGTGAAGCGGGGGCTGATGCACCGCTAGGGTGAGCCGTCCCCCCACATCTTCGATTCCCCGATGGATCCCCTGAAGGAGTTCCCGGAATACCTGTATGGATCCCATGTGGGCCGGATGGAGGAGGAGAATCTTGAACGGTCCTTTCAAACGGGGTGTTTCGGAAGGCTGGTTTTGTAAGGTTTCCAGGGCATCCAGCACGCGTTTTCGCATTCCGTCAGATACGTGTGGGCGATTATTCAATACGAGGGATACAGTACTCTTTGATACGCCCGCCAGTTTAGCGATTTCGGAAACGGATGGACGACCTATCTGTAGCGGTGTTTCTCGCATGTTCACTCCTTCGAACGATACTCGTTCGAATCAATTCTATATTCTAAATGGCTAAATGTAAATAGAAAAGTATAATTAACATTATTAAAATGATTTGACAGATTTAGGCATCTAGGTCTAAACTGTTTTTAGAACGTTCTATGTTCGATTCGATTTAATTAGTTCAAGGAGGCGCATATGAAACGCTTGCTAGGGATCAGTATCAGCCTGCTGTTGGTGCTTTCCATAGCTACCGTCTTTGCATCAGGGAAACAGGAAGCAAAACTAGCACCTGCCCCATTGCCTACCACAGTTCGGTTCGTGTGGTTTACCGATGGACCGGACAAGCCAGCTATCGAAGGGTTGGTGGCTAAGTTCAATCAGGCTAATCCCGACATCAAAGTAGAGTTTTCTATCGTTCCCTTCGCGGAATTAAACCAGCTCCTTACCACCCAAGCGGCCGCTGGGCAGGCTCCCGACATGGCGAGGGTTACCGAACCCTATCGATTCTTCCAGTACACCCTGGATATCCGTTCGCATCTGAAGAATTCGAATTTTCCCAAGGAGTTCATGGATGAACCCATGAAGCTAGTCACGGGTGCCAATGGGGAGATCTATGGGATTCCTCACGATCTGACGATGAACGGTCCCTTCGTGAACGTATCCCTCTTCAAGAAAGCGGGGATCCCCCTTCCTGCATCGGAAAAGGTAACCTGGGAGGAGTGGATGCAGCTGGCCAAACAAGTGAAGGAAAAGACAGGGGTCCCCTTTGCCGCTGCAGCGGATAGAAGTGGACATCGGCTAGATGGGTTTTTGCAGTCCTACGGGGGTGGCTTCTTTACCGAAGACGGGAAAGGTCTACGCATCTCTAGTCCAGAAACCCGGAAAGGGTTAGAGGATTTTGTCCGGTACCATAAAGAAGGGATCATGCCCCTCGATATTTGGGCAGGTGGAACAGGGTACGTGGGAGCCAACCAGCAGTTCGTCAATGGACTTCTCGTGTTCTATATTTCAGGGAACTGGCAAGTGGCACAGTTCAACGAGACCATTAAGGACAAGTTCGAGTGGAAGGCGGTTCCCAACGCCTTCATAAAACAGTGGGGTGGAATGCCGGGGGGCAAGTTCCTCATCGCCTTCAAAGGGAAAGCCCCCATTCAAGTGGTGCGTCTGATGGAGTTCCTAGGAAGCGCAGAGAGTATGACCGAATACGCAAGCAAAGCCATGTTCCTTCCCACCCGGAAAGACCTGCTGGCAAAAGGGGTACAGTATCCAGTCCGCAACGAGGACATGAACACCTTCATCAAGGGACTCGCGAATCTACCCAAATCCGCCTTCGTGGATAACTATCACCTTCGCTTCGGGCCTGTGGCGAACGAGGTACGGGATCGGATCACACAGGCTATCACTGGGGAAATCACGGTGGATAAAGCGATTGAGCTAGCAGAGGCGAAGGCACGGGAATTGTTAAAGTAACGATTTCTGGGAAGAGGGGTACCCCTCTTCCCTTTCCCATGGAGATGAACTGTGAAAAGAACAAAAATCTCTCTCGCTCCCTACCTATTCCTGTTCCCCAATCTGCTCGTGTTTTCGATTTTTATTATCCTTCCT
>CAKZQO010000287.1 GCA_937140905.1 uncultured Spirochaeta sp.
TTTCCCGATCTCGCTACAGTCAGGCAAATCGAATGTGGGAGGAATACACATGGTCGTAAAACCGATGATCCGTAACAATATCTGCATGAATGCCCATCCGGAAGGACTCCGGCTCCATGTGAAGCAACAGATCGAGTATGTGAAGAAACAAAAACCCTTCAAAGGCCCTAAACACGCGCTCATCATCGGAGGTTCAGCGGGGTATGGATTAGCATCCCGTATCGCTCTGGCCTTTGGGGCGGGTTCAAGCACCCTCTCGGTGGCCTACGAAAAGCCCGCTTCGGAAAAGCGTACCGCTACCGTTGGTTGGTATGCCAGTGAAACCTTCGTGGAGGAGGCACGGAAAGCGGGGTTAGTGGCGGAAAATATCTATGGCGATGCCTTTTCTAACGAAATAAAAGAACAAACCATACAAAAGATCAAGGAACTATTTGGAACCGTAGACCTTGTGGTGTATAGCCTTGCCTCGGGCGTCCGAACGGATCCGAACACGGGGGTACAGTACCGGTCGGTTTTAAAGCCCATTGGATCTACCTACCATGCGAAATCGGTAAACCCGTTGACGGGTGAATTGCAGGAAGTAGATATTGCTCCCGCCTCACCCGAGGAGATCGAGCCTACCGTGAAAGTTATGGGTGGAGAGGATTGGGAACTCTGGATTGATGCGTTGCAGAAAGCGGGTGTACTAGCGCGGGGAGTGATCACTCTTGCGTATTCGTACATCGGCCCGGAACTGACCAAAGCCGTATACCGGGATGGAACCATTGGAAAGGCGAAGGAACATCTGGAAGCTACGGCAAAACTCCTCACGAAGAAACTGGCCCCTCTACAGGGAAAGGCGTATATTTCTGTGAATAAAGCGGTAGTGACGAGGGCGAGTGCCGTGATTCCCGTGGTTCCCTTATACCTGGCTATCCTCTTCAAAGTGATGAAAGAAAAGGGATTGCACGAGGGATGCATCGAGCAAATGTACCGGCTCTTTGCCACGAAGCTGTACGGGGGCCAAACGGTTCCGGTGGATGAAGAGGACCGAATCCGCATGGACGATTGGGAGATGCGGGAGGATGTGCAGGCAGAGGTGGATCGGCGTTGGAAACGGGTAACTCCAGAGACTCTCCGACAAATAGCCGACCTAGAACAGTATACCCAGGATTTCCTGAACCTTCATGGATTCGGCTTTCCCGAGATCGATTACGAGAAGGATGTGGCAGTTTAAGAAGATCCTTAACGTTTGAACAGGGAAAGAATCCGGGATAGGATTCCAGGCTTCTTTCCGGTGTCGGTAGAGGAAGGAGTTCCCGGTGGAAGGACGGATTTTTTATTTTGTCCTTCCGTTGGTCTGAATCGATCTCCGTACTTTTCCTGGTAGAGGGAGAGCCTCTCCTCGAGGGATTGGGAGTTTCC
The DNA here is from genome assembly GCA_937140905.1 of uncultured Spirochaeta sp. Taxonomy (GTDB): domain Bacteria; phylum Spirochaetota; class Spirochaetia; order DTKZ01; family DTKZ01; genus DTKZ01. The sequence goes on from CAKZQO010000287.1 coordinate 1,405, forward strand.
CTTCCGGATGACCCGTCTCTTCTCCCCGTAGCCTTCCCTCGTTGTTTTTACACTTGCCGCAGCCGGAACGGGTGCGGGGTGTTTTGCCTGATCCCTATGGGGCTTTCGAGGAGGTTTCCCGGTAGGTTTCCCTGTCTTTCGATCTCGGCGCGATGCATGGGGAGCCCTTGAAGAGGGCCGATACGAATCCCGTTCTATCTTTCTTCCCGCACTCTTGTCTTCCAAGAGGAGGGATTCATCGAAGGATTCTACCGGTATCTTCATGCCGATGAACTTTTCTATGGCTTCCAAACCAAACACATACCGTTCACAGGCCAGCATGATAGCTTTTCCACTCTTTCCTACCCGAGCGGTACGTCCGATCCGATGCACGTAGTTTTCCGGATCCTCCGGCACATCGTAGTTCACCACCATGTCGAGATCTTCGATGTGTAACCCTCGGGCTGCTACATCGGTGGCCACGAGAATGTTGATACGGTTCGATTTGAGGTCTTCGATAATTCGAAGCCGTTTTCGTTGGGGAAGATCCCCTATGATGTACTGACTCTTATACCCGTTCAATTCCAGCCGTTTGGCCACTTCTTCGGCTGCCTGTTTCGTGTTGGTGAAGATGATGACGCTCTTTGGGTTGTGTTTTTGAAGGATTCCCAATAGAAGAGAAAACTTTTCCGACGAACCCACGTGGTAGACTGCTTGGGTAATGGTATCTACTGTTACCTGTTCGGGGTCGATTACCACTTCCTCTGCTTCGTTCATGTATTCCCAGGCCAAGGTGCTGACCCGGAGGGATAAGGTAGCGGAGAGAAGCATGGTCAACCGGTCCTTCGATGGCCCCATTCTGCGAAGAAGTTTTCGGAGGTCGGGTAGGAAGCCCATATCAAAGAGCCGATCCGCTTCGTCAATCACGAGAATCCCAATCGCATGGAGATCCAGCTTCCGCTGCTGGGTAAAATCGATCAACCTACCCGGAGTGCCAATGATGATATCCACCCCTTCTCGTAGTAGGGCTTCTTGCTTGGCGTATCCGATTCCCCCGTAGAAACTTCCGATTCGAAAGGGCAGGTATTTCCCCAGGAGCTGGGCTTCCTCTTCAATCTGTGTCGCCAACTCTCGAGTAGGGACTATGATTAGAGCTTTTTTCCCTTTGAAGGTTTCCGTACTGGAAAGGTGTTGGAAAATGGTAATCAGAAATGCAGCTGTTTTTCCGGTACCGGTTTTCGACTGTACCAGAACGTCTTTTCCCATGAGGGTTCGTTTCAACGTCTCCACCTGAACGGGAAAACACTCTTGAAACCCGGCTTCCTCAATAGCTCGTTGTAGGTCTGGATGCAGATTAAACTCTGTAAATTTCATACTGATATAAAGATACTCTATTTTCCATTCAAGGCCAAGTGTAATGACTCCTCCAGTTGCTGTTTACTGATAGAGGTAAGGGTAAGGCCAACCACTACCACCAAGGCTCCCAGTAGTTGTAATCCTTTGAGGGTTTCCCCAAGGATGATCCAACTGGTGAACGCGGTAACCACTGGAATGCCATTGATGAATGCCGATACTGTAGCTGCCTTCACTTTACTCAAGGCATAGTTGTAACAGAAAAAAGCGCCTATGGTGGCCCCAAAGGCAAGGAATAGAAGGGCTCCTAAGGCCGAAAATCCGACACCTTCCGTGGTGACTTTTGGAAAGAGAAGAAATAAAGGAAAAAAGAACGCGGTGCCGTAGAAGAATTGGTACGCGCTGATTACGTGATGAGAGATTTCCTGCCCAAGGCTGCGGGAAAGAAGGGTGTAGATAGAAGCCGAGACTACCGCACCAAGAATAAGGAGATTCCCTATGATGGAGGATCCCGTGTGTCCTTGCAATCCATGTTCTCCCACGATCAATAGTGCGATTCCTACTATAGAAAGACCGATCCCCAATTGGGCGATTCCAGGAATCCTTTCCTTCAGGAATAGACGCGATAGAAGGAGTACGAAAGCTGGGATGAGGGCGATGATGAGGGAGGCTTCCGCTGCCGTGGTTCGTTGAAGTCCGAAGGTTTCGAAGAGAAAGTATAGGACCGGTTCGAAAAAGGAAAGAATAGCCAGGCGAACATGCTGGCCCTTTGTTAGTCGGGGAAATCCCCTCCAGGAAAGATAGAGCAGAAAAAAGATGGCGGCGATGGAAAACCGAAAGAAAATTAAAGAAAAGGGAGTAAAGGAAGTGAGGGCTACCTTAGTGCCGATAAAGGATACCCCCCACAAAAGGGTTGTTGCCACGAGAGCCACATAGACTTTGACAGAGTTCATCTTGATCGCACTATACACGGCGAAGGGGGAAGGATCAATGATCTCGAATGCAGTACTTCCCATCCAATTCGGCTACGAAGCCTTCGGCAGTAAGTTCTTTCAGTAACTCTTCCGTTTTATCTAATGGGAGAGAGATGTGTCTTGCGATAGCTTCGACATCCAGAGCTTTTCCTGTTTGGAGCAGAGTGGATAGGGTTCGCCCCCGCAGCTGCCTACGAGAACCTTTAAAGGGAGCCTGTCGGGTAAAATGCTTGCTTCGTCTATTGGGATTGGGGAACTGTTTGGCCAGGTAAGCCCCATAATCCATCAGGGCATAGTACCATTCTTTTGGGTGTTCCCGGTCCAGGGTTTGCTCCACATACGGGAGAATCTCCCGATCGTGCACTCCCTCCTTAGAAGGGAAAAAATGATGGAGAAACACCCGTCGGATGTTCGTCTCAATGAATGTATAAGGAAGGTTATAGGCAAAGGTAACGATTGCCCGGGCAGTGTAGGGACCAATCCCTTTGCGCTGTTGGAGCAGGGCAGGTTCAGAGGGGATGTTCCCTGCCCAATGAAGCCACGCGTGCTGGGCAAACTCCTTTAGATAGAGGGCCCGACGGTTATATCCTAGTCCCCTCCAATGGAGGAGAACCATCGATAGGGGTGCGTTTGCCAAGGCCTCCAGGGTAGGGAAGATAGCGAGGAAGGGAAGGTACTTCTTTTCTACCAATTCCGTTCGGGTTTGTTGGAGCATGAACTCGGAAACAACTATTTCATAGGGGTCCCGAGTGGTACGCCAGGGAAAGGTTCTTCCCTCTCGATGGTAGAATGAAAAGACTTCCTTTCGGAAAGCCTTGAGGTCTTTTTCAAGAAACGATTCTTCCCGCATACCGACCTAACCGTACCGAATTTCGGCTACCCTTGTACAGGTAGGGGGGACGCGTGGTATAAGGAAGGGATGGATCAGAACTTTCTGGCCATGTTCATCACCTTCTTTCTCGTCGTGGATCCGTTGGGAGTCCTTCCCCTGTACCTTTCCCTTACCTCCGGGTATGCCGAGGAAAAGAAAAAGCGGGTGATCTTTCGGGCTCTCCTCACGGCTTCCATCGTATTTCTCGTGTTCATCCTTTTAGGAAGGGGAATTCTCCGGTTCCTGGGAATCCAGACTGGGGCTTTCTTCATCGCGGGAGGGATTCTTCTTTTCTTCGTCTCCATGGACATGCTTTTTGCCGTTCCGAAACGGACCAAGACTTCTGAGCAGGAGAAAGATTCGGAGGATGTGTCCATCTTTCCTCTGGGGATTCCGATTCTTGCCGGCCCCGGGACGATTACCACCATCCTTCTGTACGTGGGTAAAGAGGATGCGGATCTATCGACCTACCTGTCGGTGGGCGCGGTTCTTTTGTTCGTGCTTCTACTGGCAGGGATCTTTCTTCGCCTTTCGGATTACCTGGTTCGAATTCTTTCCAGTACAGGGTTATCGGTGATCGAACGGATCATGGGATTGATCCTCTCTGGCCTTTCCGTGCAGTTCGTGTATGATGGTCTCGTTAAGCTCCAAATCGTAAAATAAACCGCTACCTGTGTGGTCATAAATAGAGAATTATAGTATATTATACCCTATTACTAGCGTAGGGGGAGGTATGAAAATCCAGCGTCGATTCACCCGGGAGGGGAAGGATCCCTATGAAGGAATCCAATGGGTGGAAAGGGTTTCTGAAATCAAGGATTCAACGGGAAACACAATATTCAGACAGGAAGGAGTAGTGGTTCCTTCCAGTTGGTCTCAGATTGCCACAGACATACTAGCTCAAAAGTATTTTCGAAAAACCGGGGTTCCCAAAGAAGTATCCCCAACGGGCCGGGAAACCGATGCTAGGCAGGTGTTTCATCGTCTGGCCCATACCTGGAGAAAGTGGGGGGAACGGTACGGGTACTTCGACTCTGAAAAAGATGCCCAGGCCTTCTACGACGAGATCCTTCGTATGCTGGCCGATCAAATGGCGGCTCCCAATTCGCCCCAGTGGTTCAACACTGGGTTGTACGAAGTGTATGGAATCGAAGGTCCTCCTCAGGGACATTACTTTGTCGATCCCAAAACCGGCAAACTGAAGAAATCGAGCAATGCCTACGAACGTCCTCAACCCCATGCTTGTTTCATCCTCGATGTGGAAGACGATTTAGTGAACGAAGGGGGGATCATGGATCTCATCCACCGGGAGGCTCGTCTTTTTAAGTATGGTTCCGGCACAGGTAGCAACTTCAGTAAGATCCGAGGCGAGCATGAACCCCTCAGTGGGGGAGGTGTTTCTTCCGGGCTTTTATCCTTCCTCAAGATTGCCGATCGCTCTGCGGCTGCCATCAAGAGTGGGGGGACCACCCGCAGGGCTGCCAAAATGGTGATCCTCGATGTGGATCATCCGGACATCGAGAATTTTATTCAGTGGAAGGTGGAAGAAGAGTACAAGGTAGCTGCCCTGGTGTCGGGAAGCTATACGATCCGGAATATACTTCGGGAATTGAAGGAAGCGTTGGAGTCTTGCAGGAAGGAAGGGATTGGGGATCCTAGCACCCTTCCCTTCGTTCGGCAGGCGTTGCAGAAAGCGATCCAGGCAGGAGTCCCTCGCGGGTTACTTCATCAGTACCTCCGGTTATATGCCGAAGGAGGGGATTTGCCGGATCCTCCTGTATACACCACCGACTGGACGGATGAGGCGTACAATACGGTGAGTGGGCAGTCCTCCAACAATTCCGTTCGGGTTACAAAGGAGTTCCTCGAGGCGGTACTGGAAGATCGGGAATGGGAGCTAAAGGCTCGCACCAGCGGTAAGGTAATGAAACGTGTCAAAGCCAGGAATCTATGGAATCAGATAGTTCGTTCCGCCTGGCAATGCGCGGATCCGGGGTTACAGTTCCATACTACGGTGAACGAGTGGCATACCTGTTTACAGGATGGGGAAATCCGGGGATCCAACCCCTGTTCGGAATACATGTTCCTGGACGACACGGCCTGTAACCTTGCTTCGTTGAACCTGCAAGCCTTCTATGATCCGGAAACCGGAACTTTCCGGATCGAAGACTACCTACATGCGATTCGCCTCTGGACCCTCGTGTTGGAGATCAGCGTGGTGATGGCACAATTCCCTAGTCCCTCCATTGCCCAGAAAAGTTATGACTATCGAACCCTGGGATTGGGGTATGCGAATCTCGGTTCCCTCCTGATGGTGATGGGCCTACCCTACGACAGTGCAGAGGGTAGATCTGTAGCTGCCGCGTTGACAGCGATTCTAACGGGAGAAGCCTATGCTACCTCGGCGTTGCTGGCAAAGGATGTGGGTCCCTTTCCGAGATATGAAGCGAACAAGGAAAGCATGTTACGGGTGATTCGGAATCACCGCCGCGCGGCCTACAATGAAAAGCCCGAATCCTATGAAGGACTAACTATCTTACCCAAGGGAATCGACCCCGAGAAATGCCCTACGGAATTGCTAAAAGCTGCTCGTTCTGCATGGGACCGGGCTTTGGAATGGGGAGAACAGTATGGGTTCCGAAATGCTCAAGTTTCTGCCATTGCCCCAACGGGAACCATTGGCCTGTTAATGGACTGTGATACCACGGGAATCGAACCGGACTACGCCCTGGTAAAGTACAAGAAGTTGGCCGGGGGAGGGGTGTTCCGGATCGTGAATCGTTCTCTTCCCCTTGCCCTCAAACAGTTGGGCTACTCGAAAAGGGAGATCGAAGAAATCGTGGCGTACTGTGTGGGGCATGGGAGGCTTCCTTTGGAAGGACCGTTGAGTAGGGGATCCCTACAGGATGCGGGGATCGCAGAGGAAGTTCTGGATGGTATCGAGGAAAGGGTCAAAGGGTCCTTCACCTTGGAGGATGCGTTTCCTCCAGATCTCCTATCCTTATTGAAAGACATACCACCGGAGGAAATCGAACAAGCCACTCGATACAGTTGTGGGAACCTTGGAGTAGAGGGTTGTCCTGTCCTAAAAGAAGAACATTTACCGGTATTCGATACGGCCAACCCGTCGGGTAGGGGAGCGACCCGTTCTATTTCCTACCAGGCTCATATCGACATGATGGCAGCGGTACAACCCTTCGTGTCTGGCGCGATCTCCAAGACCATCAACATGCCCAACTCCGCCACAGTGGAGGATGTTTCCAACGCGTATTTGTATGCCTGGAGGAACATGCTGAAGGCTATCGCCATCTACCGGGATGGTTCAAAACTCAGTCAACCATTGACTAGCGTGAACAATACCCTAGATCCATGGTTGAAGGCACTGGATGAGGTGAGTATAGAGCTCCGAGAAGGACGGGGGGCGCAACCTATTAAGAACAGCACTGTTGTAGAGAATAGGGAAACTCCTCCTTTTTCCCGGGGAAGACGGCCCCTACCTAACCGGAGAAAGGGTTACACTCAAAAAGCCAAGATTGGAGGACACAGTATCTTTCTTCGTACCGGAGAGTATGCGGATGGAACATTGGGGGAGATTTTCCTGGACATGCACAAGGAAGGGGCTGCCTTCAGATCCCTATTGAACAGTTTTGCCATCGCTGTTTCCCTGGGGTTACAGTACGGGGTACCTCTGGAAGAATACGTGGATGCCTTCACGTTTACTCGATTCGAACCGAACGGGATCGTGCAAGGGCATGATTCTATCAAAATCACTACATCGGTACTGGACTTCGTGTTCAGGGATCTGGCCCTCACATACCTGCACCGGACGGATCTGGTGCAGGTAAAACCGGACGATCTACGCTCTACCGAAACGGTTCATTTGAATGGGAGTGTACGGCCCACTGCTAAAAGTGAAGATTCCATGGATTCTAAGTCTGCTTCTCTCGATTCTCGTTCGAGCCGGATCTCTCCTTTGGGAACGGAAACCCTGGTACAGAAAGCGCGGATGAAAGGGTATGAAGGGGATCCCTGTCCTACCTGTGGGCACCTTACTCTAGTGCGAAATGGAACCTGCCTTAAATGTGAAACTTGTGGTTCTACAACGGGGTGTTCGTGAGAGAGTGGATACTCTTCTCTATGAAACCCATTAGTTTCCTATCCAAGTGATGGGCAGCGGCTCGAAAACGATTCAACACCTCTTCCTTATGGAATATCCCATCCGCGACTAGGATGGGAGTCATCTTGTTGTGGAAAGTTACCTCTCCATCATCGACTCGGTTATGGGAATGGCCCCCTCTCCTACGCCAAGTAAGTACCCTTTCCTGTCCATCCTTCCGGTAACAAAGCTGGAAAGCAATGACCTCTTCCGAATCTGGAGAAGGGTAGAACACGATCAGATCAAACTCATCGTCCCTAAACCAACGCCGAAACCCTTCCTCCGGGATTTGCCGTACATCCTTGATCTCTCTTAACATACCACTATAAGTATACCAAAAATTTCAAAACCTCTTTACTTTTTTTTGGGAATTTGGTAGGGTTTCATTCAACTATTCGAAGAAGGTAGGACAGGTCTATGGCACGGAGATGTGAAATCTGTGGAAAGGGTACCGTAAGCGGAAACAATGTTAGCCACGCGAAAAACGCTACCCGGAGAGTATGGAAACCGAATCTAGTGAAAATTCGCACTTTAGTGGGAAGAACTCCCAAGACGTTGAAGATTTGCACTCGCTGCTTGAAGAGTGGGAAGGTAGTAAAAGTTTAATCCCTTCATTAGGGATCTTCAAGATCCAATACCAATCCGTCAAAGGAAGGAGCTACCCACTCGGGTAGTTCCTTTTTTATTGCTTCATGATCTACCTCATGACACAAATGGGTTAGGTATGTCATCTGGGGTTTTACCCGCTCAACTACCTTCAAGGCCTCTGGAATGCTGAAGTGGGTGGGATGGGGGCGTTTCCGTAACGCTCCCAGAACGAGGATTTTCAAACCTTCCAACAAAGGAAAAGTTTGTTCTGGGATAAAACTGCAATCGGTGATGTAGGCAAAGGTTCCTATCCGATACCCTAGAATATCTAGTTTACCATGTTTAACGGTAAAAGGAACAATGGGAATCCCATGGATTCGAAAAGGCGTTCCTCCGGAGATGGTCTTAAGGGAAAGGTTCGGTACTCCACCCCCTTTTTGCCGGGGATGAAAAATATAATCGAACCTGCGGGAAAGTTCTTCCAACGTTAGTTCCGAACCGAAAACCGGAATGGGATTCTCTTCTTTACAGAGGGGTCGAACGTCGTCCAATCCATGGAGGTGATCCGCATGAGGATGGGTGAGCAGGATGGCATCCAGATGTTTTAACCCCGCTCGGACTGCCTGCAAGCGAAACTCGGTAGCCGTATCGATGACGATAGAACCTAATTTAGCCTGAATCCAGATAGAAGCTCGGGTGCGACGATTGTGCTCGTCTGTCGAAGTACAAACCGGACAATCGCATCCTACCACGGGGATACCGTGGGAAGTACCAGTGCCTAGAAAAATCACGCGCATGGGGCTATTACCATACCAAAGATGGAGAAAAGGAAAAAGTATCTCTAAATGGAGGGAAACAGACGATTTTTCCAGAGAAATTTTCCCTTCCGTATGCACTTGAATCGAAAGAGATTCTCCAATCCTTCTTCCAACTCTTCTATTTCCCACTCCCACAATGCTCCGTACCATCGATTTCGGTGTAGAGCGTTGGATACGGAGAGGAGGGAAGGTTTCCCTCGGAGAAGGTGGATCACTTCCTCTTCGGTGTATTTTCTTGGATTTCTACGAAAAAAATCCAAGAACGTGTCGTACCCCTCGATTCCACGTACCTCGTGGTTACAGGTATCGCAGCCTGAACAACCATCGAGTTCCATTCCTAAACCACGGTAGAGGTGAGTGCGCCGGCATTCTTTCCCGGTCACGTACCCTTGAAAAAAGGGGGTTAGGTTCCCTCGATCTTCTTCGGAAACCAGAAGAATCGCCTGGCAGGGTTTAGCATCCCTTCCCCCTCTTCCAGATTCCTGTAGGTACGCCTCAATGGTTTCGGGTGCTTGGTCATGGATTACCGTGCGAATATTGGACTTATCCACTCCCATCCCGTAGGCTGTGGTGGCTACTAGAATTCCTATGGAACTCTGAAAAAACCAGTTCTCTATCCGTTTTTTCTCCTCGGGCGTAAGGCCCGCGTGGTAAAAGAAGATCTCTCGTTCCCCAATGGAACGACGTAAAGAGAGGGCCAACTGTTCAGTTCGTTTCCTGCTGCGGCAGAATATTAAAACAGGACGTTGTACTCTAAAATAGATTCTGGGGGATGCGAGAAGGGTTCGGAAGGTTTTCTGTTTGGAAAGGGTTTCTAGAACAGAGTACTGAATATTGGGACGGTCTGGATTGGCAGAGATCTCATGAGGGTAAGCGCTATCGAATAGGTGTTCCCGGATCTTTTCGATGACAGAAGGGGAAGCGGTTGCGGTAAACGCCGTTGTGACGTTGGGTTTGAGAGTAGTCCGGACCCTCCCTAGGGTTAAGTAAGAGGGCCTAAAGGTCTCACCCCACTGGGCAATGCAGTGGGCTTCATCCACTACAAGGTGGGTAATAGAGAGCCGGCTTAAAAAACCAAGGGTCCTATCGTTCGAAAGGGCTTCTGGATTAGTAAGAAGGATCTTTAACTTTCCCTCCTTAAGGGATTGAAAGAGAGATTCTCGTTCTTCCTCTGATTGTCCGCCCTTTAGAACTCCGACCGAAACCTTCGCTTCCTTAAGCCTACGATACTGATCAGACATGAGGGAGAGAAGAGGGTATACCACGAGGGTCAATCCGGGAAGAAGCACAGCGGGGAGCTGAAAACAGAGGGATTTCCCAGCTCCGGTTGGTAGAAGGACGATCTGGTCCCCCAAAGCATCCTCGTCTACCCCAAAGTAGCCGCAGGAATGGAGAATATTGTGGATAGCTAGACGCTGATAGGGAAAGAGGTATCGGATACCAAAGAATCGGTTGCCGACTTCTAGGAGAGGATCAGGCGAAGTTTCGTTTCTATGAATTTCTTCCATGTATGGATAAACGACTGATTCTTTCGAATGGATTCACTGAAAACTCATTCTTTTAGGATCTAGTGGAATGGTACTGGGTTTTCCAGTATACTTTTTCATCCATGACGATAGAGTTTTCCCCAATCCTGTCCGCCCGATTCAGGATCCTGTACGAGGATAAATGGTATCTATCCATCGACAAACCTCCCGGTCTACTGACGATACCCGCTCCGGGAAGCAAAAAGTCCCTCACCGAACTATTGAACCTGGAAGGAGAAAAGGCAGGGATTCCTATGAAGCTACACCCTTGCCACCGGTTGGATGGGGAAACCTCTGGAGTTCTTCTCTTTGCAAAGGGGAAAAAAGCACAAAAGCTTATGATGGAGTGTTTTCATGAGAAGAAAGTGCACAAACTCTATATCGCCCTTGTGCAGGGGGGATTGGAAAAAGAGGAAGGTCTAATCAGCCGAGTTCTGGAAGGGAAACCTGCCCGTACTCGGTATCGAGTGTTGGAACGCTTACCTCTCTGTACCTTGGTGGAGGTAGAACCTGAAACGGGACGAACCAATCAGATTCGTCTCCATTTCAAGGGCATAGGACATCCCCTTGTGGGGGAAACACGGTACGCGTTCCGGAAAGACTTCCCGCTCTCTGTTCCAAGGCTAATGCTCCATGCGAGGGAATTAACCTTTCCCCATCCTTTCATCCCCCAAGAAATAACCATACAGGCAGGCCTTCCTGCCGATATGGCAAGGGTGCTCGAACGGGTAAGGAATGGTTAAAGAGTTACTTTTCCCCCTAGGCCATGTTCCTCTACGATTTTTTCTCCCAGTTTTAAGTCTTCCACTTTGAAGATCACCACTGCTTTGTCCTTGTTCTTCTCTAGGGACACGTAGAGGTATTCGATGTTCACGTGGTTCTGTTGAAAGATTTCCATTACCTTGGCTAACCCGCCGGGCCGGTCCTCCACTTCAACGGCTAGAACCTCGGTAGTTTTTGCGGTAAACCCTCCATCCCGTAATGCTTTTACGGCTTTGTCCGGTTGATCTACCACGATTCGAAGGATACCGAAATCGGCCGTGTCCGCAATGGTCATTGCCCGAAGGTTGATCTCATGCTTCGCCAGCAACTTGGTAACCTCGGCCAATCTTCCGGCGACGTTTTCAAGAAAGATACTGATTTGTTTAATGATCATAACGGGCCTCCTTAGGGGCTAGATCTTTCGTTTATCGATCACTCGTTTCGCTTTACCTATACTGCGTTCGATTGTTTTAGGTTCTACGAGTTTGATTTTAGCACTGATGCCTAGTTTGGATTTAATTTCATGTTCGATTTTCGATCGGATGATTTCCAGTCCTTTGGTCTCATCGGTGAAAAACTTCGACTCGACTTCCACCATGATTTCCAGTTCATCTAGGTGGGAAGCGCCCCTGTCTACCACGATCAGGTAATGGGGATCCGTACCCTCTACGGCCATGAGGATTTGCTCGATCTGGGAGGGGAACACGTTCACTCCGCGAATGATCAGCATGTCGTCGGTGCGTCCGAAGAGGCGGTGCATCTTTACCGTGGTCCGGCCACAGGGGCAATTGTCATGGAACAGGAAGGTAATGTCCCGGGTGCGGTACCGGAGGAGGGGAGTGCCTTCTTTTACCAGGGTGGTGAAGACCAGTTCGCCCTTAGCCCCATCGGGCAGGACTTTGCCTGTTTCCGGATCGATCACTTCAGGGTAAAAGAAATCTTCGTTGATGTGGAGGCCGTTCTTCATCTCACATTCAGAAGATACTCCCGGACCCGTGATTTCGGTGAGGCCGTAGATATCGTACGCATCGAGACCAAGCTTTTCCTCGATCTCTTTTCGCATATTTTCACTCCAGGGTTCTGCACCGAAACATCCCGCCTTCAAAGACAGGGATCGGATGTCCACTCCTTCTTCCTTCGCGGCCTCGGCCAAGAACAGGGAGTAGGAGGGAGTACAGGTCAGAATGGTAGTCTTGAAATCCCGCATTACTAGGATTTGCTTACTCGTGTTTCCGCTGGACATGGGAATGATGTTGGCTCCAATCAGTTTCGCTCCATAGTGAACCCCCAATCCTCCCGTGAAGAGACCATACCCATAGGCGTTCTGAATGATATCGTTTCTCGTGGTTCCTGCCATCGAAAGAGTTCTAGCCATCGATTCCGACCAGACTTCGATGTCCTTTTTCGTGTAGGCATCTACCACGGGAGTTCCCGTAGTTCCCGAGGACATGTGGACCTCTTCGATTTCCGCCTCTGGAACAGCTAGAAGTCCGTACGGATAGGTCTCCCGAAGTTCGTCCTTGGTAGTGAAGGGAATCTTCTGTATGTCCTCCAAACTACGGATGTCTTTCGGTGTGATTCCCGCTTGCTGGAACTTCTTTCGGTAGAAAGGGACTTTTTCGTATACCCGTTCTACCAAATTCTTCAAGTGAGCCAATTGCAGCCGTCTTCGCTGTTCCGTCGGCATGCATTCCGCTTCTGGATTCCAAATCATACGCTCTTCTCCCTTATATCAATCACCCGTTTTGCCTTGCCTTCCCATGCAGGAAGGATTCCAGGCTCGTGGAGTTCCACCACTGGACTGATAGAGATGGAGGCTTTGAGATTTTCTCGGATTTTTTCTCGAATCGCGTTGAGGTCCCTCGCATCATCGCTGAATATCTCGGGGGTAACCTCGGTTTTTACCGTTAGCTTGTCCAAGGCACCGGATTTTTCCACCACGATCTGGTAGTTGTTACCCACTTCTTTCATCCGCATCAGCACTTCTTCGATCTGGGACGGGAACACATTGACCCCATTGATAATGAGCATGTCATCGGTGCGTCCTTTGATCCGGCTTATCCGTCTGTGGGTTCTCCCACAGGGGCAAGGATCAGGAAGAATAGAAGTGAGGTCCCGGGTACGATATCGGAGTAGGGGAGTAGCTTCCCTACGAAGGGTGGTAAGAACCAATTCCCCGGTTTCGCCAGGTGGTAAGGGCTCTAGGGTATGGGGGTCGATAATTTCCACTATATAGGAATCCTCCCAAAGATGGGGTCCCGAACGTTCGATACATTCGAACGCCACTCCCGGACCATTCATCTCGGAAAGACCATAACAGTTGTACACTTCGATGCCCCAAAGCTCCTCTATCTTTCGTCGAATATCTTCACTATGGGGTTCGCCCCCTACGATGGCTTTTCGGAGGTGTAAATCAGATCGACTCACCTCTACTTCACTCAACTTGTCGTACAGGTGGAGCATGTAACTTGGGGTGGCATGCACTACTGTCGTCTTGAAATCTTTCATCAGCTTGAATTGCCGTATGGTATTCCCTGGGCCTGCGGGAATCACCAGCATTCCTAGTTCCTCTGCCCCATAGTGGAGTCCCAATCCTCCCGTGAAAAGGCCGTAGGTCATCATGTTCTGGAACACGTCCCGTTTGGTACAACCAGCAGCCATCAAGGAACGGGCTACAAGATCGGACCACGCAGATATATCCCGCTTGGTGTGGTAGATGACGGTAGGCGTGCCCGTGGTTCCACTGGAGGCGTGAAGGCGGACAGTTTCCTCAAGGGGAACAGCGAGAAGGCCATAGGGGAACGCGATTCGAAGGTCCTCTTTGGTGGTGAAGGGAATGTTGCGAAGATCCTCGAGGGAGTGTAGTGCTTCTGGATTGTCGATCCCTAAGGGGAGGAGACGTTGACGGTAGAAATCTGTCTTAAGAGCCCTGCTCAATGTTGTCTTTAACCGGCTTAATTGCAATTCTTCCAGCTGTTCCCGGGGAATGAGTTCCAGCTCCTTTTCCTTGAAGGCGTACTGTGTCATGACTCCCTCCTTCCTGCCTCAAAGGCGGATAGGTTCGACTGGACTACTCCATCCCCCTTCTGATGAAAGAGTCCTTCGATCACTTTTTTCAACGTTTCGGGTGATAGGGGAAGGAACTTCGAAGCCGCCCCCACTAGAACCATATTGGAGGATCGGGGGGAACCGATTTTTCGCGCGATCTCTAACGCGGGGATGATTAAATGACGAGGGTATTGTTGAATTACCGTTAGGACAGAATCTAAATCAGGATAATGGGGGATGTTCAATACCGGTTCCCTCGCCGATAGAAGAACACCGTCTTTTGAAAGGTAGGGAAGGTATCGCAGACTTTCCAGGGGCTCCATGGAAAGTATCAAGGAAGCGGCACCTTTGGGAATCAAATCGGAGTGGATGGATGTGGAGGATATCCGCAGGTGAGCTTGCACGGCTCCTCCCCGTTGGGCCATTCCATGTACCTCCGACTGTTTTACCTGTAGCCCTTCCATTACGGCTGCTTGAGCAATTACCGCTGCGATGGACAGCACTCCTTGGCCCCCTACCCCGCAGAGAAGTATATCGTATTTCATTCTACTATCTCCTTCTGGCTCTTTTTCTTGCGGGCGGTCTCAAGGCATTCTCGGACGGCTATCACGACCGAAACGCCCGGGTATTGGATTTCCTTTCTAAGGATTTCGGCATTCTCTTTTTCATATCTGCGATGAGCTTCGATCGTGATCACGTGCGCTGGATCTACTCCTAGTCCCCGTACCAGGGCGGGCAGATTCCCTGTGGGAAGAATGGTTTCCTGTCCCCCTGTCATGGCAACCGTTCCATTATCTAGAATCACCACCGTAATAGGCACGTTGCGAGCTACTGCATCGATCAAAGGGGTGATTCCCGAGTGCAAAAAGGTGCTATCCCCGATCACCGCTACCGTGTGTTTCTTACCTGCCTCTGCAGCACCTACCGCCATGCTGACCGAAGCGCCCATGCATACGATCGTTTCTGGTATCGCCAGGGGAGGAACTGCGCCGAGGGCATAGCATCCAATATCGCTCGTTATTACGGCTTCGGGAAGTTCCTTTAGGATGTTTTTAATGCTTGCGTAGGTATCCCCATGAGGGCATCCTTGACATAATTGAGGAGGTCGAGGGGGCAAGGGAAAAGAAGAGTCTAAGGGGACTCCCTCTCTGGGTTGTAATCCCAATGCTTTACGTACGAGATCGGGTTCCAGTTCACCCGCAAGCGGCAAGGTTTGATCGAGTTTCCCAGAGATTTGGATGCCATGCGGAAGGACTCCTCGAAGGCACGTTTCGATGAAAGGCATCCCTTCCTCGATTACCAGAATCCGGTTTACCGATGCGGCCAGCTTCCGGATCTTTTCTACCGGTAGAGGGTAGGCTCCAATATGGAGGTGGGGAAGCTCTTTCCCTAAGGAATCGAGATTCTCCAGGTAATAGTTCTTTCCGATCCCCGCTGTGATCACTCCAAAAGGAATTGAAGAAGGATCACCTTTACCCGGAAAGGATAGCCGATTGTACGGACTCTGCTCCGTAAACGTCTGGAGACCCTTCTGTTTGGAAAGGAGTTGAGCGTACTGTTTTCGAGCAAAGGCAGGAAGTAGGGCCCAACCCGAAGGATCTACCTGAGAAAGGAGAGGGTTCTCAGCTTTCGGAGGGGAGGGGTTCACTCCCGAACGGGAATGGGCCAAACGAGTGGTGATACGAACCATAACAGGTATTTGGAACCGTTCGGAGAGATCGAAAGCGTCCCGGGTCATGTCGTAGGCTTCCTGTTGATTCGAAGGTTCTAGACAAAGAATCTTCGCGAAATCTGCGTAGAATCGAGAATCCTGCTCGTTCTGTGAGCTATGCATCCCCGGATCATCCGCTACGACCACGACCAATCCTCCCCGAATGTTGAGGAGGGCCGAATTGATAAAGGGGTCTGCGGCAACGTTCAACCCCACGTGTTTCATCGTGACCAGGGCTCGCCTGCCCACATAGGAAGCTCCCAAGGCTTCCTCGTAGGCAGTTTTCTCGTTGGTGCACCAAACAGCGAGGGGACGTTGTTGGTGAAACCGCTGGATGTATTCAATAATCTCTGTAGAGGGGGTACCAGGATACCCATAGGCAACGGAAACCCCTCCATGAACCGCGCCCAAGGCTACTGCTTCATCCCCAAGTAGGGCCATTTTTTCCATCGAAAGTACTCCTTCCTATCTTTGGGTGCTCTTTGGGCACAGTGTACTGGAATCCGACCGTACGGTCAACGAAAAATGAAGAATATCAGCCCTTCCAAGAAACGGGAAAGTATGGTAAGTTCCCCTAGCTCTATGAATTTGGAAGCCTTTGTCCTGGGAACCGGAGGCATGATGCCTCTACCCCACCGGTATTTGACATCCATCCTTCTCCGTCGGGAAGGAGAGTTGTTCCTGTTCGATTGTGGAGAGGGTACACAAGTATCCTTACGAAGCCTCAATCTCCGCTGGAAGAAGATTACCGCCATCCTGGTCTCCCATACCCACGCGGATCATATTACAGGTTTGCCAGGAATCCTTATGCTCTCCAGTCAAGTGGATAGGAATGAACCCCTCTACATCATCGGCCCTCCAAAGATTCGAGAATTCGTCGAGTTGAGTCGAAAAGTGTTGGATATGTATATCAATTACGAGATCGTTGTGCGGGAAATAGAAGACATTTCCTTTTCCCAAGTGGTCTTCGAAGGAGAGGGGTATCGGATCCGGAGTTTCCCTCTTCGTCATACGAAACCTTGCGTGGGGTATACCCTAGAGGAATCGCCCAGGCCAGGAGTATTCCATCCTGAAAAAGCGTTAGAGCTTGGAGTTCCCAGAGGACCCCTTTGGTCCAGACTGCAGGATGGAGAACTCGTGATCCTTGAAGGGGGAAAACAGGTTTCTCCTGAGGATGTACTGGGACCTCCCCGGAAGGGTAGAAAGGTTTCCTTTGTCACCGATACGACGTATGCTAGCCACATTGCCCGGGAAATAGCCGGATCGGACTTGTTCATCTGTGAAGGGATGTTCGCTCAGGACTTGGAGGACTCTGCCCGAGAGAAAAAACATCTTACGGCTGTTCAGGCCGCTACCATAGCCAAAGAAGCGGGTGGGGTAAAAAAAATGGGATTACTCCACTATAGCCCACGATACACGGAACGGGAGTTGAAACAACTCCTCAGGGAAGCAAGGGAAGTGTTCCCTGATACGTTCCTTTGTCGGGATGGACAAGTATTGCCCATCCCATACGAAGACTGAGTGGAGGGGATAGGGGAAAACCTCTCGAACGATGGAAACCCGTCCGATGAGACAATTCCAAGGCCTGTTCAAGAAAGATCTACTGGTAAAATTCAGGAGTTCCCTTCCCCTGTGGGGGATGGGATTTCTTCAAGTTGGAATGGCACTATGGTTGTTCTGGATCTATCGATTCTTTCAGCGGGGCATAGCAGACCTGGATCCTTTTTTCCGCATGCTTACCACTGTGTTTACCCTTCTACTTCCCCTGTATGCTTCGGGGGATATTCCCGAAGAAGGAAAATCAGGGAATTGGGACCTTCTCAGCTCCTTTCCCCTCTCTAGATCCAAAGTTCTCCTTGCCAAGTTCTTAGCCAACACCGTCTGGTTAGGAATCCATTTAGCTCAGATTGGGATAACCTTAGTCTCTCTTCTGTCGTTTGGGGATTTCGATCCGGGGATAGTAAAGGGTGCCCTCTTAGGGTTAGGACTCTATGGAACCCTCATTCTAAGTGTTGGACAATGGATGTCTACCTTTGGGAAAACGACCCTTCTCTCCTACCTGTTCACTTTGGGGGTTCTCCTTTTCTTTATTCTGATTCCTTTCTGGGCGGGAACCTTACCTTTACCCGAATTTCTAACAACCCCTATAGTCTTTTTGTCTATTTCTCATCATTTGGATAGATTTTTCCGGGGAATGATCCTTGTGAAGGATCTAGGATTTTTCGTGGGAGGAGTAACGCTTTGTTTGTTCTTGGCTTCTGGAGAAAGCGGAACACGGATATTCCTCAAGATTCTTCTTATAATTCTGAGCGTTTGGAACATGTCGGTTCTACCTGTTGGGTTCGATTGGACCCAGAAAAAAGCGTACACGATTTCAGCCGTGACTAGAAGGGTCCTTTCGCGGTTGGAAGGAAGGGTTCTCATCAATTACTTCGTTTCCACTCCCTTATTGTTACGTGCTTCCCAACCTGAACTGATAATGGAACGTCTCCATGCCTATTCAAGGGCTTCGAACACAATTGACTTGCGGATCGCGGATCCGGCCCGTACAGGAGAATCCCGGTTGTTGGTACAGGCAGGTCTTAGAACCGATGCAGAAGGATTATTCAGTGGGATCACCATCGAGTATGGGAACGAACTGGAGGTGATCCCCTGGATAACGGAACCCGGTCATGTGGAGTACCTCCTAACCACCCATCTCCTGCGGCTGACGAATCCCTCTGCACGAACCGTTGCAATTGTCAGGGGGAAGGTCGAAGAGGCAGATTCAGAAGGCTTGTATCCTCTGTTGCAAGCTACAGGATTTATCCCTGTGGAAGTCGTTGAGACTTCGGTTCCCTTGCCCTTTGGGTCGACTCTTCTAGTACTTCATGGAGAAGGGTTACCCAACGACAAAATCGAACTGATCGATCGATTTGTCGAAAGAGGGGGAAGCCTCTTGATATTGTTCGACCGAGTAAAGGTTGATCGAGGGCAGAACTTGAAAGCTACCTCGAACCCCGCCACTGGAATTCTTGAACTATTCCAACGAATTGGGATTACCGTATCTCCTAGATTGGTTCTGGATCGATCTTCTTTGGCTCTTCCAGTACAGCGGGGTACAGGAAAGGAAGGGGAGCGCTTTTACCTTCCCTATCCTCCCTGGCCAAGAGTGAAGGGAGATGGATTCGACCGGAATCATCCCATTACCCGAGGTCTTTCTACGTTGGATCTCTTTTGGGCAAGCCCTTTAGGTTTTCGTCCGATGTCGGGGATTCGTGTGACTGTCCTTGCTCGGACAGGCCCAGACTCCTGGTTGGTAGAAGAACCATTTCCTACCGATCCTTATGAAGCCCCAAGTTCCATTGTGCGGGGGGTAGATAGGAAGGGAAGCTATCCCGTAGCCATTCTTTTGGAAAAGGATCCTTTAAAACTCATTGTTGTGGGGGATGGCCAATGCATAGGGGATCTTCTAGACAGCACGAAGAGCTATGAAAACTATGCGTTCCTTTTGAACGCCCTAGAGTGGCTTTCCGATCCTACAGGACCCTTGGAGATTCGGAATAGATTTTTACGGGATCGTTTGCTGGTAACAGAAGGAGAGGAAGATCCATCAGTTCACCGATTGTACGTTGTACAAGCGTTCCTGTTACCGGGGGCCATCGCTATAGGATTGGTTTGGCAGAGGGTCCGAAAGAGGAAAGGATGAAAATAGATAAAGGGAAGCATTCGATCTACCTGCTTGGAGTAGCTTGCGGGATTCTTGGCATCTTCGTCTTGGTCCAGTATGGGCTCCTCTATTCATCTATGAGGGATCGACCTATTCATGCGCCTTTTCTATCCTATTTTGGGTTGGAACAAGTGGAAAGGATCGAGTTCGACCAGAGGAGAGCAACGTTCTTCAAGAAAGGAAAAGAATGGTTTCTGGAAGCAGAAGGAAAGATTTACCAACCGGATCCGAAAAAGTTGGATCGGTTTTTCACTATACTTAAAAGCGTGCGGATCACCCTTCGGGACGAAGCTACTCCCCTGACGATGGCCTGGTATGGGTTGAAAGAAACCCTTTATATCACTTTTGAATGTAAGGGGAAGGTAAAACGCTTCCTTGTGGGAGGAATTGGACCTCTGGGAAGTGAAGAGTACTGTGTGGCAGAGGATAGGCCCTTTATCTACAAACTTTCCGATTCCCTTTCCTTCTATGCTCTTAAGAAACCAGAGTACTGGATAGGGCAAGAATAGGATTTGTCTCTACGAACTCGCCTGTGCCACTTCTTCAATGGACTGGGATGCCTCTTTTTTAGTTATATACTCTCTGTACTTTCCAGGGTCGGAGCGGAACCCTACGATGCAGTCTTTCCAAGTATTCCCTGCTTTTTTCAAGGCTCCCTCTGCTTCGAATATCAGTTGTTTTCCATCGATTAACCTTCCGTTCCTGCTAGAAATGCCGCATCGGGGAAGGGAGAACCGTTTGGGTATAGAGGGATCCAATTTCTTAAAGAATCCTTTTAAGGTGGTGATGGATTGCTCTAGAGATGAGTTGGGTAGCACGATGGCCACACCATCCTGCCCATACTCGAATACCAGATCTTCGAAGGCGATGGACGTTTGGATCGATTTCGCCAATTCACGGAAAGGTTCACTTGAACGATCCATCCCTCCTATTTGCATTAGGACTAAGCTAAGATCCTGTTCATTGTAAGCTGCTCGTTCCAGCTCGAGAGTGAGGCGCTTTTCCAAATGTTGTTGCCATCCTAAACCCGTAACAGGAGAAAATAAACATTGATCGATGGGAGGAGTCTCGATGGAGGAGCTAAGGGCGGGAGTTTCAGGTGCCGGTGAACTAGTTTCCGTGGCTTCAATGCCTTTCTTTTCCTGCTCCTCGGCTTGTTGGATGGCTTGGGGTAGGACGATAGCCCTTTTCCCATAGAAGTACAACCCTGAAGTGATCCCTGCAAGAAGGAGAAGAAGAATAATGGCGTCTCGAAAGATGGGAATCAGTTCGGAAGGATCCACTAGAAGATACACCGCATCCAGTAAAAAGGTCGTACCCAGGGGAATAGCGATGGAGGAGGTTATTTTTACATGGGTGAAACTATTGTAGTGAAACTGTGGAAACCCACGAATGGCATCCAATTCGGAAAGGGGAGTAGTAAGGATATTGGAATTACGAGCCCGGAGGTAGTGAATTCCTTCATCGAAAGAGTATACGATCACCAGCATTAGAGAAGGGGTCCGTTGGAAGGCTTGTTGAATGGAAGATTTCAAAAGGGGGGATTGAAAGGATTTTTCCTGTGCTAATCCCTCTTCCATCATCTTTCGTAGGGAACTGTGGATAGTTTTACACTCGTCTAATCGTTCTCTACGGAGGGACACAATTCTTCCCAGGGAAAATATCAGGATACCAAGTAGCAGGACTAGACTAAGCCCCGTATAGACAGCTACGAATTTCTTACCCATACTTATATTGTATATGCAAAAATAAAAAATGTGCAGGTTTTTTGCGGAGGTTTCCATGAAAATACGAAGAAGAAGTCTACCCAGTGGATGGTACCCCCAGTCTGAGCAGGAAGCTCGTGGCATCCTACAGGAGTATGAACGGATGTATTCCTCTCCGAAGGCGAATGGCCTTGCCGGTATAGCGCCCCATGCTGGATGGTTCTTTTCTGGGGAACTGGCTTTCCGAGTAGTGGCCTCCCTGAAACCTGCAGATACCT
>CAKZQO010000288.1 GCA_937140905.1 uncultured Spirochaeta sp.
AGTGGGAAAGGATCAGTCGGTAGAATCACGGCTGCAGCTACCACAGGGCCCGCCAAAGGTCCTCTACCTGCCTCATCCACACCACAAATTCGCATAAGGATAGTATCTCAAAGATCGCTGGTTTGACGCAAGGGAGGAAAGGATCCTCTGAATTGACATCCCTAGAGTTGCATGGTATCTTTCACCGCATGCCATCTACATCAAAGAAGAAAACTAACCCAACCAAACCCTACGGGGACGAGCAGAGCCAGACAAAACGACATACTCCCCGTGGCCTATACATCTTTAGCGTCATCATTCTCGTGATCATCGTGGTAACCTTCGTCGGGGCTCCTGTAGTCGGCAAGATCGGGGGAACCGGTAGGATCGTGTTCGGATATTTCAAGGGTAAGCCTATCGAATACGTACCGGGCAACTATTTTTCCCAGCAAAAAGACCTTCTAGCCGAACAGCTCCGAGCTCAAGGAGATCAGAAAGACAACATAGAGGCGCACGTGTATCAGGTCTGGAGGGGTGCCTTCGATCGGACTACCTTTCATACAGCCATAGTTACTCTGATGGAAGAGAGCGGGTTTCATGTATCGGAAAATCTAATAGACGAAAGTCTAGCTACGTATCCCGCCTATTTGGAGAACGGAGAGTTCTCGGAAAAACGCTATAGGCAGACACCTTTATCGGAACGGTATGCCATTCGAAAAACGGTAAGGGAAAATCTCGTTTTCCAAGCATACTTGGAAGACATTGGTTCTATTCCCTTAAGCAGCAAAGAAATCCAATTCTTGAAAACCCTTGCATCGCCGGAACGGAAGGTAAAGTATCTTCTCTTTCCGTTCACCTCGTATCCGGAATCAGAAGTTCAAGCGTATCTAAAAGCCAATGAAACCAAGTTCAAACGAGCTCGTTTTTCCCTCGTAACCATCACCACAGGGAAACGGGATGCGGAAAAAGTGTACGAACGCATCGAGAAAAAAGAAATAACTTTCGAAGATGCCGCTCGTTCCTATTCTAAAGACCCCTTTGCAGAAAAGGGTGGGGACATGGGATTCCGGTATGCCTACGAATTAGAATCCATCATTAAAAAACCAGAAGACACAACCAGGATTTTTTCGCTGTCGAAAGGCCAAGTTGCTAAACCTATAGAAGCTTCCGATGGATGGTTGATCTTCCGATGCGATGAAACTCCGATTATCGCCGATTTCGCGGATCCGGACGTGAGAAAAACTGTACGGACCTACATGATGAGTTACGAGCGAGGAAAAATCGAGGATTATCTACTCGGAGAGGCGAAAAAGTTCAAGGAAGAAACGAAATCTACCCCCTTTGAAGTTCTCGCCACTAAAAAAGGCCTTCCTGTAAAAGAAACCGACTATTTCCCCATCAATTTCGGGAATTCGATGTTTTTAAAACCGGTATCCCGAACAGACAGCGCTCTGGCAGGTGCGGCTTACAGAGAAAGTTTCTTCATTACCGCTTTCTCGTTAAAACCCAACGAAACCTCCGATCCTGTTGTTCTGGGAGATTCCATAACCCTTCTGAAACTTGTGGACGAACGGACCGTAAAAATGGAAGACTTACAGGTATTGGAAGTGTATCTTCCCTATATCGTGCAACGATTCACGGAAGAGAATGTCCAGCATTTCATCGTAACATCGAAGGACTTCAAGGACGATTTCAACTCGGTATTCTTTAAATACTTTGTACCGAAACAATGACAGATACCATCCCCCGCCTGGAATCCAGGCCGGGGGGAATCAATATTTTTTACAAAGGCAAATACCTATATCACGAACAGTCTCCCGAAGAACACGCAAGATCTCGAGCGTCATCGGTAACATTACCAGAAAAATCCATCATTTTGGTCCCCTCCCCGCTAGTGGGATACGGAATCAAAGAACTGTTACAAAGGTTACCCTCCAGTTCTCATCTCGTATGTGTAGAGAAGGATCAAGTCTTGATGGATATCGCCCTCAAGAGTTTCATTCCTCAAATCCAACAGAATCCTAGGGTATCCTTCGTTCGAACCGATTCCATCCCTGCTCTAATCGAGTATCTGGACGAAAAGATCGATTGGAAACGCTTCCGGAAGATCCTTCTGGTTCCCCTCAATAGGGGGTACATCCTCTATCGATCTTTCTATGACGAGGTCCAGAAACAATTACTGATGTATCTGGAAAGGGTCCTGCGAAATCGGTTGACCACGATTCGGTTAAGCAAACGATGGATGTCAAACTTTTTCCGAAACTTGATCTTCCTCCCTAACTCCAGCCCCCTAACAGAGTTGAGTATCCGAAAACCTCCCTTGGTACTGGGGGCGGGGGAATCCCTCGAGGATCGATTCGAATGGATCAAGAAGGTTCGACAAACCGTGTGTCTCATATCAGTAGACACAGCCTTACCCTTTCTAGGCGCTATTGGAATCCAGCCCGATTTAGTGGTGAGTGTAGATGCCCAGGCCATCAACCTTCAAGATTTTCTCGCCCTACCCTTTGAGGGAATCCCGCTTGTAGCCGATCTCACCGTGTTCCCAGGGATCCTTCGGATTTGGAAAGGCCCCCTCTACCTCTTTCTATCCCGGTTCGAATCCCTGCGATGGTTCGAAAATCCCCAGACAGCTTCTGTACTACCTCCAATGCTTCCCCCGTTAGGATCTGTAGGGAACATTGCCCTCTATATCGCCAGCGCTCGTTCCCTCCCCACCCTCCCCATCTTCTGTCTGGGCATGGATTTTTACTATTCTCCAGGGAAACCTCATGCTCGTGGAACATATACCCATAACCTTTATGTATCCCATCATCACAGGCTCAATCCTTCTATTATTCTGGAAAACAACTTAAACCGCCAGAAAGGCACAGACTTTCTCTCGAACGGTAAAATGGTGAAGACAGATCCTGTTCTTCGGTCCTTTATAGAGGTAGCCCGAACCATCTGTCAAA
The DNA here is from genome assembly GCA_937140905.1 of uncultured Spirochaeta sp. GTDB lineage: Bacteria > Spirochaetota > Spirochaetia > DTKZ01 > DTKZ01 > DTKZ01. Next base: position 2,934 of record CAKZQO010000288.1, read on the forward strand.
AAGAAAAGAGGGTCTATAATCTGAGTACCCGAGGTTTCGATTTTGGTGCTACTCCTATAGAAGACTTCTCTAGACTATCCGCGATACTGAAAGATCTTCCATCAATCCCGTTATCCCCTCCCCCACCCTCCCACTCTTGGAGTACTCGGAGCGTATTGGAATTCACGGAAGGGCTATCCGAAACACTAAAAGATATAGAGGACAGGATCGAAAAGTTGATTTCCTCTGAGTCTCGCAACCTTGAAAAAGACACGTACCATAGACTGGAAGCATTGGATTTTCTTTTTCTCGATCTTCCTGAACCATTTAGCCCCGATACCTTCGACATTCCCACAGCGGTTCAGTTACGCGCCAACATCAAGCGGTATAAGGACCTTCTATCTCAAGTTAAAAAGTCTTTCAGTCTTCCGAGGTCTTGAGAACCGACAGGAACGCACTCTGGGGAAGTTCGACATTTCCCACCATCTTCATCCGTTTCTTTCCTTCCTTCTGCTTTTCTAGTAGTTTCCGTTTCCGGGTGATGTCCCCTCCATAGCATTTGGCCGTCACATCCTTCCGTACGGGCGAGATGGTTTCACGGGCAATGATTTGACCTCCAATGGCCCCCTGAATGGGTATCTTGAACTGATGTCTCGGTATCTCATCGAGAAGTCGTTTGCAGATGGTTCTAGCACGGCTCTGTGCGTGGGCCCGATAGACCAATTGGGAAAGGGCGTCCACCGGTTTGCCATTCACTAGGATATCGAGCTTTACTAGATCTGTCTTTCTGTATCCAATCAATTCATAGTCAAAGGACGCATACCCTTTACTGATGGATTTCAGTTTATCGTAGAAATCGAACAGAACTTCTGCCAGAGGCATTTCGTAAAGGATCTCTACTCGCTTGGGATCTAGATAGTACATGCCTACCTGTTGGCCCCGCTTTTCCATGCAGAGAGTCATGATAGACCCTAAGTACTCGGTAGGCGTGATGATGGTAGCCTTGATGTAGGGTTCCTCTGTGTACTCGATCCGTGAAGGATCCGGATATTCCACGGGATTATCCACATAGATTTCCTCACCATTTCGCAATTTGATTCGGTATCGCACGGAAGGAGCGGTCAGCACGATGGATAGGCCAAACTCCCGTTCCAATCGCTCCTGTACCACTTCTAGATGAAGCAATCCTAGAAAGCCGCACCGGAACCCAAAGCCCAGGGCAACAGAAGAGTCTTTTTCGAAAACGAGAGCCGCATCGTTCAATTTCAACTTTTCAAGTCCCTGGTGAAGAGCCTCATACTCATCGGGATCCACAGGGTAGATAGAGGAGAATACCACAGGTTTTGCTTCCCTAAAACCTGGTAAAGGTTCCGAACAGGGACTTGTAGCTAGGGTAACGGTATCTCCTACCCGCACATCCCGTACAGTCTTGATCCCCGCTAGGAGGTACCCTACTTCTCCAGTGCCAAGGCTGGGTGTCTTCTGGAGATTGATTCTGAAGATCCCCGTCTCCTCCACCTCGTACGTGGCCCGATTGGAGTAAAGCATGATCCTATCGCCCGGTGATACCTTGCCATCGAAAATGCGGATGTGGATTACCACTCCCCGAAAGGGGTCGTAGTGGGAATCGAAGATCAGTGCCCGTAACGGTCCCTCTCCATTTCCCCTGGGAGGAGGAATCCGGTCCACAATAGCCTCTAGAAGGGGTTCCATCCCCTGCCCCGTTTTTGCAGAAACCAAAAGAGCTGAATCTGGATCCAAGCCTAGATCATGTTCGATCTGATGTTTCACCCCTGCGACATCGGCAGCAGGAAGATCGATTTTATTGATTACGGGAAGAATCTCTAGGTTATGTTCCAGAGCCATGTACAGGTTGGATAGAGTCTGGGCTTCTACCCCTTGAGTTGCATCGATCAAGAGTAACGCTCCCTCACAGGAGGAAATAGCCCGAGACACCTCGTAGGAAAAATCCACATGACCAGGGGTATCCACCAAGTTCAAGATATACTCCTCTCCATTACGCACGTAAGGAATTGTTACTGCTTGGGATTTGATGGTAATACCCCTTTCCCTTTCGATATCCATCGAATCGAGAATCTGATCTTTGAACAGGCGATCTTCTACCAAGTGAGCTCGCTGTATGAATCGATCTGCCAATGTAGATTTTCCATGATCGATATGTGCAATAATACAGAAGTTGCGAATATAGTTTGTTTTCATCGGTGATGACACTATACCGAAAGATCGTCAGATATCCAAGATACTCCGAACTTTCTGGAGGAATCCTTCCAGATCGAAGGGTTTTTGAAGAAAGGAATCTTCCTCTTCCAGTAATCCTTTTTCCAAAAGGATTTTCCTGGGATACCCAGAAATAAACAGCACTTTCATCGATGGAAGGATTTGTTTCAACCGTTGATACAGTCGACGTCCATCCATATGGGGCAAAATCACATCCGTCACCAATAGATGGATGGGTTCCTGAATTCCCTCACAAAGCAACAACGCTTCCCCCGCATTGGGAGCATCGAAAATCTTATACCCATAGGGAGAAAGGAATTTAAAAATTAGATTTCGAATATACTCTTCGTCTTCCACGATCAAGATCGTTTCAGTCCCCATCAAGTTCTCCAACGAGGGCTGGGAAGGTTGTTGTTTCGATGCTACCTGTCCTTGCAAGGGAAGTAATACGGTAAATGTGCTCCCTTGGTTGGGAGC
>CAKZQO010000289.1 GCA_937140905.1 uncultured Spirochaeta sp.
CTGATGGAGCCCATCCGAATACCTTCTGCCGTAGAGGATTCTCCCCGTGAACTCATCCACGATCTGGACCTGTCCATCCTGAACTACATAATCGATGTCCTTATGAAACAGATGGTGGGCTCGTAATGCCTGGGTTACGTAGTGGATGTACTCGAAATTCTCATCTAGAAAGAGGGAACCCTGAATAATCTTTCGAGCTTGGAGGATTTCTTCCAGATGATTCAGCCCCTCATCGGTGAAAGAGATTCGTTTCCCCTTTTCATCTATTTTGAAGTCACCCTTAGGTTCCTCGGGGTATTCTCCAGTCGCGGGATCTTTTTCACATTCGACAAGGAACTTCACTACCTTATTGGCATTGATTATTTTGGTGGTATCGTCCTCTGCAGCACCCGAGATAATCAACGGAGTTCTTGCCTCGTCGATTAAGATGGAATCTATCTCATCGATAATACAGAACTCATGACCTCGCTGAACTCTACCTTCTAGATCGTACCGCATATTGTCTCGAAGGTAATCGAATCCGAACTCGTTGTTGGTTCCATAGGTAATGTCCGATGCGTAGGCGATTTTTCGAGCGTTTGTATCCATATGGGATAGAACCACTCCGACGGAGAGGCCGAGGAACTTATAGACCCTTCCCATCCATTCGGAATCCCGTTCTGCCAGATAATCATTTACGGTAACGATATGGACTCCTTTACCCGTCAGTGCGTTCAGGTAGGCTGCGGGAACGGAGGAAATCGTCTTTCCCTCTCCTGTCTTCATTTCCATGATTTTACCCTGGTGCAGAACGATTCCCCCCAGAACCTGCACATCGTATAGACGTTCACCTAACACCCTCCGTGCCGCTTCTCGCGCTAGGGCAAAGGCTTCAGGTAGGATAGAATCCAAAGAAGTCCCTTGGGATACGAGGTTCTTGAGTCGAGCAGTTTCTCTTGAGAAATCTTCGTCCCGCAACCCCATTGCCCAAAGTTCCTTTGAATTTACCGCATGGAGCAAGGGGAGCAGGGAAGAGATATCTTTATCGTTTTTCGACCCAAATAGGGCCTCGATTATTTTTTGAACCATAGTAGAAATCTAACTTTTAGTGGAAGATGGGTCAAGATTGACATTGGTTAGTTGGCTAGTTACACTACCCCAATGGGTATGGGATGGAGTCGAGTATTTAGTTTGTTGTTGATCTTTTTCAGTGTCTGGTTCTCTGGATGTAAACAGAGATCTTCCATCCTATTGGAGAGAGAAGAACTCTTCAACCTTACTTTTGGAAAATTGGAAGATCAGTTGGATCTTTTCCATATAACCGAAAGTTCCTATCAAGTGCAACCGAGCCTTTGGACTCACGATGGAAGATTCTATATTTCCAACAGTACTTCGGCAAAAGTGATGGTGTTTTCCTCCTATGGGGATCTTCTTGCTCTCTTTTACAATCCCGATAGAAATCCGCCGCCCATCCAGTTTCCAGGAGAGAAGGGTGGGGCGGTCTCGAATCGGAAACTGTTTCCCTACGCCTTCAACCAGATAGGAAAGATTGCGGTAACTTCCAATGGATCAGTGTATATTGAGGATAAGCTTCCGGAAGAACGAAGTGTATTCGAGAAAGAACTCGGTGTCCGATTGAACAATATCATTCTCAAATTCGAGAACGGAGAGTATAAAGGATACTTGGGACAGGAAGGGGTCGGAGGAACTCCGTTTCCGTTCATCGAACGGCTGCAGGTAACCCGAAAAGAAGAGGTGGTGGTAATCTGCCGTACTCCTACATTGTGGATGATCTATTGGTTCTCACCGGATGGGACTTTGAAACATAAGCTTTCATTTTCCTTGGAGGATCTTCCCATGCCTTACGAGGGGAAAGTGTACGCGAATCTAGATACCATTCTCCCCTCACCTGTTTCCCCATCCCTCTTCTTCAAAGTGAGCTATTTCAAAGAAGGATTGGACTCCCAGACAGGAATTCGGTACGGGATCGAACTGTTGGGAATAAAGATGTTTCGGTTTACTTTACAGGGAGGAGGGTTCAAAGAACTCTTTGATGTACCGGAAAATCCGACCATCTTGAGACTGAAGAGCTCTTCGGACCCAGTGGAAATGCCCTTGATCTATGAACTCATAGGGATCCTTCCAGATGAACAGTTTCTCTTTCTCAGTGGACATGGGAAAGATGCGCGACAGTTGTTGGTACTCCAATCGAACGGTAAAGTTATTTCTAAAAGAACGATCCATATAGAAGATAGTCAGCTTCTCTTCTCAACGTTTCATCTTTCGTTGGAAGGTATTCTTTCCGCTCTTCTAGTTTCTGATGTAGGGGCAAAGGTCGTTTGGTGGCGGACAGACCTTCTATTGAAAGAATGAGTCGAAGGTGTGGGAGGAGTTTAGAGGATGTGGGAAGAACCGATTGTAAGCTGCAAAGAAGCTCTTGAACTAGATCGTTATGTCCAAACAGAGTACCAATTGCCAGCAGCCCTTTTAATGGAGAATGCAGGCCGATCTGCTGCCGATCATCTCGTCGATCATTTTGAAGGACCATGGGTTGTTGTAGCCGGAAAGGGAAATAATGGGGGGGATGCGTTAGTAGTTGCCCGGCATCTTCTTCTAAAAGGGGAAAAGTACGTTACTGTCCTGTTATCCCAACAGGATCTTGGGGAACTTCCTACCCTCCACCTTTCGGTTCTCAGAAAAGAAGGGTGCAGAGTGGTCCAATTCCCCACAGAAATCGCCTCTGTTCGGCAGGTGCTGAAGGATGCGAACACCCTTATCGACGGAATTTTCGGAATTGGTCTTCGGGGAGCCATCCGAGAAGAGACGAGAGAGTTGGTTGATCTCTTGAATCAATCGGGGAAACGAATTGTGAGTCTCGATGTACCTAGTGGTTTGGGAGACGAGTACCGTCCTGGATACCCTGTAGTACAGGCCGAGGAAACTCTCAGTTTCGAAGTCCAAAAATTATGTCTCTTTATGCCCGAGGCAAGAACCCATTGTGGCAGAATCTACCGTCTTTCCGCAGGGTTTCCGGATACATCCCTGTCTATACTGGATAAGCGGATTCGAAGGATCCATAAGACAGGTATTTCTCAACTCATTCGATACCCTGATCCCTGGGCATACAAGAACAAACGGGGCCATGCTGCTGTATTTGCCTCTTCAATTGGTACTACGGGGGCTGGGTTGCTCGCTGCGGAAGCTGTTCTTAGATCAGGGGCTGGGCTGGTGAGTCTGTTTGCTGATTCTGCCGCATATCCCTTATTGGCTTCTCAGAGTCGTTCGATCATGGTTAAACCTATGCCAGGAGATATTCCGGAGAACTGGGAAAAAGGATTTTCCGCTATTTTGGTAGGGCCTGGTTGGGGTAGGGGAGAGGATAGGATCCCATATCTTCGACGAATTCTTGCCTTCAAACAGGGAGGGGTAATCGATGCGGATGGTATCTATGTTTTGAAAGAACTTCTGGATAGATCCATCGATCTTTCCAGATGGATACTCACGCCTCATCCGGGCGAGTTCTGCGTTCTTACAGGTTGTTCCAAGGAAGAGTTTGAGGCCAATCCGTTCCCCAAAGCCCAAGAATTCATAGCAAAGCACCGGTGTGTGCTGGTTCTCAAAGGGCATGTCACCTATATCTTTGCGCCCGATGGTCAGATCAGAATCTATGATGGAATGAATCCCCTTCTAGGCACGGGGGGAACAGGAGATGTGTTAGCAGGGTTGATCACTGGAATATTAGCTCAAGGGATCGAACCATTCTCTGCGGCTACGCTAGGAGTTCTCCTTTTAAGTGAAGCTGCCCATGAAGCGGAAACTAGTTATGGGTACTTTCTATCCCAGGATCTTCTTCCTTGCCTTTCCAAGGTGGTGTTATCGTATGCGGAAAAGTCCAGAAACCTCCGGTGATGGGAACTATACGTACCATTACAGTCGAGAGGAACGTCTTAAGAGGAATCCTCGGGTAAAGGCCACTTTCTATGACGAAGATTCCAAGTGTCATACCTTACCATGCTTTTTCAGGCGAAACCGGGGATTCATGTTCCTATTGATAGACGTGCTGGTCTTACTCCTCCTGTTCTGGGGGTATAGCCTTTTCTTCAACACATCACAGAATAAACTGGAAAAAGATGGGTTCGTCTTTTCTCTCTACGCGTATGGATCCCCTAAGAGTGTATTGGTTTCTCTCATCCTTCGGTTAGAGAAAAAGTCTCCTCTAGTGAACGAAGGGGAATCTATCCCAGTGGTTTTCCGTATGGGCGGGAAACAGTGGGAAGGTAGCCTGCAAATACCAGGAAAAGAGGGGTCTGAACAGGTGGTTCGACTCTCTATTCCAGAACCAGTTGGTAAAGAAGTCATAGCTTCATTCTTCTGGAAAGGCAAGTCGTATACCCTCAAGACTCCCATCCGATAAAGGATATCCCATTCCGTTACTTTCTGGTTGACCTTAGATAGGTTGTGGTACTATAGTGTCAGCCGAAAGGCTCATAGAATGTACCAATTCTATTTCCTCTCTATCGTGATAAATATTTGTCTTTCGGTCCTTCTGGTACCGGAGATATTCACCTCTCGATTCCCTTCGTTTTCCGCGTTTGTAATAGAGCAATGTGGGAAAGCGGACCGAATCTTACTCTTTGGAATTACCGCCCTAGGTGTGGGGGTATTCAAGTTACTCTCACCCGTGTATGGGGATGTGCCTGTATTTGGAGATTTTCTTCCTGCTCTAGGGAACATAGGTGGAGGAGGGATCCTTTTACTGGAAAATCTGGAGGGGGCTCAAAACAAGGAGATTCCCCTTATACGTATCCTGCATACTCTTCTATTAGATCGCAAGAATCTGTGGGGATACGGGTGCTTGATTGCGGGCATCCTTCATTTCTTTCTTCCTACAATGATCTTCTTCTAGGGAGATTTTGTGGCAGTTTCCACTGCGGCTGTCATCCTAAAGGAAAGGAAAGTCCTTTTAGCCCAACGAATGCCCACGGGTAGTATGGCGTCCCGGTGGGAATTCCCTGGCGGAAAGGTAGAAACGGAAGAGACTCCAGAAGAGGCTTTAGCTAGGGAATTGGAGGAAGAGTTTGGACTATCCGTACAGGTTAAAGAACCTCTTTGCACCACCGAATTCTACCATAAAGACGTTTTGTTTACTTTAATTGCCTTTCGGGTAGAGATAGAGAAGGATCCTCTCATACTTACTGCCCACACTCAGATCGGTTGGTACACGCTGAACGAAATTGAACAACTTCCCCTTGCCGATTCGGACCGTTCCCTTTTCGAAAAATTGAAACCGTATCTCAGATCACAGTGCCAGGCTGAATGCAACCATTCTTCGGAATGATGATGATTCCATCCCGAATAAAGTAGGTTCCGTAATCTCCATCCCGGCGAGGGATGTCATCCACTCCGATTCTGCAACCTTCGCCAATTCGAGCGTTTTTGTCGATGATAGCACCACGGATCCTGGTTCCTCTGCCAATTCCTATATCGGGGATACCCTTACGCTTGTTTTCTAGTTTGTCTTCGGGAGTCTCGTAAAAGTCGGCCCCCATACACACGACCCCTTCTAGATTGGATCCCGTTTCCACAATCGACCGAATTCCCAGTACCGATCTGGTAACCCAGGAATTGGTAATGATGCATCCATCGCCGGTGAGAACTTCCGAGAGGGTAGAGTAGTTGAACTTTGTAGGGGGTAGATTTCGGCGTTGAGTATAGATGGGATGAAGTTCATCGTACAAGTTGAAATTGGGGTTGATAACCGCTAAGTTAAGGTTGGTATCGTAGAAGGATTTGATGGTTCCAATATCTTCCCAAAACCCCGTAAAGATGTATGCATGAACCTTCATCTTTTCAATGGATTGGGGAATCACTTCCTTCCCAAAATCGGCAAACTCGTTGTCCAAGGCTTCTTTCAAGGCTTTGGCGGTAAATACGTAAATTCCCATCGAAGCCAAGTATTCTCTTCCTGCTGAGAGTAGTTTTGGATCTGGATGAAGTTTTCCGGGAACCTTCAGATGGGAGATGTCCTTCGAAAGATCCGGTTTTTCCATGAACTCTACGATTCTCCCTATGGAATCAACCCCCATGATCCCAAGCCCTGCCGCCTGTTCACGGGTTACCGGAGTAGCGGCAATGCTGATGTCCGCCTTGGTTTGTATGTGTTTATTTACGAAGTCCCCGAGATCCATCCGGTACAGTTGGTCTCCCGAGAGTACTAGGTAGTAATCAGGATTCTGGTCTCGAAAATGATTGAAGTTTTTTCTTACCGCATCAGCGGTTCCTTCGTACCAACTTGTGCTATCGAAGGTTTGCTCTGCAGCGAGTATTTCACAGAAACCTTTAGAGAAAGAATCGAAAATGTAGGTTTGTGCAATATGCATGTGGAGGGAAGCGGAGTTGAATTGAGTCAAGATGTAGATCTGCTTGAAATTCGAATGGATACAGTTGGATATAGGGATGTCCACGATACGGTACTTAGCCCCGAAGGGGACTGCAGGCTTAGCTCGATCTTTCGTGAGTGGATACAACCTTGTCCCTTTACCGCCCCCGAGAACGATGGAAAGGACGTTGGAAAACGGCATAAGCCCTCCTCTGTCTGTTGCTACTAATAACTGTAGTAAACTCTCCTGAAGAGGTCAAGAAAAAAATCTTACCCTATGGTATGATAGTGTCCTATGAGTGAGGACATACGCATAACGTTACAAGAGCTACAGGCGGATCCGTCTTTTAAGGATTGTGTTACTCATTGGGAACGGATTCCTTCGCGGGAAGGGGTCTACACAGATCTTCCAACGGATCTTCATCCAACCCTTCGAAGGGCATTGGAGCAACTAGGTATTTCTCGACTCTACTCACATCAAGAGAAGGCGTATAGGATCGTTCGAAAGGGCAAACACCTTTTGATTGTTACCCCTACCGCATCGGGCAAAACCCTCTGTTATAACCTTCCCGTCCTACAGAGTATTCTGGAAGATCCCGGAAAACGGGCGCTGTACCTATTTCCTACCAAAGCGCTAAGCCAGGATCAACAGGCTGCTCTGAATGTCTCTATCCTAACAGGAATGCTGCCAGTGAAGGTGATGACCTACGATGGGGACACACCCGCTTCTTTGCGTACGGCAGCCCGAGAAACCGGGCAGATCATTATCTCAAACCCAGACATGCTCCACAGCGGGATTCTGCCCAACCACCCCAAGTGGATTAAGTTCTTTAGGACGCTCTCCTTTGTGGTGATCGACGAAATTCATATCTATCGAGGGGTCTTTGGGTCCCACATGGCCAATGTGATTCGAAGGTTGAAAAGGATATGCTCTTTTTATGGAGTATCACCCCTCTTTGTCTGTGCCTCTGCCACTATAGGGAATCCATTGGAATTGGGTTCCCGAATTGTGGAAGAACCACTGGAAATCCTCACCGAAAACGGAGCCCCCATGGGCGAAAAGCATATTATCCTTTACAACCCTCCTCTAATAGATCGGGTTCAGGGGATACGGCGGGGGGTAGTTTTAGAATCGGAACGGTTGGCGGTGCGGTTCCTAAAAAAGGGAATTAAAACGATTGTATTCGCACGTTCCCGCATTCATACTGAACTGATTGCGACGTATATCCGGGAGCGGCTAGCGAACGTGTATACAGAAAACCACCGAATTCGGGTGGAATCCTATCGTGGTGGATATTTGCCTTTAGAGAGAAGGACTATTGAGGAAGGACTTCGCAACGGAACCGTTCAAGGAGTAGTGGCCACCAATGCTTTAGAGCTCGGTATCGATATAGGGGGGCTAGATGTGGCAATCCTGGCTGGATTCCCGGGTTCCATAGCATCCGCGTGGCAACAGGCAGGAAGGGCTGGCAGGAGACAAGGGGTTTCGTTAGCTATACTGGTGGCCTCTTCTTCGCCGTTAGACCAGTTCATGGTGAAGAATCCAGATTATTTCTTTGGGAGGAGCCCGGAAGAAGGATTCTTGGATCCTGAGAACCCGTATATTTACACGGATCATGTCCGATGCACGGTGTTTGAGCTACCTCTAAGACAAGAAGAATCATTTGGAAAGGATGTGGAGCCTATCTTAAATCAATTGGAAGAATTGGGGACGGTCAGGCGAACCCAACGAACCTACTATTGGTCGGATCGTTCCTATCCTGCCGAAGGGGTATCGCTCCGAAGTGCCTCTTCCGAAAACGTGGTGATCCTCGATATTACGGGTGGACGAAACCGGGTGATCGGAGAAATGGATCGCCCTTCTGCCAAAGAACTCCTCTTTCCCAATGCGGTATACCTGCATAGGGGGTTGCAGTATATGGTGAGACATCTCGATATGGAACAGAAGCGGGCGGAAGTAGAGGAAGTGGAGGTAAACTACTATACGGATGCCATTGTGAAACGGGACCTCAAGGTACTGCTTCAGGATGAAGAAACGGAAGATTCACTGTTCCGCATCGTGGTAGGGGATATACTTGTGAGGTCCCAAGTGACAAAGTTTAAAAAGATACGGTTCAATAGTCACGAGACTATAGGATATGGAGAGCTAAGTCTGCCGGAGGAGGAAATGCATACCCGCTCTTGCATTCTCGTGTTCGGAAAAGAAACGAAAGCCGGGCAGATCCTACAAACCCGGAACGAAGAAGAGAAAACCCAGATCCTCCTATCCCTGGGAACGGTGTACCGGCAGATCGCTCCCTTTTACCTTCTCTGTGAACCTCGGGATCTAGGGGTATCTGAGCGTTTGCGAGATCCCCATTTTTGGGAGCCTGCTCTTTACTTCTTCGACCAGTATCCCGGTGGAACGGGCTTGGCAGAAGGGTTCAAGAAACATGTAGCAGAAATTCACTCTGCATCCGCAGAATTGATTCGCTCCTGTCCCTGTACCGAAGGATGTCCCTCTTGCATTGGTCCTCGAGATCCTCAAAGAGAAGTAACGGGGAATCCTAAGGAGGTAACCCTACGGTACTTGGAAGATTTAGATAGAATAGGTTAAACATGATGGATCTGAGAGTCAGGCTTAATGCCCTTCGACAAGCTCTGAGAGAGAGAGAGGATAGAAAGGCGGACGCACGGCAAGAGAGAGAAGAGCTTTTTTCAGAACCGAGTGCCTTTCTAGAGGGATGGGAACGGGTAGGAAAGTACACGTTTCGAAGGGTAGAGCAGATTCCCTTAGATCGAGATTCAAACCTTCTTTTGGATCTCCAGGATGGAGCGAAGTTCTTTCTATCCTGTCCGTTGGATCAACTCTGTTGGTACGATACGGAAACAACGGGGCTCTCGGGGGGAGCGGGCACGGTGATTTTTCTCTTTGGGATTGCGCAAGTTACCGCTTCGGGAATTATGGTAAAGCAGTTTTTTCTGAGTGATTTTCCAGGTGAGGCCGAGTTCCTTAGCCTCCTTTCGGAATCCATATTCTTTTCAGAGGCTACGAGATTCCTTTCCTACAACGGGTCAGCGTTCGATGCGCCGTTACTGAAAACCCGGTACCTCCTTCAACGTCTGATTCCACCCTCCATCCAACAGTTAGATCTTCTTTATTTAGTGCGAAGGCTCTGGAAAAAAAGCCTTCCTAATTGTTCCCTTAACACGGTGGAACGGTTCATCTTAGAAAAGGAGAGATCCATCGATCTCCCCGGAAGAATGATTCCCCACGTGTACTTTCAGTACCTACGGTTGGGTGTCCTCGATGACATCCACCGGGTGATACAACACCATAAAGACGACTTATTGAGCCTCATATACCTCTTTGCTTTACTAGGCTCCCTTATACGGGAACCAAAGGAACTGAGAGGAGTGGATGCAACTGCTCTAGGGCTTATGGCAGTTACACTGAATCCTACCAAAGGGTGGAAATTTCTAGAGGAACTTGCCAGAAGGGGAGATCCTGTGGCCATACAACGGGTTTCCAAACGGTATCGATGGCAAGGAAGAGATGAGGAAGGTAGATGTTTTCGAACTCCCTATGTAAAGGTATTTTTCTCCGTTGCATTGGAAGAGTTAAAATACTTGGAACATATTCGGAAAGATTACGAAGCAGCTTTGAAGTTAGCCAAGTTCTGGATGAATCAAGATCTACCTTCCTCTGTTCGCGTTGACCTGTCTCGAAGATTGGAACGCCTTCAAAGAAAAACGATGTTATATAGGGAATCTTTCCCCTGTCCAACGGCTCCTTGACCTTTAGTAGACGGTCAATATAGGACTCAAAGCTTCAGGGCTTGTTCGTACACGTTCGTATATTTTTGGGCCGCCTCGTCCCATGAGAAGCGTTTCCCCATTCCCCGTTTCCGCAAGATCTCGATATGGTCGGGTCGGTTTCTATACACCTCTAGAGCTTTTTTTACTGTCAAGAAGATCGATTCTGTGTCGGGATGGGGAATGATGAATCCTGTTCCACTGCAGTCCACTTCGTTGTAGGGTTCGATCGTGTCGGCGAGACCTCCTCTATCTGTGACGATGGGGATTGTTCCGTACCGGAGGGAATATAGTTGATTCAACCCACAAGGTTCATACACACTAGGCATGAGAAAGAAGTCTGCTCCTCCTTCGATCAAATGGGACAAGGGCGTATTGAACTGCAACACTACTTTTAGGTTTGGAAGCTTCCAGGCCATTCGAGCTAATTCTTCTTCGTATTTTGGATCCCCCGTTCCTAGGATCACTACTTGAACTTCTAAATCTCTACAGATAGAGAAGAGATTCATGGGTTTGGAATCCAACAGTAACCCGAATCCCTTCTGATCTACGATTCTTCCAATGAAACCAATGAGGGGAATGTTTGGTTCCGAAGGTAACCCTACTTGCTCCTGCAAGAATCGCTTCACTAGAGCTTTCCCGGAAAGATTGGAAATGGAAAAGGTATAGGGAAGAAAAGGATCTTTTTCCGGATTCCATTCTTCGTAATCTATCCCATTGAGAATTCCAACGAGGCGGTCTTTACGTTTGGCTAGACACCCTTCCAATCCACCTCCGAACTCTGGAGTGAGTATTTCCATTGCGTACCTCGGTGAAACTGCAGTAAGGAAATCCGCCTGCAGGATCCCCCCTTTTAACAAGTTGATTTGATCATAGTACTCTAGATCGTATCGGTAAAACTGTTCCCAGTTCAGCCCAATGTTTTCCAATTCTTCCTTTGGGACGATACCCTGGTATCCGACATTGTGAATGGTAAGGACTCCTTTCGTGTTTTGAAACGGTCCTGTTCCCTCGAAGGCTTTTAAATACACATTACAGAGGGAAGTAGGCCAATCGTGAGAATGGATGACGTTGGGGTACCAATTCAACAATCTGCAGAGTTGAAAAGCTGCCCGGGAAAGAAGGGCGAATCGAAAGGCATTGTCGGGAAAAAAGGGGACCGTGCGGCTGCCGTAGATCCCTTCCCGTCCATAAGCAATCTCGTGATCGATACAGTACACGGGGATATCCGTTTCAGGAAGGGTTCCTTCAAAGATCCCGGTCCAATACTCCCTATTCCCTAATGGAACTCCAAGGGGAGCAGGATGTTTCTGCAAGACATCCTTCATGGATCGTACGGCCCCATAGTAGGGAAGTACGATTCTAACGTCATGTCCAAGCTTACGAAGTGATCGAGATAAGTAGGACACCGCTTCTCCCAATCCTCCAACCTTGGCAAAGGGGGATGCTTCACTGGTTACCATAAGAATACGCAATTTGCTCATATTCTGCCTCTTTCATACATAGTGGATTCGAAAAGCTTCCCGAGTCTGGAAACCAAGTTCTTCATACAGGTGGATAGCGATCCTATTGTGAGTCTTTACGAAGAGGCACGCGTTCTTGCCTTCTCCATGTATCTCATGGAGGAGACGAATCATAAGAGCACGTGCAAAGTGTCTTCCCCTATAATTCGGATCGGTAAATACCCCTCCTATCTGATGGTACAGAATTCCCCTGGCGTTGGTTCCTGCTTTAGCTACGGCTTTTCCTTCAAATTCCCCCAATAGGATGATTTGCTCGCGCAAAGCCAGGTTCAAATCCTTACGGGTTTTTTCAGCATCCATCAAATCGGGTCGGATGAGTACTTCTTCTTTTTCGTAGAGAATTTGAAGGGGGAGAATACGTTCGATGTCATCTATAGTTGCCTTTCTAATTTGGAAGCAGGGCCGTATTGGCATAGGAGGTAAGGGTTCTGATTTGCTTCTAGTCATCAGATGATAATCCACATAGACCCCTTCTTTGAATTGAAAGAGTTCTTCCATAGCTTGCACAAAGAGTCGTTTACCCACAATGGAATAGATTCGAATGGTTTTTAGGGGGATCATATGCTTCAACTGGTGAAAATGCGAATCGATCGGTTTTTCATCTAGGAAGGGCAAATAAGGGAGTAGAAGCCCCTGATTGGATAGATACAGTATACCTTTGGGGTTTCCATCCTCGTAACTGATCCAGATATGATCGGGGGCTATGCTCTTCTGTTTTTGCTTTTTCAACAATCGGGTAAAAAGATGTTCGCAAACCCACTCCATTTCCCCGATAAACTGGATCGCTTTCGACAGATCCTTGACTTGTAAGGATTCCCAAATCACGGAGTTTTCTCCGAGAAGAGAGTCTCGATGGGATTTTTCCCAAATGGCGGAATACTTCCAGTGATGACGGCAAACCCCGCATTGAAAGAATCTATACCCCATCCATACACCGCGATGGCTGTTTGAACCCAAGGAACTTCTCGGAGGTATACAGGAGTGAGGATGGAAAACACGATGATCTTTCCCCGAAAATCTTTCAGAGTGCGTAAGATTTCCAAGCCGTTCGGATTGGCTAGACAAAAGATAATGGTATCTGCTTTGGAACTGATTCGTTGAAAGGTTTTCTTTTCTTCAGGGATAGCCCGATAGAAGGGCGAATAGGAAAATTGGAACTCTTCCGCGTGAGGGAAATACGTTTTTCCCGTGCGTAGGAAATCCTTGAAGGGGCCTGCCAGAAGCACGCGTTCTTCCGAGGAAGGGGAATAGGGAAGGAGGGAGAGAGTATTCCTTAAAAGGGTTACGCTTCGAGCGGATTGTTCGAGAAAAAATTCTCGGCTTTCCGGAGTTGCCACTCGTATGGGGGTTTTATCCAAAGAGTTACGTTCAGAATCCGGATTCGTTTCAACCCTTTCCGTTAGGTAGCGGATCTTCGTCCCTAGTACTTTCCGAACAGCTGATAGAACTCGATCCCTAAACGCTTTTTCCTTGCGGTACCGTGTAACTAGGGCCTTCCAGATAGGATCCTCCAACTGGGGAGTTTTGGACAAGAGGAGTAGATCATTCCCTGCTTCTATAGCCTCAATACATACTTCTGCCATTGTCTTTCCGCGGTTGGCACCAGACATGTATAAATCGTCGGTTATCAATAAACCCTGGAATCCCAACCGGTTTCTAAGTAGCTCGGTTCCAAAGAAAGAGCTTAGAGAGGAAGGACGATTGTCCCCTGTGATTTTGGGGAAACTCAAATGACCTGACAGGATCGCGGGGATGCCTTCAGATATCAGCATTCGGTAAGGAAGCAGATCCCTCTTCCATAAAGTATCGAAGGAATCATAGATCACAGGCAAAGCTCCATGGGAATCCTCATCGGCATTTCCATGACCCGGATAATGCTTGGCGGCGCAGATGATTCCAGCTTCGGCCATTCCACGATAGTAGGCTACTCCCAGAATCCCAGTAAGGACAGGATCAGAGGAAAAAGCTCGGGGCCCTATCACGTTAGCCTCTGGATTCACATACACATCCACAGTAGGCGCAAAGTTCATGTTGATCCCCAACGCCTTGAGTTCTTTACCGATCAGGTATCCGGTTCTGTACGCGTCGTAGGGTATGCGGGCAGCTCCTAGTGCGAGGTTTCCGGGAGTTATGGCTGTGTCACCTTTCACATGCCTTACCCACCCACCTTCCTGGTCAGTGGCGATGAAAAGAGGTAGTTTCAGCTTTCTCCTATTGGAGTGTTCCTGCATCTGCTGGATACTCCGGTACAAGCGGTTTAAGTCCTCCGCGTTCCACCCAAAGATCTTAACCCCTCCGATGCCTCTCGAACGGATCCACTCCAACAGGAGAGGGGTAGGTTCAACCGAGGAGTATCCCACTAAAAGCAATTGTCCAAGGATCTCTTCCTCTGTCATTTGGTGAATGAGAGACTCTGTGAGGATTGTGGGATCTGGCTCTGACGGATTGGGAAAAAGGAGAGCGACAGTACCCAACAGGCAGTAAAGACTCGTAAGGAAAACCTTAAGAGGAGCGGAATTCATGGACTTAGTACGCCTGTCCTAGAAGTTCATCGATATATTGGGACGCAGAATGAGCAGCGATAGCTCCTTCTCCCGCTGCAACTACGATTTGCCGGAAGGGTGTAGCCCGTGAATCTCCTGCGCAGAACAAACCCGGCACTTTTGTCTGCATCCTCTGATCAGTGATAATGTACCCGTTTTCGTCTTTCCCTACTCCCTCGATGAATCCTGTATTGGGATCCGAACCAATGAAGACGAATACGGCCGCTACCTCTTCATCGTACACCTTCCCCGTATCGAGTTGCTTCAAGGTAACCTTATGTACTTTTTCTATTCCCATGGGGTTCTTTATTCCATGGATCCGTTCCAGGACGGTATTAAACCGTACTTGGATGTGGGGATTGTTCAGCACTCGATTGGCCAACGCTTTTTGGGCACGGAATCGGTCCCTCCGGTGGATATGGATAATCTTATCGGATAGCTTGGCGAGGAACATAGCTTCGTCACACGCAGCATC
>CAKZQO010000290.1 GCA_937140905.1 uncultured Spirochaeta sp.
CTGTTCGAGGAAGCGGAACCAGACACGGTAGCCTCCTCTCAAGGGGTGGACCGAAAAGCGCTGGAACAGGAACTGTCCGCAGCCCTCCAAGCTCCTAGGCCCGCGGTGGATGAAGGGGCGTGGAATTTTCTTTTGATCCGCGCGGTGCCCCAAACGTCGGTGTCCTCCCTCCGACGGAACCTCGAACAAACGGTTCGGGAGCGGGGCTGGGAAGTGGAGGTGCTGAACTGGCGGCAGACCGCGGGAAGTAGCGCCCTATTCCTCTACTGGATGCGGATGATCTTCAACATCGGGTTCCTCCTGGTGGCTGTCACGAGTCTCATCATCCTGATCGATAGCCTCGTGATGAGCGTGTTGGAGCGGGTGCCAGAGATCGGGACCCTTCGAGCGTTAGGGGCCTCCCCTTCAGTGATTCGTCGCTTGTTCCTCACGGAAACGACCCTTCTGGCGGCGGGCGCGGGACTGTTCGGCGTGGCGCTGGGAGTAGGAATCTCCCTTTACCTGAAAGTCCACCCCTTCCGGTTGGAGAACGAATTCCTCATCCAGCTTTTCGGGGGAAACGCCCTTCTGCCGCGTCTTTCGACAAGCCGGGCCCTCCTTTCCTGGGCCGCTTCCATAGGCCTCGGCTTACTCGGGTGGATCTACCCGGTACGGATCGCCCTGCGGGTCCAACCCCGAGCCGCCATGGAACGCCGCACCTAAGAAGGACGAACGAAGGCCTCGACGAAGACCGCGTGGGGTGATACAGAGGCTCCTCACAAGTTTTCGTAAGGTCCAGGAGTGCCATTGTGCGTCTTTCCGATCGAGAGCGAGAGATCATCGTTGAGTCTATTCGAAAATGGTTCCCTGATGCCCGTCGGATTCTCCTCTTTGGCTCTCGGGCGGACGATAGGAAACGAGGCGGGGATATCGATCTCCTCGTAGAAACAGAATCTCCCGAGTCTGAACGGTATGTGAACGCGGTTCGGGCCATTACCTCCATGCAGCTACAATTGGGCGAACGGAAGATCGATCTGTTGGTAGCCTATCCGGAAGGGTCAGAGCAGGATAGAAAAGACACGCGATCCATTGTCCGGGTTGCCCGGCAAACCGGTATTTGTTTGATTGGTTTCAAAGAGGGCGGAAACACATGATCGGGGAAGAAGAAGCGCTGTTGAAATTAAAGTCCGCTCTCAAAGAATGCGATTCGCACTTGGAACGGATAGCGAAGACTCGAGAATTGTTGCGGCCAAAATTCCCTTTGACAGTCGAATCGTTCCTGTC
This sequence comes from uncultured Spirochaeta sp., assembly GCA_937140905.1. GTDB lineage: Bacteria > Spirochaetota > Spirochaetia > DTKZ01 > DTKZ01 > DTKZ01. The sequence continues at coordinate 1,264 of CAKZQO010000290.1, forward strand.
CTTTTTGAACGCTCTGTTCGAGCAATGGCCTCGGATGGAAGGGCTTTATCTGAAAGTACGAAAAGCCGCCCTAGAGCGCCTGGGGTTAGTAGGTATCTAATACCATGAGAATAGAGGGTTCCCCTCTCCTACCCCTGCCGTTGCGCCTCGCGGTCCGGAACCTGTTGCGGCGGGGAAACCGGTTCCTCCTTCTCCTCGCTCTCGTGGCCCTCGGCGCCTTCGTGATTTTAAGCCTCGCTTCCTTGTTCGATACCCTCACCTTCAACTTGAAACGGAAAAGTTCCGTGTACTACGGGGGGGATATCACCATTCGGGGGCTAAAGGACCGGTACACCCTTCTGATCGAGGAACCGGGACCTTTGATCCAGGCCGTAAAG
>CAKZQO010000291.1 GCA_937140905.1 uncultured Spirochaeta sp.
TCTGTCGATTCTGTTTCCAAGCGGTAGTACAACCGTTCCAACTCCACGGTGGATCCGTATCCTTGCCCGATGGATGTAGCAGATACCCCTTCCAAAGCAATACCCGAAGCGGCTAGCACATTCATCGCCCCATACACCCTTCCCCATCCTTTCAGGGGCGCTTCCAGACGCAGGTTCCCGTACTGTTCGAACCCATAGGTTCCCTTCTCGCTTCCCCCATACCCCGGAACCCAGGCACCCCGGGCGGTAGTGTCCGTGAGCAGCGAAAACTGCCATTGGGTGGTTCCCTTTCCCGTGATTTGCCGCTGTTCCAGCGCGGGTCCTTCTTCAGGCGTCTGTGTTTCACAGAAGGCGAGCCTTGGTCCCGCGGAAAGGAGCCCGATTAAGAACCACAGAGCTAAAGGGCCTTTTTTACTAGAGCGCGTTGGGTTAAAGAGTGCTGAGATAGGGCCCGCTTGGATAGAGCGGACTTGGATAGAACGCCCATGACTAAAAACAGCAGGGCTAGGGCGCGATTTAATAAGGCGCGATTTATTTAGTCGCATCCGAAGTGTTCGCTGAATCCGTTCCATATCCTTCTCCCTCTTCAACGCCATCCCTTCTCGACCTTTTACCCTACCTGCGCAGGTTGCGCAGGCTGAATACCGAGTCCGGGATCTTGGCGTCCAGCACCACGTTCCGCATCCGGAATACGGTGCGGCTGTCCCTCCGCAACAGGTCCCGCATCTGAAACTCCACGGGGAAGTACCGGCTCCCGATCCGCTCGGAACGGATCAGTTCGTACTCTTTCAGTTTCGCGCCCGACAGGGCGAACATTTCCATCCGGAGAACCTCTTGAGTATCCACGTCGACCCAGAGTTTCCGCTTTGGGTAACTTTCCGTTCGCTTCCGGGCAACGAGCTCCAGCACCCAGCTCTTCCGGCCCCGGACCTCGTCCGTGCCCGCGAGAGTGGGAGTGTAGCGGGCCGAGAGGGTTTCGTTATCGATCGTGTCCTCATAGGAGAGGTCCGAACCCATCATGGATTCCTTCAATAGGTGTCCCGAAATCAGCATGACTGATTCGGTGTCGGGGGAGTACACGTAGAGGCGGCCATCCTTTTTCAGGTATTTGGTTCCCCGGTCTTCCGGATTGAGGAACTCCACGAAACTATCCGAGTTGCCCCGCCCCGCGGCTTTGAACACCTTTACGAAGCGTTTTCCCTGGTACTCGATCACCATCTCCCCCTCGTAGGTGATGGAATCGTACACCTCGTTGGCGTCCACCCGGGCAAGGAGTTCGGTCGCGGAAGGCGAAGAAGACCTCCGCCCCGTCCCCGAGGCACCCCCCACAGCTCCTCCGCCCGGAGAGGTCTGGGCTTCCGCGGACACCGCTACCCAAATCACCGTCAAAACCAGAACCGCCACGCGAGCGGCCACCCTCAATGTCACCCAAGGAGCGGCTATCTTAAGACTCACCCATGTAGCAGCTACCCTGAGGGTCGTCCAAGGAGTGGCCATTTTTAGGGTCGTCCCGATTGGGGCCAACAGTACCCCTTGGACGCTTCGCTCACTCTGCTTCCCATCAGGTTTGTGCCAACCCCTCGGACCGCGTTCGGGTTTAACCACGCCTTGGTGTGCGCCCCGGCGCACCGATTTAGTTCTACACCCGTTTATTCGTTCCATATCTCCTCCACCTGAGTCGCTCCCTTGCCTTTCTTTAAAACTCCACTCGCGCGCCCCACCTTTCACTTCCGTAACGCCTCCACGGGTTCGATGAAGGCGCTCTTCAATGAAGGGAACAGGGTACAGAGGGCCGATACCACTACCCCGAACAGGAATCCCTTCCCTAGAATCTGGAACGAGAAGGTGAGGATGAGGGTGCCCGTCATGGGAAACTCCTTCATCCCACCGCCCGTGAACATCTCCATGTCGAGGGGAAAGAGGGACCCGATCCAGGTCGTAAGGCCTCCGAACACGCTCCCCG
>CAKZQO010000292.1 GCA_937140905.1 uncultured Spirochaeta sp.
CCGCTTCCTCTACCCATCGGGGATCCCCCCCGAAGGAACGGTCCCCGATGATGGAAGCATCCCCTTCCTCAACTAGATCCAACACGGGAGCGAGGTTCATGTTACACCCCGCCTCCCGCATCTGTACTGCCGTCAGGTAGGAAGCGGAACGGATAAGCTCCAGATCCCGGTACAGCCCCAGCTGAAACGCACTAGGCAATTGCACGAACTCTTTGAACCGAAAAGCTTGTACCCTACCCCCTTCTTGATCCGCGCAGATGAAAGGCTCTGGATACCCTAGCGGGAACCCCCTCCGGATCGTCGTTGTCAACCGAACCAGGTCCGCTAGGGATTCATAGTTCCACCGGTACAGGATCACGCCCCCGGGCTTTCGCTCCCGGACAAACGACTCTACTTCCTCAATCGGCATCCCCTTGGGGATGTAAAGGATACAACGTTGCGCGATTCGTTCAGGGAGGGAAAGGGTAGCCATATAGGTTCTAACAACCCGTCGTTGTTCTTCCGGATTTCCCCCTAGGGGACTGTACGGTTCGTACCTGCGGATTGATACGCTCGCACAGCTAGAGAAGAGGAACCAGATTAGCACTAGCCTTCCGAATAAATGGTTTTCGGATATGCAATCCTGTAAGGGCATCCGCCGTCCAGGCTCCTTACCCATGGTCCCCCTGCTCTTGTCTTGAGCTACCGGGTTTCTCTCAAGGGGTGATGCGTTTCCTGTCTCGGGGGAATAGGGAGGCTTCTTTCACATTGGAAAGGCCTAGGATCTTCTGGGTAAGGCGTTCCAACCCGATGGCGAATCCTCCATGGGGTGGACAACCGTATTTGAAGATATCCACATACCCACCTAACCCTTCGGGGGTCAACCCAAACTTGGGCAACGCATCGAGGAGCATCTCGTACTGATGGATCCGCCTTCCCCCTGTAGTAATTTCTAACCCGCGGAATAACAGGTCGAAGCTCCGGGTTTTCTGCCCCTCGGGATACGCATAGAAGGGACGTTTCTTTCGGGGAAAGGCATACACGAACACCGCGTCCACCCCATGCTCTTTCACGGCCCAATCGCAAAGAATACGCTCTCCTTCGGGGTTGATATCGAACACCTTCTTTCCCCCTTCCCTCGAGATGATCTCCTTCGCTTCGTCGTAGGTCACCCGAGGAATGCGGTTTACCTCTTCCTTGGTAGGAACCGTCGCCTTGTACGCTTCGAGATCCTCTCCATTCTCTTCTTTCACTAGCTGGAAGACATGGTTCAGGATCCCCTGTTCTAGATCCATCAGTTCGTGTTCCGTTTCTATGAAGGCCATCTCCACATCGAGGGACACGTACTCGTTCAGATGCCGAGGAGTATCGTGTTTCTCGGCCCTATACGCGTGACCTATCTCGAATACCCGTTCCAAGCCAGAGGAGATCATCGCCTGCTTGTAGAACTGGGGAGATTGAGCGAGGTATACCCGTGTATCGAAGTACTCTACCGAAAACAACCCCGTTCCCCCCTCTGTGCCAGATCCGATCAGTTTACTTGTCTTAATCTCGGTGAACCCGTTCTGCCGCAAGTACTCGGCAAACCCTTTCAGGATGGTAGATTGCACCTTGAAGATGCTTCGAATCTTGGGGATCCGGATGGAGATCATTCGATGATCTAACAGGGCTTCCAACGATAATTTTTCCGGTTCCTGGTTCACGGGTATTGGCAGGTCCGGATGGGCCTGGGCGAGAATTTCTGTGTTTGCCACCTGTATCTCCAGACCTCCGGGCGCTTTCTCGTTCTTCCGCACGGTTCCCCGCACGGAAAGCACCGATTCCTGGGTAAATCCCACTTTCCCTTCGTACACCAACTGAACCATTCCCGTGCGATCCCGCAAGAGGACAAAGGAGATGCCTCCCAGTTCCCGAATCCGATGCACCCATCCCTTTACCTCTACGGCCCGATCGATATACGTACCAAGTTCTTTAACCAATACCCGCACCGTTTGCCTCCATCCACTGTAGGATCTCTTCCTCCGACTCCGCGTAGAGGGATGCTGCGATTAGTTTCGTGTACACACTCTCCGTTGCCAGCGCTCCCATGGGAATCGCTCCTTCCTTCCATAACGCATGGGCTGTAACGTAGCCCGAAAAATCCACTACCCCCTCCTGCTGGGAAGTGCAGAAGAACCGAATCCCTTCTGTTTTGCCCATTTCGAACGCTTTTTTCAAGGAGAAAGGACTTTCCCGTAGATTGGCGGTTCCCGTGTCGAACAGCTCCAGAATGAAGAACCGGACCCCCGCTTTCATGAGGGAGATCAACTGATCCCCCTGGAGTCCGGGGAACACTTTCACCATGAAGACCTTTCGTACGATTTCTTCGATTCGTACCCGTAGGGTTTCCACCTCCATCCCTCCTCCAAAGAGGGGGAAGGGTGATGAGGTATTCCGTATCTTTTCTACATTCCAGTTGTAGAACCGCATGGGGTCTAAACTGAGAAATCGGAGATTTACAGGCCTGTACGTTTCACCTCCAAATACTACGGTAACCCCTTTCTCTCCCTTTTCCACCTGCTGGATGGCTTGAAGGATGTTCTGAGCTGCCTCCGAGCCCTCCTCTGGGGGAAGGGAAGCGGCGGTGAACACGATGGGAATCTCCGCCTTTCCAAACAGCCAGTGGAAAAGGGATGCAGTATAGGAAAGGGTATCTGTTCCATGGGTGATCACGATTCCCTTCGCGTTTCCCTCCTGCAGGAGCGTGGCCGTTCGAATTATGAGGGTAGCCCAATCCGCCGGAGTTATCTCCTCGCTCAAGATTTCCTCACCCGGCAACTCTTCTACACGGACCATATCCTTCCAGGAAGGATGCTGCTCGAGGATCTTCCGAATCGCAGCGCTGCCTCCGGGAACTACCATCCCATCCGGGTCCCTCCTTCCTGAAATGGCCCCTCCAAACGTCAAGAGGTATATGAAACTTAGCTGTAGCCGTTCCTTCAGAATGGTCTGTACCACCCGTGGATCCGCCCTTCCGCCCGTCTCTTTCATGATCTGGCCCACTAGGAACCCCCAGGGCTTCATGTCTCCCCGGCGGATCGTCTCCACCACATGGAGATTCTTGGCGAGGATCTTCTCCACTAGAGCGCCAATCACCTTTGGATCCGTGATCTGTTCCCAGTTTCGTTCCTTCAGGATCTCGGTGGGTGACTTCCCTTCCTGGAACACCAGTTCCAGCACCTGTTTGCCCAACTTCCCATGGATCTTTCCTTCCTGCAGCAACACCATCAGTTCAGCAAACCGCTCTGGGCTAAGGGGGCTTTCGGGAAGCGTGAGTCCCTGCCGGTTCAATAGCTTCTGGACATCGGAAGAAAGCCAGGTAGCCGCACCCACAGGATCAGCCCCCAGTTCCACCGCTCGTTCGAAGAAATCGGCGGTGCTCTTCTCGGCCGTGAGGAACTCTGCCAGAGTTTCCGAAAGGTTGTACTGGGTAAGGAACCGGCTCTTCCGTTGGTCGGGCAGTTCCACCAAACTCCGTTCCACCTCTTCCAGAAACGCTGCATCGGCTCTAAAGGGTGGCAGGTCCGGTTCGGGGAAATACCGGTAGTCGTGGGCGCTTTCCTTGGTACGCATTCCTTCCGTGATGTCCCGGTTTTCGTTCCACAAACGGGTTTCCTGCAGGATCGTCCCTCCCCGGCTAAGGATCTCCTCCTGTCGAGCGATTTCATAGTTCAGGGCCAGCCGAACGAACCGGGAAGAGTTCAGGTTCTTTATCTCCACCTTCTTCCCCAGCCCTTGCCCCCGGAGGTTCACCGATACGTTGGCGTCACAGCGGAGGGACCCTTCTTCCATGTTCCCATCGCAAACCCCAAGGTATCGAACCATTCGGCGAAAGTTCTGTAAAAGCACCTCCGCTTCTTCCCCGATCTCTAGATCCGGTTCGGTAACGATCTCCAGAAGCGGGGTTCCCGCTCGGTTGTAATCCAAGAGGGAAAGATCTCCCGCATGGATCGATTTTCCCGCATCCTCTTCCAGGTGCACTTCGTGGATCCGCACCCGTTTCTTCTTCTTACGGAACTCGATATCGATATACCCATTGCGACCAATGGGGTGGGCATACTGGGAGATCTGATAGTTCTTGGGCAGGTCGGGGTAGAAGTAGTTCTTCCGTTCAAACACGGCGACAGGGCTTAACTCACAGTTCAACGCTCGGGCTACCACGTACCCATACTTCACTGCCTCCCGGTTCAAAGAAGGTAAAACCCCTGGGTACCCCATACAGATGGGACACACGTTCGTATTGGGTTCATCCCCGAATCGAACGGGACAGGAACAGAACACCTTTGACTGGGTAAGCAACTGGATATGGATCTCTAAGCCAATGAAGGACTGGTACACGGTTCAACTCCATGGAGACGTATTGGATGGGGCTTTTAAAGGAGGAACCTCCTCGGCAAACTTTCTGGCCACTTGGAATAGTAACTCTTCCCCGAACACAGGCGCCATCAGCTGGAACCCCACAGGTAGCCCCTCTTCCAGACCCGCGGGAAAACTCAATGCGGGGATTCCGGCAAGGTTTGCCGCGGTGGTAAACCGGTCCGCCACCTTTTGCTGGAAAGGATCCAACCCCTCGGATCCATGCTTGAAGGCTTGGGTAGGAAACACCGGGGAAAGGATCACATCCACCTCCTGAAACACCCGGTCGAAATCCTTCCGAATGGCCGTTCGTATCCGCTGGGCCCGTTGGTAATATTGGTCCTGGAATCCGGATCGTAGCACATAGGTACCTAGAAGGATCCGTAACTTGACTTCCTCCCCAAACCCTTCACTACGGGCCTTTCGAACCAGTTCCTCCGGATTTTCCGCGTACTCCGGGCGGTATCCATACCGGATCCCCGTGTATCGGGCAAGGTTCGCGCTAGCCTCTGCCGTAGCAATAGTGTAGTACACGGGGGCATAGTACTCCAGCATGGAAAGCTCTATGGGACGGACCTCATACCCAAGGGACCGCAGCACCTCCTGTGTCTTCCGGTACGCCCGTTCCACTCCTGGATCCAATCCCAGGTTTCCCGAAACGAATCCGATCCTCTGGACTATCTTGTTGGCGCCCTTCCCGTACGATCCATCTATCCCACTAGCCCCCGTTTCTTCCAAAGAGGTCTGGTCCCGCTCATCCTTGCCTCGGATGAGGGAAAATACCTCTTCCGTGATTTCCACCGAAGCGGCACAGATCCCCACCACGTCCAGTGAAGACGCATAGGCTACTAACCCATACCGGGAAACTACTCCATACGTAGGTTTCAACCCATAGATCCCACAGAAGGCGGCAGGTTGCCGAACCGATCCTCCGGTATCCGAACCGAGCGCAAAGGGGACCATTCCGCTGGCTACTGCGGCAGCGCTTCCCCCGGAGGAACCGCCCGCTACCCGTTCCAGATCCCATGGGTTACAGGTTTGTTTGTAGAAGGAGGTGTCGGTAGAAGAACCCATGCCGAACTCGTCCATGTTCGTTTTGCCTACCACCACGGCTCCCGCACGCTGTAACTTTTCTACCGCTGTAGCGGTGTAAGGAGAGACGAATCCTTCTAGGATTCGGGAACCACAGGTAAGACCAAATCCTTTTACGGCCAGAATATCCTTTACCGCAAACGGGACCCCTTTAAAAGGGCCTTCAGGTAGGCTTTCCTTCAAACCTATCCGGGGATCGAACTGGATAAAGGCTCCAATCTGCGGTTCCAACTGTTCCACATAATGAATATAGGAATCGCGAGTCTTGGGATCGGTTAGAAGGCCGATCCATGATGATAAAGAAGACATGAGACCTCACAGTATATTGGGAATGACGATGAATCGATCCTCGGTTTCGGGAGCATTCTCCAATAGGGAATCCGTATCTTCAAAGGGAAATACTTGATCGGGTCGGGTACGGTTCTCATGAACCAAGGCGTGCGTAGTAGGGGAAAGACCTTCGATGTCTACCTCCATCATCTTGGAGAAGTACTGTAACATCTGCTCTACCGCCAACTGGAGCTTCTCGAATTTTTCCTCCTCCAGATCCAGATACGCGAGGGCAGCGGTAATACGGAGTTCCTGTAGTTCCATCCTGACTCAACTTGTACTATCTCTTAGGTTCTCTGTCAAGAAAGAAACCAAGGGGATTAAATGTTTGTCTATTTGTTTACAAGAAAAACAAATATTTTATTTGACTTCTAGCCTGATTCACGTTATTGTAATAGGTATACTTGAATTGAAATGGGAAGGTACGGTATAGTTCTGCCATTTCAATCGGTTTAATTCTTACGATTCTTCTTTTTTTGTATCAGCGTGAGGGGAAGTACGTGACGAAGAAAGATTTTCCTACTATTCACTTCTACGACCAGGATTTTGTAGACCTGTACGACCAAACCTGGGCTTGGATCCAGGACTTCATGCAGAAAGGGACCCCCGAGAATGGACTACAAAAACAATACTTCAACTACCCTGACAACAAGACCATCAACCAGTTCGAGTCCATCATGTCTACCTTCTTCCTCGTGTACTCAAACCGGAACTTCTCAGCGACTCCCCAATTGGACAACTTCTACGAGAAGCAGGAACCATCCGGAGCTATTCGTTCGGATTACAGCCTTCTCGACGGGAAACCGGTATTCCACAAGGACAATCCCGAAGGGCTGAATCCTCCTCTTTTCTCTTGGGCAGAGTACAACCTTTACCACAAGGTAGGAAACAAGAAACGTATCCGGGACATTATGCCTATACTGGAGAAGTACTTTGCGTGGTTGGAATCGACCTTTCGCAGAGAGAACGGCCTCTACGAGGCGCCCTTAGCAGCCACAAAGATGGACAATAGCCCCCGGAAAGGGCTCTGTTACCCAGTGGACTTTAATGCCCAGATGGCCATCAACGCCCTGTACCTTTCCGAGTTGGGAGATCTCCTGAACGACAAGGAAATCAGTTTCAAGTACAAACGACAGTACTTTACCTTAAAAACCCGCATCAACACCATGATGTGGAACGAAGAGGACGGGATCTACTACGACCTGGACAAGCACGGGCAACAGATCAAGGTAAAAACCATCGCTTCCTTTTGGCCCCTCCTAGCTGAAATCCCCAACGAAGCAAAGGCGGAAAAACTCATTGCCCACCTGAAGAATCCCGAAACCTTTGGCACCGAGCATCCGTTTCCCACCCTCGCCGCCAATGAACCCATGTTCGAAAAATCGGGAATGGGGTTCCGCGGCTCCGTGTATCCTCCCTTCACCTTCATGGTGATAAAGGGTCTAGAAAAGTACAACCAGTATGAGCTTGCTCGTTCTAGTGCCATTCGACACCTATACTACATGATCGATACCCTCCATCCCATGGGAAAAGACAAGGGGAACGTTTGGGAGGCGTACGCACCCCGCTCCGAAGGCCCGGCCAAATGGCAGGGAAAGGAGGGTTTTCCCCGACCTCGATTCCTTCCCTATACCGCCCTTTCCACTATCACCCTGATGATCGAGAACGTGATCGGCCTTTCCATTAGTCTGCCCCGGAAGACGGTTGATTGGATCATCCCTACTCTGGAAGTGATGGGGATCGAGAACCTCTCCCTCAAACGCAACTTCATCACCATCCTCAGCAACAAGAGTAGCCGGGGATGGGAAATCCGGCTGGAATCGGAAAAGCTCTATTACTTTACCATCGACATCATTGGGCAGAAACGGAAAACCCTTCCCATCCCATCGGGGAAATGTTCGATGCTTATTGACAAACTCTAACCGTTAGGGGAAAACCTTTTCCATGAAACAGTTTTTTCCCGATAACGGATACGACACTCCACCCGATGCTCCCTTATTCGTGGGAACCCACCTGTTCGGTTGGACCCGGTGGAACCTGTACTTCCGATTCTTCCGGATCGTGCTTCGATCCCGAGCCATGGCGGTTCGTTCCGTGTATGACGATCAGGCCCTGGCCGAACAATCGTTTTTAATCATAAAGGCCGTCGAAGGGTGTGGGGGAAAATTTCATATTCGGGGGTTCCAGCATATCCGGGGAACCGAAGGCCCGGTAGTGTTCGTCGCGAACCACATGAGCACCCTGGAAACCACTATTTTCCCCGCTCTCATTACCCCCATCAAATCTACTTCGTTCGTGGTAAAAGATACCCTTGTGCGGGGACCCGTGTTCGGTCCTGTGATGCGATCCCTCGATCCCATTGCGGTCACTCGCAAAGACCCCCGAAAGGACCTAACGGACGTTTTAGAACAAGGGGTGAAGATCCTTCAGAAAGGCAGATCCATCGTGATCTTTCCCCAGAGTACCCGCTCGTACGAGTTCGACCCCGCTCGCTTCAATACCCTCGGGGTAAAACTCGCTTCCCGGGCCCATGTACCCATTATTCCCGTTGCATTGAAAACAGATTTTTGGAGTAATGGGGTTATCCTGAGGGGATTCGGTAAATTGAACCGAAGCGAACCCATCCATATCGAGTTCGGCCCCCCTGTTTTCCTTACCGGTCGGGGAAAGGAAGAGCATAAGAAGATTATTGAGTTCATCTCTAGCCGTCTAAAAGAGTGGGGTGTCCCCGTGATCTCCCGGGAAGAGGCGGCCATGAGAACCGAGCCGGTCTAAATCCCCTTAGTCATATAGAGCAGACAGTCTTTCTCGCTTCACCGTGCTCCACTTTCCTTATGCCAACTCAAGCGCCAAGCGTACCATCGCATCAAAAGTACGCTCTCGTTCCTCCGCGCTTACCGCGGTCTGCTGGGGGAGGCTATCGCTCACCGTGAGGATCGATAGGGCTTTCACCTTGAACTTGGCCGCTATCGTATAGAGGGCTGCCGACTCCATTTCCACTGCCAGCACCCCATACTCGGCCCACAGTTTCCATCCATTGGGATCATCGTCGTAGAAGGTGTCACTGGCCAACACCGAGCCGGCTCGCACAGGAATCCCCAAGCGCTCTGCCGCATTCCACGCGTCCAACAGGAGGGAAAAATCCGCCGTGGGAGCATAGTCCATTCCCTTGAACCGGAGGCGATTCATGGCCGAGTTTGTGCACGCGCTCACCGCTAGAATCACATCCCGTAGAGCAATATCCGCCTGTAGGGCACCGCAGCTACCGATTCTTATCAACCGCTTCGCTCCGTACGAATTGATGAGCTCATGCACATAGATCCCCAAGGACGGCATTCCCATTCCTGTGCCCTGCACAGATACTTGTTTCCCCTTATAGGAACCTGTAAAACCTAGCATGTTTCGCACCCGGTTGTAGCATCGGGGCTTCTCCAAGAAGGTCTCCGCAACGTACTGTGCCCGAAGAGGATCCCCGGGTAAAAGGACAGTTTCGGCAATTTCTCCTGGTTTCGCGTTAATGTGTACACTCATGGCACCTACTATACGGTAAGATCCTTCCTTTCGCAACCAATTCCTGTTTTCCGAATGCTTTAACCCTAATTGGGGCAGGTGCGGGTTTAAAAGAGGCCACACCAAGGCTCTTCTATTTGTCAGACGTCTTTCAATTCGAGCCACTTTTGTCTTGTCAAAAAATCCCCAACATTTTAAGATACTTGTATATACGTTAAGGGAAGGAGTTACATCGATGGAGTTGAAAGGAAAAGTTGCCCTGATTACTGGTGGGGGAACCGGGCTAGGACGATCCATTGCTCTACAATTGGCCCAGGAAGGAACCCACGTCATCATCAATTACTCGAGATCCCAAGCCGAAGCAGAAGCCACAGCCAAGGAAGTGCAAGCTTTTGGGGTAAAAGGAGTTCCCATAAAAGCGGATGTATCCATCCCCTCCGAGGGAGAAGGAATGATCAAAACTGTGGAAAAGGAGTTTGGCCGGCTGGATATTCTCATCAACAACGCAGGAACTACCAAGTATGTTTCCTTTTCGGATCTGGATGGACTCCAAGAAGAGGACTTTGTCCGATTGTTCAAGACCAATTCCATGTCGAACTTTTTCCTTTCTCGAGCTGCCGCTCCCTTAATGAACCGCGGAGGCGGCGGTTGTATTATCAACACCGTGAGTATCGCGGGGATCCGGCCTGCGGGGAGTAGTATCGCGTACTGTGTTTCCAAGGCTGCGCAGATTCACCTAACCAAGTGCTTGGCCGTTGCTCTGGCCCCAACGATCCGGGTAAACGGGGTAGCGCCAGGACTCCTCCTTACCCGCTGGGCGTCTGGGTTCTCCGAAGAACGGATCAAAGCGATGGAAAACAACGCTCTCTTGAAGAAAACCCCTAGCGTAGAGGAAACCGCTTCGACCTATATCTACCTCGCTCGAAACGATAGCATCACAGGGCAGATTATCGTGGTAGACGCAGGCACAACAGTTTAGCGATTCTGCCTTAGGGGAGCGAGCAGGAGGTTCCTATGTATCAACGGATCGAAACCAAGGAGCAGCTATCCGAAGTAGTTGCCAAACAGATCAAGGATCTGATTCGAGAGCAGCGGTTGAAACCAGGCGACAAGCTTCCCAACGAAATGGAACTTTCCAAGCTCTTCGGAGTGAGTCGACCTACTATTCGGGAAGCCATGAAAAGCCTCATTTCCCAGAATGTGGTATCCATCCGTAGAGGTCGAGGTACCTTCGTCTCCGAAACCCCGGGGATCGTTGCCGATCCTCTGGGATTCGACTTCATTCATTCAGCGGACCTGCAGATCGCCCTGATCGAAGCCCGGCTCATTATCGAACCGGGCGCTGCTCGCCTGGCTGCTAGGAATGCCGAAGAGAAAGACCTAGAAACAATGGAACATCTCCTGAAGGAAATGGAAGAGTCCATCCAGATGCACCATGTGCGAATCACGAAGGAATTGGAGTTTCACCGAAGTATCGCTAGGGCTACGAAAAATCCCGTAATCGTCCGGATCGTTCCCCTGATCATGGAAGCCATCCAGAAAACCTACCGGGAAGCTCCCCGTACTCCGGAAGATCACCAACAAGCTTTGCAAGAGCACCAACGGGTGCTGGAAGCCATCCGTTCCCACAATCCCGAGGAAGCTTACCAGGCGATGCGGTATCACTTGGAGAACAGCCTCCAGCGCACCCTATCGAAGAAACAAGTACCCGCTTACCTGTAGACCCTTTTTCTACCACCTGAATTCTGCCTGAATTCTGCCGTCCTTAAACTCCCTCCCCACAAGCTTAAGGGTACTTATCAACCCTTCGCTTTTGCTTTCCGGATCCCCCGAATGGAATACCAAACGGAGAGACACGCCAGAGCGTAGAACAATAGCGCGATGGGAGATTTGAACAGCACTGTCCAGTCTCCATGGGAAAGAATCAGTGCCCTTCCTAATTCCTGTTCCGCCATCGGCCCCAAAATTAACCCTAGAATTGTAGGAGCCGCGGAGAATCCATGCTTTTTCATGAAGTAGCCGATCAGACCGAAGATGATCGCTAAACCCATGTCGTACACGCTGTTCCCGTACGAATACGCTCCCAGGAAACATAGAGCCAACACGATGGGATAGAGGATCCCCACGGGAACCTTCAGGACTTTGGGAAAGAGGGGAATCGTAATAAGACCCAACGCGAGGATCAAGAATTGCGCCATCATGAATCCCGCAAATAAGGCATGGATAATGTGAGGGGTCTGGCTAAAGAGGAGTGGGCCTGGCCGCACGCCGATCAGCAGGAGGGCACCCAACATCACGGCAGTCACCACATCCCCGGGAATCCCTAACGTCAACATAGGAATCATGGCGCCCCCGGTGGTACCATTATTGGCCGCCTCCGGTGCGGCAATACCGGCCAGTTCTCCCGTACCAAAGGTCTCCGGATGCTTGGAAAAGCGTCTAGCCTCATTGTACGCCATAAAGGACGCGATGGCTCCCCCAGTGGCTGGAATGATCCCAATGATAGTACCCAAAATGGAAGATCCGAGAATCACGTTGATCAGTCCCTTCAATTCCTTCCAGGTCGGTAGGCTGCTACGGACCTTCTCTACATGAGGGATCGCTTTCTTACCCAGAACTTCCAGTTGAGCGAACACTTCCGAGAATGCGAACAACCCGATCAACACGGGGACCATGGGGAATCCCGTTAGGAACCGAGTGATTCCGAACGTGAACCTCGGAGTACCGAGGATAGGATCCAGCCCTACCATCGCCAGCATCAAACCAAAGAATCCCGATAAAAGCCCCTTCAGAAGGGAAGAAGTAGAGACGCTGGCCATGATGGTAAGTCCAAAGATCATCAAAGCGAAGTATTCCGGTGGGCCGAATTTAAGGGCGAGTTTCGCCAGTTGAGGGGCCAACAGGATCAGACAGAGAGTGGAAATGATTCCC
>CAKZQO010000293.1 GCA_937140905.1 uncultured Spirochaeta sp.
AGAGAAAGGTATAGAAGGATGCTTGAATACACAGTAAATGTAAGGATGACATCTATATTTTGTAATGTTTCCAGAGATAAAATTGTGCTCTTTTGTTAGAATTAAGATAAAAAACGTAGTTTTTAGAGGTGCCCTAAAAATAATTTACTTATCGATTTGGCTTCAACAGCTGGAGGAACCCCCAGTTTATACCGTATGGAATACGCATCTGGAACCCCATACGTATTAACAACTAATCTATTTTACATGTATCCCGATGCTACAGGGGATGGAGCCTATATTTTATACTCTCCAGGCAACAGCGCCAATGTTAACAAAACTAACTACACATCCCAAACAGTTACAACTACTGGTTATGGGTCCCAGCTTCTGACCCACAACGACCCCGCCTGGCACAATCTTGTAAACGTCGATCCCCTGTTCGTGAACGCGGCGGGAAACGACTATCATCTCCAAGCTTCATCCCCTGCCAAAGAGAAAGGTACGGACCTCTCCGGTGAGATCCCCGCCTTTGACCGGGATGGGAACCCCCGCACCCCGCCCTGGAGCATCGGGGCGTACGAGAGGGATTAAACTGAATAAAAGCTTTTCATTTCTCGCTTAATGCAGTATACAATGTAGGGTGAGAGCCCTAGAGTATGAAATACCTATCGGCCCTTTCCATGCTGGTAGCCTCCCTTTCGTTGATGGAAGGGGTCTACATCCTATTCGTTCACAGGAAGAATCCTCTGAACAGAAGGTATTTTTACATGACTCTCTGCATTGCTGTATGGCTGTTCGGGGCATCCTTTGCCTACTCTGGGGAAAATCGCGAAGAGGTCCTGTTCTGGTTCCGGATCTGTTCGTTCGGATTCATCTTTCTCCATGCCTATACCCTACATTTCGTGATCACCCTCACTAGTCCCCAACTAAAAGCACCAGCATCTGTGGCTCTGTACCTGTTGTATCTCCCCTCGATCTATTTCCAGTACAAGAGCCTCACAGGTTCCCTAGTGTTCCGGGATTTCATTAAACAAGGCACCTATTGGACTGCCGTTCCCGATTTCAACTCGCCTCTGTTCCTTCTGCTGATCGCGAACTACCTGCTGTACTATGCATGCTCCGCTATTCTCCTGATACGGTACGCGAAAAAAACGAGCCTCAAGAAGGAAAAAACGAAAGCGTGGCTTCTATTCTCCGCCATCCTCAGTACCATTTTCTTCTATAACTTGGAGCCTTTTCTCGTTCCCTTTTTCACCGAATATAAACCCCTTGTGGTCTCGCCTTTATTCAGCATCGTATGGATTTCTATCGTAGGCTACGCCATCCTTCGGTATAGGTTTCTAGCGTATACGCCCTCTAAAATCACGCAGGAAATCCTGGACGGGATCGATGAAGCGGTCCTCGTGTTCGGCCCTGACCTTCGATTATTGTACGCGAACGCTTTCGTCCTTCGTTTACAATCAAAGGAGTCCTTCAGATCCGGAACCCTACCTTTAAATTTTGCCAGTTTTTATGGATGGTTTCTCGAGTCTAAGGGGTTAAAGAACGCTCTGTCTGAGCTATTGAGCGGTGCCAAGAAATCCTTCTCCTGCGTGATCACCTTCCGCTCCTTTCCCCAGAAGCACTTTCAGGCTCGTTTCTCTTCTATCAGAGATACGGACGGATCGAATTCCGGAATCGTGTTCATTGGAAAAGAAGTGATCACCAAAAGTTCTCTGTTCAAAGAGAAAGGAATTACCCGTAAAGAAGAGCAGGTGCTGGAGCACCTAATAAAAGGCGAAACTTTGAAAGAAATAGCCGACTCCGAACACATGGGACTACGGACAGTCAAGACCCACTGCGCCCATCTCTACCAGAAACTCGGCGTGAAGAACCGGGTCCAATTGATGGAGTTGTTCCACACGCACAACATCCTTCCGGAGCGGGAATCCGAACGCAAGCTCTTCCCGTTACTGGAGAAACAGTCCTCCATAAACACTCGATAGAGCCATTCGGCACTTTGGTACGATTTTTCCCCCTGTAAAAGCCAATGAAACCGCTTAAGGCAGCACTTTGGTACGATTTTTTTCCTCCAAAGCGTGCCCAGAATTTAGGTAAGGAAATGGAAAGGGGAGGAACCCATGAATTATGAATCCAAAACCAATAACTATATAGATAAAAGCGTCTTTTGGGTCGTTCTAAGTCTCTGTTTACTTTTGATAGCATCCTGTCAGAAACTGGCTGCTCCGTTGGAAGAAGAAGTATCTATCACTAGCCTAACCTTGAATAAAACCACAACCACAATCGCGGTCGGAGGAACGGAACAACTCGTCGCTACCATCACACCCAAGGATGCCATTAATAATAAGGCTAGGTGGATTAGCTTGACTCCAACCGTAGCAACGGTTTCCTCCACAGGGTTAGTTACAGGTGTTATGGAAGGTTCCGCAACTATTGTTGTCACCACAGCTGAGGGAGAGTTCCAAGCGACCTGTCTAGTTTCCGTAACGGCGGGTACATCTTCGGGAGGTTCCGTGATGACTCCCACTCTCAGTTTGATCGGAGGAACGTATCCTTCCAGCAAGATCGTGACTCTATCCTGTTCTACCCCGGGAGCCACGATCAAGTACACTACCGATGGTACGGACCCAAAGATAAGCCCTACCGCCATTGAGGGAACCTCGGTTCTCGTTTCCATGCCCATGACGATCAAGGCGTACGCTTTCAAAGTAGGGATGCAGGATTCTTCGGTAATAACGAGTTCGCCCTTCACCATTACCTCCGGGATCGTGTTCGTGTCCTCTATTGTTGGAAACGACTCCAACCAGGGCACCAAAGATCATCCTCTGAAACAGATCCAAGCGGGAATCGATCTGGCTGATTCGTTGTTTGCCATAGGGGAAGTTCGAGTATCCCAGGGAAGCTATACTATCACTTCTCAGATAGACATGAAGGAAGGAATATCGATCATCGGCAGTTACATGCCTGACTTTTCCACCCGGAGCTTATCTAACGCGTTTTCCACGATCCTAGATACCAGGACCGGGGGAGATTGCGTGGCGGTAGCGGGTTCCAACCTCACTGAGGCCACGATCATCGATGGGTTCACCATTCAGGGCGCTTCTACTTCGTCCGTTTCCCCTGATCCTCCTGTTTCCTCTGTTTGCATAAACCTTTCCAACTCTTCCCCCACGATACGGAACAATACGATCGTACGAAATAATGCCAACGGACATTCCTTTGGGATCAGTATGAGTACCTATTCTTCCCCTCTGATCTACAACAACGTGATATATGGAGGAACTGCGGGCAACTGGAACTCAGCCATCTTCATGAACAACGGATCGAATCCCAAGATCTACAACAACACTCTCCTCTGCAGCGCAGGAAGCGTACGTTGGGCCATTACATTGCGAGCCGATGGAGCAGACTGTTATCCCACGTTAAAAAATAACTTGCTGGTCGATTTGGATTCGAACGGGGGCGGGATCCCCGGGCTGTATCACATGAACTCCGGATCCGGTCACTATCCGTATGCGTATACCACGAACCTTTTCTACGTGACCCCCACAGCCACTGGGGATGGGGCGTATGTGTATTACGCTGGCGGTAGTAGTATGAACATCAACATTAACAACTATACCTCGCAAATAGCTTACACATATTCTTCGGGAAATCAGCTCCTCACCTACAACGACCCAGCTTGGCGTAACCTAGTGAACGTAGATCCCTTGTTCGTGGACGCCGCGGCGAACGACTACCACCTGCAGACATCTTCTCCCGCCAGAAGCACTGGCACGGACCTCTCCTCCGAAATCCCCGCCCTGGACCGGGACGGGAACCCCCGAACCCCGCCCTGGAGCATTGGGGCGTACGAGAGGGATTAGGGGGCAGAGAATGTAGTTCCTAAAGCCTTGCCCGATGGGATTCCTCAGACCCAGGGGGGCTTTTAGGATCTTGGAGTCTATAGCCCCAGCGGGCACTCTGTACCAATCCATAGATACCGAATACAGCTCGATTGAGTTCATACTGAAAAAGACGCGCGTCCTCCTACCAACGTTGCTATGTAAATAATACTCAAGCCTTTGATCTGAACTCCAGCTCCCACATAATCGAATAGCGACCTTCTAATACCTTAGTACGATTCTCTCCTGAAAAAAACCAATAAAAACTAGCACGAAATCGTACCTTCGTACGATGCGAATCGAAAAAAATGAGCAATCATTTTACTTGGAAGATCGAGGGGGTTTTAGTGTATGGAAAGAAACTCAAATTATCGAAGCTCAAACAAAAATAATCGCTTTGAACATATTCACATCCCATACTTAATAGTAGGGTACATAATCCTCTTTGTAGTATTGACTACCTGTCAGAAACTGGAATCTCTTCTGGAAGACGTGCCTGTAACAGGGGTTAGTTTAAACAAGAGCGAAACAACCTTGACGATTGGCGGCACGGAACAGCTTGTCGTTACGGTAACGCCTCAGGATGCTACGAATAAGAGGGTAAGCTGGAGCAGTACTGATTCTACAGTAGCGACAGTCTCTTCATTAGGGCTTGTGACAGGGGTAAAAGAAGGAACCGCGACTATTACCGTGACTACAGAAGATGGGGGGTTCAAAGCAACCTGTAAAGTAACGGTAATCGCGGCTACTCAAGGAGGAGTTGTTACCACGCCAACCTTTAGTAAACAGGGCGGGACTTACGCAGAGAGCCAAACAGTTACCATTCAATGCGCCACCTCTGGCGCGACCATCAAGTACACCACCGACTGCTCTGACCCCAAAACAAGTCCTACAGCTGTCGTTGGGAACACGGTGTTAGTTTCCATGCCCCTAACGATCAAAGCGTACGCGTATAAATCGGGGATGGAAGATTCTGCGGTGGCTACTAGTTCCCCCTTCACCATTACCTCCGGGATTGTGTTCGTGTCTACGATAGGTAACGATTCGAATCAGGGTACCAAAGATCATCCAAAGCAAACAATACAGGCAGGGATAGATCTTGCTGCTTCACTTTTTTCAACAGGAGAAATACGAGTTGCCAAAGGGATATATCAAGTATATTCTGGAATAGTCCTTAAAAGTGGAATATCTGTGTATGGAAGCTTCTCTAATGACTTTTCTACACGTAGTTCAAGTAACATTACTAGGATAATAGATAAGAGAACAAGCGGTACCTCTTATACGGTATTTGCAAACAATATTAATAGAAATTTAGTATTTGATGGGTTCATAGTTGAAGGAGCATTTGTTAACTCTAGTAATAACACTATATGCTTTTATATTATCGGAAGTGGAACACATGTAATAATAAGCAATAACATAATGAAAAGTGGTTGGAGCAACCAAGAGGCTACATCTTCATACGGAATCTATATAGATTCATCTTCTCCCATTATATATAACAATGTATTGTATGGGGGCTCAGCTAGAAACGGTAATATAAAAATTTGGATAAGCAATGGCTCGCATCCCAAGATCTACAACAATACACTTGTTTCTGGACCAGCAACGTATTGGCAGTGGGTAATAGCTTTATATGGATTGGAATGCCATCCAACTCTGAAAAACAACCTTCTTGTGGAACTATCTTCAACCTCTACTTACTATCAAAGTCTATATCATATGGCTTATGGATCTAGTCACTATCCTTATGCATACACTACGAATCTTTTTTATGTATATCCTGATGCTACGGGTAATGGTTCCTATATTTATTACAATAATGACGATCCTAAAAACCTTAATATAAATAATTATGAATACCAAGCAGTTTATACTTGCTCTGACTTTCAGTCCCTAACATATGACGACCCCGCTTGGCGCAACCTGGTGAATGTCGATCCCCTGTTCGTAAATGCCGCGACATACGACTACCGCCTACAGGCCAATTCCCCCGCTAAAGACAAAGGCACGGACCTCTCCGCCGAGATCCCCGCCTTTGACCGGGACGGAAACCCCCGCACCCCGCCCTGGAGCATTGGGGCGTACGAGAGGGATTAGGGGGAGAAGGCTAATGGATCGAAAACGAAAGGCTTAGATCTATCCAGGAGGCCTTATAGCCTGTAAACTCACTGGACCCTATGGGACACTCGATACCCGCGGGGCCCTCCACCTCCGCGGCTTTTTAGTCAGTCCCACGCCCCTGGAAAAAAATAGAAACCGCAGCGAACCCGCCTTGCGCCGCGAAATCACTGTCCCACCGGGCGCCGCGGAATCATTGACCCACTGTGCGCAACGGAATTGCCGATCATCCCTCGCGCCACGGAATGACCGACCCTACCCGAAATACGCACGCCCGCAACACCTTTAGCTATTCCACCTATACACTGCTGTTTTCTTCCTTTGCACTGCTGTTTGCCTTCCTCTGGATTCTGTTAGTAATTTAATAAAGTAAAATCTAAATGACCCGGAGGAGGTATCATGGCTAGTAAAGTTCAAGAATTGGTAGACATGCTGAACAAAGCGTTGGAAATGGAACAGGCGGCCAACCTGCAGTATTTGAGCATGGCTGAGTTGGTGGATGGGCTAAACGCGGAACCGATCATCGCGCGGCTACAGGAAATCGCCAACGACGAGAAAGAACACGCGGCGAAACTACGGACCCTCATCAACGACTACTTGGATGGAGTTCCTTCCATGGCGCTAGCGCCCACCAAGAAAGCCTCGACGATCGAGGAAATCCTCAAGGCGAACTTGAAGGATGAAAAGGAAGCGGTGGATTACTACGCGCAGGTGCACGCGAAGATCGTGGAACTGAAAGGTGAACTCGCCTACGCGTACCATACCCTGGAGCACGACGTGCGTCACATCCTGACGGAAGAGCAGGAACATATCGCCGAACTCCGGCGACTCCTAGGGTGGAGCCGGGAGCAGATGTTAAAATGGTAGGTCTACCTTTCGCGCCCTAGTGGGGGGGTGTTTAATTACGGGGCTCTGATTTCTGAGGTAAAAGGCTCCATGATCACCTGAAACGAATAGAGCCCCTGCGAGTTCACATCCGTTTGGGGCTTTTGTTCTATTATTTCCCTCACTATTTCCCACGCTATCTTCATCTCCTGCCGGGTAACCACGGGTACTCCGATATTTTCGTTCCAATAATAAACGGTTCGCGATTCTTTGGAAGCCCGACGCGACGCCCTCCGAGATTTCCCTATCGGGTCAATTTGCTCAGGGCCTGCATCGGTTCGCCCCAGCCGTTGGGACATGAACTCCAGGTGGGCATCGAGCCGATCTTCCAGCAGTCTTTTCCCAAGATCTGGAGATGAAAGGATATTCTTCCGGGCTTCCGCCACCAGGGTTCGATCTACTTCGTATCCGACCCCGTTCCGCCCCGTGATGGCGGCCCCGCTCCAACA
>CAKZQO010000294.1 GCA_937140905.1 uncultured Spirochaeta sp.
GAAGGAGCGGATACCTTTTCTACCAAAACCATTGCGAAAACTGTACGTCTTGCATTCCCTTACGAATACCCGTTTCGAAGTTCCAACCATCCGAGAGCATGAAGAAATGCCTAAGACGAAACCGGGATGTGGAAATCGAAGAGACCAGCATCTCTTTCGACGTCGAGGTATTTGCCCTATATCGCCGCTACAATGTCTATAAACATGAAAAAGAAGAACTTTCTATTCAGGAAGAGGGGTTCCGGAGGTTCCTTTGTTCCTCACCCCTCGATACCCGCATGTTAAGATACCTGGCCAACGGAAAACTTGTAGGGGTGAGTTGGCTTGATTATCTTCCCAACTCCCTCTCAAGTGTATACTTTGCGTTTGAGCCTGAAGAAGCAAAGAGAAGTTTGGGAACCTTTTCGGTCTTGAAAGAAATAGAGATCGCTCGAAATCTTCACAAAGATTACTACTATCTTGGGTTCTATGTACCCGGTTCCCCTAAAATGTCCTATAAAGCCCGTTTCAAACCTCACGAGATCCTAATCAATGGTCAATGGCAACCCTCAACGTTTGAGCAGATGGGTTGCCATATATCGAAGGATGCAGTACACTGACGAATCTTTTGGTTTGAAAGGAAGGGATAGTAACGTGCAAATTGGTAAGAATTGTGTGGTGAGTATCCATTACACCCTGTTCTCAGAGGAAGGTTTGGAACTCGATTCCTCTATCGGTCGGGATCCTCTCTCCTACATTCATGGGATCGGTCAACTGATCCCTGGACTGGAGAAAGTGCTTGAAGGAAAATCAGTAGGGGATCAGCTTTCTGTAACCATTCCCCCCGAGGAAGGGTATGGGTACTATGACGATCAACTGGTTCTGACTCTCCCTAGGGATCGGTTCGAGAATGCCGATTCCATCCAAGAAGGAATGGAGTTCGCCGGGCAGACCCGGGATGGGTCCTACCATATTTTTCGGGTACTCCATGTAGATGCGGATTCCGTTCAGGTAGATGGAAATCACCCATTAGCGGGACAGACCCTAACCTTCAATGTTCTTGTGGAAGGAGTACGGGAGGCAACTCCGGAAGAACTCTCCCATGGTCACGTTCATGCGGGAGATGAAGAGGAGGAAGACGAATCACCGGTTTAGACCGGCGTCTTCTTTGCGGTTTCCACAATCATCTTCAACACTTTGGAACTCATCCAAGAAGGTATACTGCAACCATTAGCGAGGATGAATCGGCTCTTCCCTCCCATTCGAATACCTTCCAGCACATTCCGTTTGATGAATGCAGGGGTATGACGGGTGACAATAGTGTTGTCGATTCCGCCCATCACCACACCAGGAAAGCGTCTCTTCATCTCCTCTAAGGAAGGATTTTTCGGGAGTCGGTCTTCCCAGCTCAGGATGGGAACGGGAAAATCCAACACATCCTTCGTATAGATCTGGGTTCCATGAATATGCGCCACGTTCATCGGAGCTAGGGATTTGATACTGTCGAATACCTTCATGGCCGCAGGCTTAATAAAGGTAAGGTAGGTTTTCCTATCCACGTGTTCCTTGCTGGCCAACACAGACATGAAAATCCCATGAGCTCCAGCCTGTATAGATTTCTTGCAATAGTCGATTAGATTGTCGGCCACGATATTCAGTGCCTTCGTTAGTTCTTTGGGGAACTCTTTCGCTAATTTAGGCAAATGTTCTCCACAGACGTTCCTCTGGAGGCTCTGCCAAGGATCGAACACCGTATCGATCAGGTATGCTTGACCCTTGAGGGCTTTACTCAGGATCCGGATCGCTTTGAGTTGCTCTTTCCACTCACATCGTTCCGGCTCGAACCGGGGAAGTTTTAATAGATCCCGTCCCGTAGTTACTTCCTCATACCCTTCGGGCATGGGATAGAAATAGTCGTTCATCAGTTTGAGGAAATCGAAGTCGTAATAGTTGAAAAAATCCAATGCAATAGCAGCGAATTTCTCTCCGCTTAAATGTTGATGACCAAAGTGATACCAAAGACAAACGGGAGGCCGATCTGGCTCTTTTCCCCCTAGCACAGTATCCACACGCTCGATCTTCGTCATTCTCTCCTCCTCTTTAATATTCGATCTTTCTAGATCCTCAATGGCAATTCCAATGTTTGGAATCTTGGATCCGTTTTCACCATCTGCTTAAGCTCTTGGATCTCCTCCTCCAACGTTTTCTGATCCGTTCGGTAAATGATGTCAGCGGACCCTTCGTACCGATCCCGATACTTCTCCCAAATGATCCGGATGTCCTCTTCAATGGAGGTTCCAGGATTCACCCTTGGTCGATCGGCTAAGGATACCCTCCGGACCAATTCTGGGATCGAAGCCTCCAACAGGATAATTACCCCCGAACCGCGAAGGGCATCTCGATTCCATTCATACCGTATAGTACCCCCGCCCAAGCCAATGATAGCATTTTTACGTTGGGCAAAGCTCTTGCAGATGGAATACTCTAGTTCCCGGAAGGCTATCCATCCCTGCTCTTGCACAAGACGGTGGAAGGAATAGCCGAGGATTGAATCCATCTCCCAGTCCAGATCGTAGTAAGGAAGCCCTAGTTCTTTGGCCAATCCCTTTCCGATAGAGGTCTTGCCCGACCCAATCATCCCGCAGAAGTAGATGTTCATCCTTCCATACCCCTCTCTGCGGTTCCATTAAGCATATCGTATCACCAATCGACAGAAACTACAGCCCTTTCCAATGGTTTCATGCAGATCCATCGTGATTCCCGGATGTCCTTCTGCCCTACCCCGGTCTCCCTCCATGGCGATATCACAGAGAAGTTGGACACGTTCCTCCGAAAGGCCCAATTCTTTCCACGCGTCCACCAGAGGGCAATGGGTCATTCTCTGTTCGGCCCACTCCTCTGTGTAGGAAACTTCAGACTGAAACACGTCGGCTGAACCTTTTTCCTTGTGCTTGATCACCCAATCCTTTGGGTGGAAGGGTTCAGGGTCCTTCTTTGCTTTCAGCAACCCGAATCGATAAATGGCCCGGCGGCTTACCTCCTCCACAGTTTTTTCGGGCAAAACCTTGGAAAACTCTTCGAAAAGAAGGGCAAACCAAGTAGCTCGATCCTTGATAGCCGCTCGGATTTTTTCGAGCATCTCTTCCTTTGGCACCAATTGTTCTTCGTGGGTCTCTTTCTTCATACTCATGCGATTTACCTCTCTGTTTGATTAGGATATAGAGCGTTCATACAACCGGAAAAACAGTTTCTCGTATTGATGGAACAATACCTTGTATACGGACGTTTTTTCCAAATCTGGGGAATACTCACGTTCGATGCGGATCCACTCTTTTGAGCCCGCAGAAAGGGAAGGGAATAACCCTATCCCAACAGCTATAAATAGGGCAACCCCTACTATTGTCCCTTCCCTCTGAGACACCCGTTTCAAGGGAATTCCAAGAATATCCGTTCGGACCTGGTTCACCGCATCCCAGGCAGCCCCTCCTCCCGCTATTCGAAGCGTCTGTACCTTTACACCGTTAGATTTGAGGGCTTGGAGAATCCTAAAGACTCGGTAAGTCGATCCTTCTATCCAAGCGCGGAGAAAATGAGGGGCCGTATGCTCCATCCTCCAACCAAGGATGGCTCCCCTTGCGGAGGAATTCCAATAGGGAGATCGTTCTCCGGCAAGTCCAGGGAAAAAAAACAACCCTTCTGAACCAGGAGGAATCGAAGGGACAGAGGGTATGAGATCCTCCAATTTTAACGCGAATAGATCTACTAGCCTCTGGAGGGTGCCTCCCGAAAGGCCCGTAGCCCCCCCTAGGGCAAAAGTTCCGGGAATCATCCCCGTGTTCTGGCTCAAGATTCTCGAGGGGTCTGGAATGGGGTGGGAGTGGAGGCACATGCATACATCGGTAGTTCCACTTACCCATACCGCGGTGCCTAATTCCGCAATGCCCCCCCCGTACATGGCAGTGGTCCCATCCGTGCTTCCCCGTATGACCGGAGTACCCGTAGGGATTCCCGTTACATCGGACGCAGACTTCTGTACCGAACCCGCTACTTCGTACGGATACACGCAAGGAGGAAATACCTCCTCTTTGAGATCGATCCAGGATAAGAGTACTGGGTCAAATTGATTATCCTCCACATCGTAAAGACCGGAATAGTTCACGTGGGCAAAATCCGTTCCCAACTCCCCTGTCAGCTGCAGCACTAGATAGTCTTTCAAACCCAGAACTCGATGGATCCGGGCCATATATTCCCCTTCGTGTATTTGGATCCACCGTAGCTGAGCTGCTAACAGTTCGGGGGTCAACCTCCTTCCCGTTCGCAGAAAACGAGAAGAAAGTTCCTCCCGTTGAATGGCTTTCAGACATTCCTCCTCAGCCCGGGTGTCTAGATATAGAATAGCTGGCCGCACAGGCTTTCCCTCCGAATCGAGAAACACATACCCTAGAAGGGTACTGATGCCCACTCCAAGGATTCTACCTACCGGATGGGCTGTCAGTAATGCCTGTATGGTGTTCGCTACCACCTGCCACACGGTATCGGGATGTATCTCTGCTTTCCTTCCCTCCAAATTGATCCGATAAGGATGTTTTTCCTGAGCATAGATTTCACCTTTCTCGTTTACCAGACACGCCTTACAGAAAGAGGTACCTACATCCACGGAGAGTAACATTATAAAACACCTCTCGGACTCACCCAGTGATCCCTAGGTACGCCTTTTTCACTAGATCGTTATTCCGAAGGTTTTCCGAAGCATCCTGGAACCGAATTATTCCCGTTTCTAGCACGTATCCATAGGAAGCCACTTGCAATGCCATGTTGGCATTCTGTTCTACCAATAGGATGGTTTTTCCCAGTTGGTTGATCTGCTGAATAAACTCGAAGATCTTGTCAACAATGAGAGGCGCAAGCCCTAAACTTGGTTCATCCAGCAGCAGGAGTTGAGGGTTGGACATGATTCCCCTAGCGAGGGCTAACATCTGCTGCTCTCCACCCGAAAGCGTACCCCCCTCTTGCTTTCTTCGTTCTGCCAATCGGGGAAAAAGATCATACACCATTTGGAGATTCTTCTTTACCTCGTTCTTGTCTTTCAAAATATAGGCACCCGCATAAAGGTTCTCTTCCACACTCAGTTCGGAAAAAATCTTTCGCCCTTCCGGTACCTGGCAGATACCACACCGCACGATTTCATGGGAATCCCAATTGGTTATGTCTATCCCATCGAAACGAATCGTGCCATCCATCGCTTTCACGACTCCCGTGATAGTGTTCAAGAGGGTGCTTTTCCCAGCTCCGTTCGCTCCAATAAGTGTAACCAGAGCACCTTTCTCTACCGTGAGGGAGATTCCTTTTAAGGCTCGTATGGCTCCGTACTGCACCACCAGTTTCTCTATCTCCAGCAGGGGCATGGCTAGTTCCTCCTCTTTCCCAGGTATGCCTCGATCACCCGCTCATTGGACTGGATTTCAGAAGCCGAACCTTCGGCTATCTTTACCCCATAATCGATCACCGAAATGGTATCGGCAATGCTCATCACCAGCTTCATGTCATGTTCGATGAGGAGGATAGTGATCCCTTTAGCCTTTAGAGAACGGATGAAATCGTCTAGCTCAGCCGTCTCTGCGGGATTCATCCCCGCAGCTGGCTCATCCAGGAGGAGGAGTTTCGGTTTCGAAGCCAATGCCCGAGCGATCTCCAATTTTCTCTGTTCCCCATAGGGAAGGTTTCGAGCGTACTGGTCCTTTTTTTCCGAAAGTCCCGTCTGATGCAATAGCTCCATGCATAGATCTTCCACTTCTTTTTCCAGCTTTCGGAACCTCGAACTTTTCAGGGCAGTGTCCCAAAGGGTAGTCGGATTCAGCAGATGGGTTCCTACTTTTACGTTATCCAATACCGAAAGGTACGGAAATAGGCGAATATTCTGGAAGGTTCGGCCAATTCCTTTGGCGGCAATCCGATGGGTGGGAAGATCCGTGATGTTCTCCCCTTCAAATAGGATCTCCCCTGCATCGGCCCTTCGCAGTCCCGTGATACAGTTGAAAAGAGTGGTTTTCCCGGCGCCATTGGGACCAATCACGGCATGGATGGTACCCTGTTGGACGTCCAGATCCACGTCGTTCACAGCTACGAGTCCTCCGAAGGTCTTACGGACCTTTCTCATTTGGAAGAACACTAGTGTCCTCCTTTCTGGTGGCTACGCTTAGCCCGAATAGCCTGAACAGGTTTTTCGAACACCCCCCGCACTCCCACGATTCCCCCAGGTTTCACCACGATAACGAAAATGAGGATAGCTCCGTAGATCACCATACGGAATTGGGCCAGAAACCGGAACATCTCGGGAAAGATGATCAACACTGCTGCGCCTAATAAAGGCCCGATGATGGATCCCGTTCCTCCTAACGCCACCATGGTTAGGATAGCAAAGGATTCGTTTCCCCCGAATTGATCGGCACTGATGAACCGTGCAAAGTGAGCGTAGAAAGCTCCCACCAATCCAGCAATGGCACAGGATAGGGTAAACGCAAGGGTTTTATACCCGAAGAGATGGATGCCCATGTGGGATGCCGCTACTTCGTCCTCTCGAATGGCAATGAAGGCTCGCCCTATACGGGAATGGTACAATCGATAGATGAACAGTACCACCAATCCCGTGAACAACAAAATGAAATAATAGTATCCAACCTGAGAAAAACGCATTCCGAAAAAAGTAGGAATGGGAATACCGGGGAGGCCCATGGGGCCTCTGGTTAGGGAATCCCAGTTTAGAATGAGGATCCGAGTGATCTCACCAAACCCAAGGGTGGTAAAGGCGAGAAAGATCTGACGAAGCCTTAGGGTAGCTACCCCGATCAACACTCCAAAGAGTGCAGCCATTACCCCACCCAAAGGAAAGGTAACCCAGAACGGCCAATGAAGGTTCAGGGCCAACAAGGCCGAAGTGTAGGCTCCTATCCCATAGAATGCCCCATGACCCAATGAAAACATGCCGGTGAAGCCAATCACAATATTGAGACTCGAGGCCAATACCATGTAGATCCCACACATGATGGCCACCCTCACCAGATATGGGTTGGGAACAATGTAGGGAAAACTGACCAGTATTAGGATGCCTAGGGTGATCGCTACCTTTTGTAGTTTTTTCATGTTCGCCTTCCTAATTGGGAAGTTTACTTAAAGGGAGGTTTTCTTTCCCAATAGCCCTCGTGGTCGGAATAAGAGGAATCCCACTAGAATCACAAATCCAATGATGTCTCGGTAACCTCCGGAAACGATCTGTACCCCAAAGTTTTCCACGATAGCGAGTAGGTATCCTCCCAGAATAGCGCCGGGTATGGAGGTAAGGCCCCCGAAGACAGCAGCCGAGAAAGATTTCAACCCTTGCAGGTTTCCCATCGTTGGATTCACGATATTGTAGTACACGCTCCCCAGGACTCCCGCAATTCCCGCAGTCGCTCCTCCCAACGAAAAAGCGAGGGAAATCGTCCGATCCACGTTGATCCCCATAAGCCCGGCGGTTTTAAAATCCAACGAAACGGTCCGAATAGCTAAACCCGCCTTGGTCTTGAAGATCAGAATTTGCAACAGGAGCAGGATGGTAACAGCGGTACCGATTAGGAACAACTGATACCATACCACCGTCGCCCCTCCAAGGGTAAAGGCTTTTTCATTGAAGAAGGAAGGCATCGCTTTTGTTTCCGCACCGAAAATAACCGTTGCAATCTCAATCATGAAAATTGAAAATCCGATGGTGCAGATGAGGGAAGCTATCCGGGCTACTCCCCGAAGAGATTTGATGGCTACTTTTTCGATCAGGAATCCGATACTCCATCCTGTGCATAGACCGGCCAGCATGGCGAGAAAGATATTCTGAGAAATATACCGGACCGTGAGCCATCCTGCAAAGGCGCCCATCATATAGGTTGCGCCCGTAGCAAAGTTCACCAACCGGAGTACCCCATAGATCACCGCAAAAGAAATAGCCAGGAGAGCAAAGATGCTCCCCTGGGTGATCCCATTGATCAATTGCTGAACGATCATAGTGCGTACTGCTCTGAACTATCGCTTGTCGAACAGCTCGAATTTGTTGTTCTTCACCATCACGCGGGTGTACTGCTTGATGGCGTCTCCCTTTTCCGTGAAGGTAATGGATCCTGCCAGACCCGGAAAGTCTTTCGTTGCTTGGAGAGCTTCCCGAATCTTGTCCCTGTCGAAGGAACCCGCCCGTTTCATGGCATCCGCTAGAAGCATCATGGCATCATAGGCCAACGCAGCATGAAAGTTCGGCTTCAATCCGTACCGTTTCTCGAACTCTGTCACATACGCCCGAATTTCGGGTTTAGGATCATCGGCAAAGAAACTCACCACTGTGTAGAGATTATTCACAGAGTCCCCACCCAATTTGAGGAGTTGTTCCGAGTACAGGGAACTTGGTCCGACCACAGGAAGGTTCCAACCCAATTTTGCTCGCTGGTTACTGATGGAAGCTCCATCGTTGTACATGGCAGCCATGAACAGAGCGTCCGGATTGGAAGCTCGGAGTTTGGTGAGAATTGCGGTGAAGTCTTTCTCTCCATCGAAGTAGTTCTCGATTGCGGTAATGGTCCCACCCAACTTCTTGAAGTTATCGGTGAAATAGCGAGCAGTGTCCACCCCCCAGTCATTGTTGATATGAATGACGGCGATCTTTCGGAAACCCAATTTGTTGTACGCATAGTCCGCAATGAAAGGTTGTTCCCCTGCCTGGGTACCTACGATGCTGAAACTCCACTTGGATCCTTGGGCAAACTTCGTGTGACTAGCGGTAGGAGAAAGCTGGACCATCCCCGCTTGATCATAGATCGGCTGGGCCGCTAAACAGCAGGTACTGGTGAAGTCCCCAATCTGGGCCACGATCTTGGGATCGGAGGTCCATTTCTGCGCTAGGGTAGCCGATTCTTTGGGATCCCCTTTAGAATCCCCCACCAAGACCGCTAACTTCCGACCCAAGACTCCCCCACTCGCATTGATCTTATCGATAGCCATTTCGACAGATCGCTTGAAGTTGTTGCCATACTCTGCATAGTCACCCGTGATCGGAGCGGTCAATGCAATATAGACCGGTTCATCCGTCTTCGCTTTCTCCTGCTTCCCAGCCGCATACCCATTGGAAACTACCCCTAGCACGACGGCAAGTAGGAGAATCGCTCGCAACACTTTCGACATTTGATCCCTCCTAAAGAGATTTTGTGTATGTTTCTATGCATGCTAGTTTGCCAACGGCATACTAGCAGCACCTATAAC
Organism: uncultured Spirochaeta sp.; assembly: GCA_937140905.1. Taxonomy (GTDB): domain Bacteria; phylum Spirochaetota; class Spirochaetia; order DTKZ01; family DTKZ01; genus DTKZ01. The sequence goes on from CAKZQO010000294.1 coordinate 9,256, forward strand.
CCCCACATGTTCTTTTCCTGATCCACTATATCACTCCGTAACTCCTCGAGGGCCTCTTCCAGATTTCCCGACCGAATCGCCTCAACGATTGCCGTGTG
>CAKZQO010000295.1 GCA_937140905.1 uncultured Spirochaeta sp.
AGTCTTATTCCCAACACTATCCCTCGCGTGCAGTTAGGCTTTTTCCCCACACCGATTCATGAATTGCCGAGGCTGAGCCGGCTCCTGGGAGGACCGAAACTGTATGTAAAACGGGACGACCTTACGGGGTTGGCCTGCGGGGGTAATAAAACCCGTAAGTTAGAGTTCAGCGTGGCTGAAGCATTGGCCCAAGGGGCAGATACCCTTGTCACTCTAGGCGGAGTACAATCTAATCACTGCCGGCAAACCGCCGCTGCAGCGGTCCGGTATGGGCTTCGGTGCGTGTTGGTGCTCCGGGGTAATCCACCCAAAGTATGGAACGGGAACTTGCTGCTGGACAAGATCCTGGGTGCCGAAATCCGCTTTTCCGGAGACCGTACCCGGGAAGAGGTGGCAGCTGAAGTGGTGGAAGAGGAGAAGCGATCAGGCAGGAAGCCTTACTTCATTCCTTTAGGAGCTTCCGATGGGGTAGGTTCGGTGGGATATGTAGCTGCCATGGAAGAGTTGGCAATGCAATTGAAAAGCTCTGGACTTCAGTTCGATCGGATCGTGTTCGCTTCCAGTAGCTTCGGAACCCAGGCGGGCATCTGCGTGGGGGCGAAAGCGTTGGGTCTGGACATAGATATTTCCCCTATCTCCATCGACAGCTCGAAGGAAGATCTTCAGGAAGGGGTATCTGAGGTTGCCCACTCAATCGTGAAGCGGTTAGGCCTTTCCGTGCAGATTCAGCCCGAGGAGGTCCATTGCTGGGATAGCTACCTCGGGGAAGGGTATGCCATCATGGGTCCGCCCGAGAAAGAAGCGATCGATCTATGTGGAACGTACGAAGGGCTTGTACTGGATCCTGTGTATACGGGGAGAGCAATGGCTGGATTGATCGATCTAATCCGAAAGGGCGTATTCCGTAAGGATGAAAAGATCCTTTTCTGGCACACGGGGGGTTCACCAGCCCTCTACGCGTACGCGGAACACTGGGTCAAGGAGGAAACATGATTAAACTGAATACGCCGTTGCCTTTCGCTAAAATGTCGGGATTAGGGAACGATTTCATCATTATCGATAATCGGGATCGGATCCTAGAAGAAAAGGATATTCCCTTTTTGGCTCAAAAACTCTGCACCCCAAGGCTTTCTTTGGGCGGCGACGAACTGATGCTGATCGAACAGCCGCGTGCCGGGGGGAACTACACGATGCGAACTATCAACCCGGATGGGACCGAGGTGAAGATGTGCGGGAATGCCTCCCGTTGTGTAGCTCGCTATGCGTTTACCCATGGGATTGCGGGGAGGTCACAGGTAATCGACACATTAGGAGGACCAGTTGAGGCGTATGTTGATGAAACAGAAGTACGGGTGGGATTGCAAATCACTTCTGGCCCGGTATTCAACATACAGTTAGAAGTTGAGGGGCAAGAGTTCATCCTCCACACGGCGGAGATTTCAGGCGCCCCGCACGCGGTAGTATTTCTGGAGCACGCCTTTGAAGCTTCGAAGGATTTAATTCATCGACTGGGCTCCGCGATTCGATACCATTCTTATTTCCCCGAAGGAACGAACGTGAACTTCATCGAAGTGAAGGATCGGAGTACGATCTACCAACGCACTTTCGAACGGGGAGTAGAAGGGGAGACCATGGCCTGTGGGACAGGGGCCACCGCTTCAGGGGTAGTATGTGGTGCTTTGGGGCTAGTCGATTCCCCTGTCATGGTACGGGTGCTGGGGGGGTATTTGAGTGTTACCTTTGAATCAGAACCTGTTGTGGTAGGGATGAGGAATTCCGATCTCCCTGCCTCGTCCTCGCAAAAGCCCTATAAACCCCTGTTCAAGATATCGAGGCCTTTCCTAGGAGGCGGCGCTCGATTTGTGGCCGAAGGAACCTTACATCCCGAAGCTTGGCAGTGGTAACGGGTGATTTCTGGGCAGCGGAATGATCGCGAGAGCGGGTTATTTCCCGCACACTTCCAGGGCCGCTTCTGCCGCGGTAGCAGCATCCGGTCTATAGATATCAGCGCCGATGCTCTTGCAGTAGTTATCCGTTACGGGAGCACCGCCGATCATGATCACCACCTTGTCACGAATTCCGCTCTCTTTCGCTTTTTCCACCACGTTCTTCATCTCCGTCATGGTGGTAGTGAGAAGGGCGGAGCAGGCGATGATGTTGGCATTGTGTTCTTTTGCCATGGTTATGAACTTTTCCGCGGGAACATCAGTGCCTAGATCGATCACTTCCAACCCTTTGCCTTCCATCATCATCTTTACCAGGTTCTTCCCGATATCGTGCAGGTCTCCCTTCACGGTGCCGAGAATCACTTTCCCCTTTGCCTTGACTCCCTCTTTTACCAGGAGGGGGCGTAGTAGGGCGATCCCCGCGTTCATGGCTCGCGCGGCGATCAAGACTTCGGGAACGTACACTTGATTGTTCTTGAATTTGATTCCCACCACGTTCATCCCTGCCATGAGGCCTTGTTCCAAGATCGTCTTGGCGTCCATGCCTTCGTCGATGGCTTTCTGCACGAGGGCTTTTACCTCATTGGCCTTTCCCTTCTGTAGGAATTCGCTGATCTCTTCTAAAATCGCCATACCTTCCTCCGCCTAGTACCAAAAGAAATATTTCCTCAAAGATTTTATACTTTGATTCTGCCTTAGTCTAATAAAATGTTACTTTTTCTTGTAGAATTTTATTCACATTTTATAGAAAGGGGGCCTCAAGCCCCCTCTGCTACGAGTATTAATTTCTTTTTAGGGCCAATATCTTGCAATAGTGTACTTATACTGTCCTCCCCAAGACGAAATACCAGCTGCTACGATTTTTTTATCGTTTGGCTGAATTGAAATGGCTTTAATTTCAGACTTGTCTCCAATATCCTCCATAATCATTCCATTCGTTCCAAAAGTAGAATCAAGCGTTCCAGCATTCGTGTATCGAGCTATCGCAAAGTGGTCAATAGAGCCTCCCTTATTATAGTATCCTCCAACTACAATTTTCCCATCTGCTTGAATACAAACACTGATAGCTTCGCAACCGTTTGATCCAATCAAAGTAGTAACT
>CAKZQO010000296.1 GCA_937140905.1 uncultured Spirochaeta sp.
CTCAGTTTCTCTAACCGATGCTCCTCATCAAAAAAACTTCTCTGGGCTGCCATTCTCCTCCCCCTCCTGCTTCCAGATAATAGCAGAACAAATTCCGTTAGAAAATTCCCTCTTCAGAAAGAGTTTTTAGAGGTGCCCTTTAATATGTGGTTCGCATGGGGTTTGAGTAAAGGTAATAACAAAACGTGATGATGTTCCCATCCCAGCAATTAAGGTATTATTGTATATTTTGGGCGAACCCTCAGAAATCATTATCTTATAGTTTCCATAACTAGCTACTCCTCCATACATAACATTATTATAGAGCCAAGGCGACGACCGATATATATACACTCCAATACTGTTACTATATGCAGATGTAACCTGGCCGTTGATGAAAGTATTATTTCGTATAGTTAAACGGGTTGAGCTGGACTCTGTATAAAAGCAGACCGAATCACCCGAACTGGTATTTGCCCCTTTCACGACAAACCCATCGAACACCATTGAACTAGTAATGTTCATTGCGGTAACTGCATAACAGGTGCCACTCGTTCTTTTGTCCTCAATTATGGAAACCGCGCTGGATAGGTTCCTGCTGGAAAAATCGGTGGTGTAGCTTCCATAGAGGGAGATTCCACTTTTTAAGGTTATTCCTGCGTATGTCGGATAGGTTCCTTGGGCAACTTTTACTTCCCCTATTTCGAAGAGCGAATTGGCCAGTTCAATTCCCGCTTTGATCGTTTGCTTGGGATGATCCTTTGTGCCCTGGTTCGCGTCGTTTCCTAGAGCGGATACGAACACGATGCCAGAGGTGATAGAGAAAGGATCACTAGTGACTACTTCGGAATCCTGCATTCCCTTTTTCGTGGCATAAGCCCGAATCCTCATGGGAAGGGAAACAAACACGGTATTCCCAATTACGGTAGTTGCGCTCGTCTTCGGATCCGAACCATCGGTGGTGTACTTGATGGTCGCACCAGAGGTGGCGCATTGGATGGTAACCGTTTGGCTCTCCGTGTAGGTTCCTCCAGAAATACTGATAGTGGGAGGGGATACGGTTGGCCCTGTTACTTGAGCCTGGGTATCGGATGAGTCCTCTTCTGTTGTTGAAGTCAGTAGTTTCTGACAACCATTGATCCATAGTAAAACACCCACTATCAGGGCTGCTATGAAAAAGCCTTTTCCCATTTCTCATCCTCCTAATTCCAGTGAGTATTTGCGAACCTTTTCCCTAAAATTGTTGCGCATTTTTTAAGATTCGCATCGTACGAAGGTAGGATGAGGTAAAAAAATAGGGGCGTGATTAAATTAAGATTAAATTAAGGAGGATAAACCACTGAAGGATTGAGGTTCTTAGGAGGCGCGGACAACTCTGCCTATCTGTTAGGAAGCTCCACGTCTCCCCTTTGCTTCCTAATTACGTAGATTAAGATATCGGCGAACACCATCACAGCGTTGAGGATATACAGGTAGAGCACTCCATCCCGCAGGTAGAACACTTTGTGCAGAATGCCGGAGATATACCCGATGAACACAACGATCATGAAGGGGAGGCTTTTTCCCGTTAATTTGGGAGCGGTAAGGGACCGGTAGATCGATACGGGCCAGGCCAATCCGAAACACACAAGCATCCCGATTTCGAACACACTCATGGGGGGCACTATAGTGGAAAGGGACTGAGGAAATCAAGGTTTAAAGTGGCGGGTCTCTTTTTTCAATGCTCTATTTTTTATATAATAGATTTATGCAAAAAAGTGTATGGACTCGGAGGGGTGTAATCAGTCTTCTATTTATTATGTTCGTATCCCTCGGGATACGGTCCGCCGGGCTTCCGAACTTTTCCTTTTTACCCCTCGATCTGTTTGAATCCGAGGCTCGTTTGAAAGAGGCCCGTTCGATCCTTACCTCCCTGTCCATCGAGGAAAAGTGCGCTTCCTTGCTGCTAGTGGCCTATGGGGGTTCGAACCGGTTGACCGCGGAGTTCGCTTCTCGGTACCAGAAGTATCCCGTGGGAGGGGTTCTGTTTTTTGCCTACAACATCCCTCCCACGGCGGAAGCCCTTATGGAGTTGACCGGGGGGATTGGAAGAGTGGGGGCAGAGGGAGGGATAGTTCCCTTTATCGCGATCGACCATGAGGGAGGAACGGTTCTGCGGTTAAAAGGGTTGACGACCGATCTACCCGACGCGAGGATAATCGGGCAATCCAAGGCTTCCACGGAAACGATCCGGCAATTGTTTCGGCTTACCGCCCGGCAGCTCGCTCTTCTAGGGTTCACCATGAACCTCGCTCCCGTGTTAGAACCCCTAACCCCCGAAACGCAATCATTTCTGAGCCGTAGGTCCTACTCTGTCGAGCCGGCTCGGTGTGCAGAGCTCGGAGCTTTGTTCATCCAAGAGATGGGGGAAGCGGGAGTGTTGAGCGTGGCAAAGCATTTCCCGGGCACGGGAGATGGGGATCCCCATGAACGACTCCCAAAGAGTTCAGCGAAACCTTCCGACCCTTCCGATCCGTACACCCTTCCCTTTCGAACCCTCCAGAAAAAGGGAATACTGGAAGCCCTGATGGTTTCCCATGTTCAACTACACCGTGAAGGGGTGCAGGAGCCAGCTACCCTATCGAGCGTTATTCTCCAGAAAGTCTTACGGAACCAATGGGGTTTCGAGGGTCTTATCGTTACTGATGACTTCAGGATGAAGAGCCTAACGCAGGCTCGAGATCCCATCGAAGGTGTTGTCCGTTCCATTGTGGCCGGGGCGGATCTAGTGATGTACTTGGGTGGGGATTACACCAACGTGCATCAAGCCTTGGTGAAAGCGGTTCGAGAGGGTCGAATTCCTCTGCAGAGGTTGAACGAATCCGTGGAGCGGATCCTCGTGGCGAAAATTAAGTACGGCCTTGCGAAAGGAACAGTCGCGAGCACTCGGGAAGGAGAAAGAGCACAAGGCCAAAGCAAGGAGGATCTCTCGAAGCGCTTAATAGAGTTCAATCAGGTGAAAAAAGAAGGGGATATTCTATTGCGCGAAGTTCTCCGCCGTTAGATAGGGTGGACATTTTGTGTCCGGCG
>CAKZQO010000297.1 GCA_937140905.1 uncultured Spirochaeta sp.
CCTTGCGTTCCTTCTTCTTTCCCCCCACTTCCACCTTCCTGCCATCCACGATGAAATCACACACCTCCTCTTCCGGGCTTGCCATCACCTCGAAGCGTTCGCGGAGGCACATTACCACAAAGGCTTCCCTAGCCGAACCCCGATTCCCCTGGAAGCAACTGTATAAGGAGGGATCAGAAAGAAAGATCTTCGCACCCTTAGTCATGAGGGCCTTTCGGGACTTTCGCACGATATGGATCAGTTCCGACTGCTCCATCACATACAGGAGCTGGTACAGCTTTTCCTTTCCCAACTCCCACTCGCTACACATTCCAGAAACATTAAGGGTAGGCACGGGGGAATCGAGTAAATGCCCCACGATGGCGTTCATCACCTTTAGGTGATTTTCCTGGATGGAGGACACGTAGAACGGGATGTCATGGTATATCGATTTCTCCAATAGCCCTTTCAATCGTGCGCAGTATTCTCCCTCCCCGTAAAAGGGACGAATCCCTCCTTGAACGTAATCATGGAACAGTTTTAGGATATTCATCCCCCGAACCTGCTGTAGAAGTTGTTTCCCGTGCCCGAAGGGATCGGCCTTCTCTACCTCCATGCCCAGCTCCAGATACAGGTACTCCCGGAAAGAAAGGAGGGGAATCCGAAACTGCACAAACCTTCGGGATAAGTCAGCGACCGCTTTTCGAAGGATGATATTGCTGCTGTCGCTGATCCAGAGCGCCCGGTCAGGATAATCATCGTAGAGGGCTTTAAGATGTTCGCTCCACCGATGGGCATGGTGGACCTCATCGATTACCACCCCCTTGTACCCCTTTCGAAAGATCCCCTGCACCACATCGTAGAGAGGGACAGAAGCCATTCTGGGATGGTCAGCGCTCAAGTACAGGAGGGGATCGCTGGATCGGGAAAGGGTATCCAGGAGAAAGGTCGTCTTACCTACGCCCCGTAGGCCATACACGAGGGCGCCTCGGACGGATTGGAGAGGGATTTCTTTGAAAAATAGCCGTTTTCGGGGAGGAAGATACTGCTTTAGCCTTTCGGTTCGGAGTTCTATGTCCTCAATAATATTATCAATCACAGTTCTATGATAGAACGAAATTGGACAATTTTCAATTAAATAGTGCTATTATAGAACGGATTTAAAGGTAACCTGTTCTGTAATCGAACGATTAACTATATTGCCTTAGGAAAGTCGTTTTAGGCGCCGTGATTTGCTGGATGAGACACTATTGTGGGCACTCGGATAAATGAAGGCTTTTATGTTATACTTATAGCACGGAGGAACCGCTCGTGCGCGTGCTAGGAACCATCGCTTTCGCCTTTCTGCTCAACGTAATCTTCACTCCCCTATTGATCGCTTACTCGCACAAAAAAGGTTGGTACGACCGACTGGACGAACGGAAGATCCATAACGGGAACATTCCCCGCACGGGCGGGGTAGGGATCTTTATCTCCTTCCTTCTAAGCTTCCTTCTCGTTTCTCTTTTCAGCGGAAAAGGGGATGGTGAACGCCTCGCCACCGAACCCGAGTTTCTCGCTGCGGGGGCGGGGTGCTTACTGATGTTCGCTACAGGGCTGTTGGACGATTTCCGGAACCTCCGGGCCCGGTACAAACTTATCGCGCAGATCCTGGCTGCCCTGATCGCGACGGCGGGAGGGCTATCTTTTGGTCCTTTCCTCACGCCCTTCGGGTTCACGATCGACGTGCCCGCCTTCTCCTTTATCATTACGTTGCTCTGGATCGTGGGGGTTACCAACGCGGTAAACCTGATCGACGGGATGGATGGTTTGGCGGGAGGAGTGTCGGGCATCGCCGCGGGATTCTGGATTTTCATCTCCCTCGCCACTCCCAAAGGAGGCGGGGTATACAGCATTCTGCCTGCGGCTCTTCTGGGCGCAGTATTAGGCTTCCTCGTGTATAATAAGCCGCAAGCTAAAATCTTTATGGGGGACACGGGTAGCTTAGTGTTAGGGTATGTCCTTTCCTTATTTCCCCTTTTTCGCGTGGAGGGGAGTTCCTCTACCCGATGGCTTTTAGTGGGGATCACCCTCCTCATCATCCCCATCTTTGACACCCTGGCAGCTATCCTGCGCAGGATCCGGGAGAAAAGATCCGTTGGGGATCCAGACCGAGCGCACCTACACCACAAACTACTTAACCTAGGATGGTCCGCACCAAAGGTGTTAGGGTTGGTGTATTTAATTTCTTTAATGTCGGGAGGAGCCGCGTATGTATGGATACTCTTCGCGACGAAATTATCAACTTACTATCTGCCTTTGGCATGGGTACCGGCGGGTGTTATTTTCTTGATCCTTCACTTCAAACGAAATACTTCAGTATTGCCAAAAGAGAATAGCAGATAAGGGAATATATCACCTTACCGCGCTACTCATCCCAGGAGGGAAATCAGCAAGCGCGTTAATTTTATCCCAATTATCCTGAAACCATACAATGTTAGCTTGAAAACCTTCTTCAAAATCTACGATTGGCTTGTAATGCACCAGTGATTCAGCTTTTTCAATTGAGGCTAATAAGCGGGGTTTCGTGTCCCATTTCCTTCGCTCTTTGTATACAATTCCCGCTTTATTCCCTGTCGCTTTCAATACCGATTCAACCAATTCTTTTATGGATACTTCTCTACCCCTTGCTAGGTTAAAGTTTTCACCTATTGCCTCTTTATAATAACCAGCTTTTATAAGACCTTGCACTAAATCTAATACAAACGTGAAATCCCTTGTTTCTTCCCCTGTGCCTGTTATCGGTAATGGTTTACCCTGCATAGACCAATAGATAAAATTGGGAATCACATTTCTATACTGTCCAGGTACTTCCCCAGGACCATACGAATTGAAGAACCTGCAGTTGACCGTCGGAAGATCATAATGGTGATGATAGAAATTACAATACATTTCTCCCGTCATCTTGTTTATCTGATAGGGAGTTGTAAGATGCATGGAAATAAAATCCTCTTTTAACGGAAGCTTGGGATACGAACCATAGATAGCGCAGCCGCTAGATGCGTACACAAATCGATCGATTTTTGCTAATCGTGCGTATTCCAATAATTTTATCTGACCAATCACATCTACTTCAGCGGATATTTCCGGATAGTCCACAGAGTTCTGATTCGCAAAAAAAGCAGCCAAATGAAATACTATTGAAGGGTTTTCTTTGAAAACTCTCTTTAAATCCACGTCATTCCGTACATCGCCAAGCACAAATAAGATATTACTAAGGGGGGTGACGTTCCACGGATCCTTTTGTTTTATGGCAGAAAGATTATCTAGAACTACCACCCGCCCTTTATCCCCCACAAGAAGGGATAACGCTATGATCAGATTGCTTCCAATCGCGCCAGCACCCCCTGTAACAAGGATAGAGCGGCCCTCATAATACTTTATAATCTCATTCCCAAAATCTATCCGATCTAAATAGTTCTTTACTAGATTAATTCTTTTTTCATAATTGTTCATACGTATCCCCTTCCTGCCCATTAACTAAAACTTGCACGATTCTTTTCGCAGCGTTCCCATCCCCATAAGGATTAACTGCTTTAGCCATCTTTTGATACTCTACTTCTGAATACAACAATTTCTCAGTTTCTTCAATAATTCGATCTCTAAAAGGACCCACTAGCTTTGCAGTTCCTGCCTCTATCCCCTCAGGTCTCTCAGTTTCTGTACGCATGACAAGAACTGGCTTACCTAAAGAAGGTGCCTCTTCTTGTATTCCTCCCGAGTCCGTGAGTACTAAATAGGATGCGTTCATTAAGTGTACGAGGGCGTCATATTCTACAGGATCGATTAAAAATACACGATCTAAACCTTGTAGAATTTCAAAAACAGGCTTTCTAACATTAGGATTTAAATGAACTGGATACACAATTGCGATTTCCTTATTCCTCCCTATTAATTCTTTTAATCCAAGGCAAATCTCTACAAATCGCTCTCCAAAATTCTCTCTTCTATGGGCGGTTACTAAAAGAATTCGTTTGTCATTACCAATTCTTTCTAACAGATCATTTACTAATTTCGGCATTGGTTTTTTTCTAACAATATACAAGGCATCGATTACAGTATTGCCTGTTATGTAGATTTTATTTGGACTTACACCTTCTTTTAGTAAAGAGGACTGAGCGTTCTTAGTTGGGGCGAAATGATATTCCGTAAACAGTGAAACAACCCTTCGGTTAAACTCTTCGGGATAAGGAGAATAGATATTATTAGATCTCAAACCTGCTTCCACATGTCCTATGGGAACACGATTATAGAAAGCTGCCATCGCTCCAGCCATAACGGTAGTAGTATCTCCTTGAACGAGAATAACATCAGGCTTAATTTCCTTGATCACATGATCTATCTCTTTAATTACTTTAGAAGTTATTTCGCTCAGCGATTGATTAGGTGTCATTAAATTAAGATCAATGTCAGGAATAATTGAAAATAAATTCAATACTTGATCTAGCATCTGTCTATGTTGCGCAGTAATGCAGACTATTGACTGCAATTCTGATATCTTTTTTAGTTCTAAAATAACGGGTGCCATCTTAATGGCTTCAGGCCTAGTACCAAAAATGCATAGTATTTTTTTCCCCATTTTATCTCTCACGATTGTATGTATTGTAATATTTGTTCTAATATTTCTTCTCTACTAAAGTGGGATTTCACATACCTAAATCCATTTTGCCCTAACGTATTGGATTTATCTTTATAGAGTTTCAACAGATTCGATATGGCTGTTTCTGTGTCCCCCCAAATAGAGCTATATCCACATTGAGCTTTATGAACGATCGCGTGTCCATCACTTTCCTTATTCAAAAAAGCTAATACGGGGATCCCAGCCGCCATATATCCTAATAGCTTGCCAGGAACAACAGGTGTTTTATTTTGATTCGTTAACGACACAAGACCCACATTACATTCTTTAACTAATGAAGGATATTCCTTCTTTGGTACAAAAGGAGCGAAAATAACATTCTGGAGCCCTTTCAATTCAGCCTTTCTAACGAGTTCCTCCTTTTCCATCCCATCACCCACAAGTAGAAAAACTATTTCTGAAAATTCTTTTACTTTTTCCGCTACTTGCAACAGAAAAGTTAATCCTTGGGAAGGCCCCATAACTCCCGCAAACAACACAATGAACTTATTTTCTAGAGAATATTTCTTGCGAAAAGCCCCATTCACTTGTATCCCTTCAAACTCCTGCGTATCCATCCAGTTATGGAGGACTTTGAGTTTGTTTCCTAGATGGGGATATCTTTCCATTAAAAAGTTATAGTTCCCTTCGGAATGCACAGTCACTATGTCAGCTTCTCGATACGCGCGTTCCTCCAGCCGTTTAAAGTAAGAAATTAACAATCGATTCCTTAGAACCCCTAGGTCTATCGCATTCTGTGGGAAAATATCCTGCACATTCAATACATACTTAGCCCCAAAAAGTTTTTTTACTTTTTCTCCTACAATCGAAAGAGGCAAAGGGGGACTATACACGAGTACAGAATCCACCTTATCACAATATTGTTTTATTTTCTTTAAAAAGAGATAGGGCATCGTTACTTGAGAAAGCCCTCGAACAATAAAATTCACTTTATGATGAGGAAGCGTTTTTATTCTTATGACGTTGATACCATTTTCCAAGGAAACCTCTGGATAATCATTATCACTCTTCTCCGCAAGGTTATAGGCGGGATACGTGGTAGCTACACACACGCAAAAACCCCGCTTTACCAATCCTTCCGCGAGTTCTTGCATCAGATGGGACGCGGAACGTATTTCGGGTGGATAGGAATCGGTAACAAGAAGAATGTTCATAGCGTTATTTCTGTTCCCTTTTGTAACGATTCTTTGATTTTAAATAAACACAGTGTTGAGTAGTAAATTTCCTCATAATTTAAACAGGGGTTTTGTTCTCCCTTTATAACCTTAAAAAAATGCGTTAACTCCTCCTCATATCCTATTTCCTGATTTAGGGTGCGGTAGGTTTCTTTATTCCCTCCGAGATAAAGGAATGTTTTTTTAAAATCTTCTATACAAAAGGTCTTTCCTTCGCAGAAAACTTCTATTCGTTCTCTTGAGAACGCTTTATCTCCGGATGCAGAATAAAAAATGCTACCAATAGATCCGTCCTTGAACTTTAAAATTATTGCCACATTGTCGTCATTCACAATAGTTTTATCGTTTCCCGAGACCCTCTCCGCATACACCTTTTCTGGATAACTGCCGTTAAAAAAAATCATTAGATCCACGAAATGACAAATCTCACCGATAATTCTACTTCCTCCTTCTTCCTCCGAATGTACCCAATGTGTTTTAGGAACAAATCCCGCATTCACCCGATAATGTATCATTAAAGGATCTTTTCGATTTTGGAGAAAAGCCTTCACTTTTCTCGAATGGGGCGAAAACCTCCGATTGTATCCAACCATTAGAAATGGCTTTTCCTGAAAATTTATAGTACGATAAGTTTCAGTGATTTCTTCTAGTTCCTGCTGGGTTACACAAAGGGGCTTTTCCACGAACACATGTTTGTTTTCCTGTAATGCCTCCCGAACAAGCTTGGCATGCGTACTATGGGGGGTTAGGATACATACCGCGTTTATATCTTTCTGCTGGAAGATATCTTTAGAATCCGTTGAACAAGTCTCAAATCCATGTTTTTTCGCCGTATGGTAGGCATTTATTCCCGAACTAGTTACCAACGTGTGAAGTTTTGCTTTTTCTTTTTTCGAGACACGCTCTAAAGCTGGAATTAACAGGGCTTTCCCAAAAAGTCCCGCGCCTAACACCCCTAACGTTACATTTGAAACCCTGTTTATGGGTGGTCGTAAAGACTTTCTTCTATCTAAAGCCTCCTCTTTGGTCTCTTTAGAATTCGCGCCGTATTTCAGGACGACGCCGATATAAGGCCCCCCCGTATTATTTAGAATATTATTATAGACCTCGATAACCTGTTGGATGGGGAACTGGTGCGTGATTAAAGATTTAACGTCAACTCTTCCTTCAGATATCAACCGTAAAAATTCTTGTAAGTTTCTTTCCTCAGTCCAACGAACATATCCAGGGGGATAATCTATTCCTTTTTGTTCAAATAAAGGGTCCAAACTACCAGGACCGCCCGCCCGGGATACGATAATCTGAGCTTCCTTATACCACAATTCGTTTCGATTGGGATGAATATCTGCCACACCCACTACAACAATTTTCCCGCGAAAACGAACGATATCAACCGCCAATCGCACGGGAGCATCGGAATCTGATGCTGCAGTGATTATCACCGCGTCGGCACCGTATCCTTCGGTGTTTCTATCCACAAGCGTTTTATATTCTTCTTCTGAAGAACACGCAAAATCTATCCCTAATTTTCTCGCTAATTCTACTTTTCTGGGGTCAATATCGTACCCAATTACTGAGGAACCATACGCTTTCAAAATCTGAGCAGTAATTAAGCCAAGTAGCCCTAAGCCAATTACGGAGACCCGCTCTCCAAACGTTAAATCGGCACATCGTATGCCATGGAGGGAAATTACCCCTAACATTCCGAAAGCTGCTTCCTCGAAAGATACATTATCTGGAACTTTGCAACAAAGGGGTTCAGGAACCGTATTGTACTCCGCATGCGTAGCAAAACCAGCCCCGATGCATGCTACACGATCTCCCACGCTAAACGAATGTACATAATTGCCTACCTCACGTACAATTCCCGACGCGCTGTAGCCTAATGGTGTTGGAGCATCAAGCCGTCCCATTGCCTCTTGAAAAGTTTTTAATAATCCTTCTTTCTTTGCTTTATCTATGAACCTTTTTACAAGATCGGGTCGAGCTTTAGCTTTTCCCAAGAGAGACTTTTTCCCTAGTTCGATAAGGGAACGCTCCGTTCCAATACTGATTAACGAGGCTTGTGTTTGAATACATACTGCATTGTTAGAAACTCTAGGAATTGGCACATCTGGTAGTTCCAACTCGCCCGTTTTATAGTTTTGAATTAATTGGAACACGTGGAACCTCTTGTTTATTTTCTGTACGTACTCTTATACCATTCTACCGTTCGTTCTATAGCGACTTCCCAATTGTATGGCACATAACCGTTGCAAATATCCATAATCGGCGATAAATCAAAAACGTACTCCGTCGTAATATTGTTCAATCTAAAACTAGTCAGAGGAACATTTTTCCATCCTAAAAACTTTAACAAATCTCCTGTTTTGGCTAAAGATTTCGCCGCCCATAAAGGCATTTTACGAATCTTTGGAGCATTCAATTTTTCACGCACCATCTCCGCAAAAGTATATAGGTCAGTTGGTTCTGGATCTCCTACGTAAAAAGTCTTTTCATGAACTTTTTCAGAAGGAGCAAGTAAAATACTATAGATCTGATAAGCTATATTTTCTACATATCCCATGGATCTTCTATAATGCCCTCTTCCGATATGAAAATACAATCCTTTTTCTATCGCTTTAAAAAAATTAAGGTAAGGTTCTCCCATCCAAGGGCCCCATACAGATATAGGTCTAATGATTGTCCATTCGAATGGAAGATTTTTCCAATTTCTCACTATTTTTTCTCCCTCTACTTTGCTCATACCGTAAGCAGTAGATGGCATATAATCTGTATCGTATTTTGGTATATAACCCATTTTGCATACTAGTAAAGATGATGTAAATATAACTCTTTTTAAATTTTCAGGGTATGCTTCATTTAATTTAATTAAGGCGTTTATGAGGTTTATTACACCATCTATATTAGGTGCGAATTCATTTATATCGGTAATCGCATGTGCCCCTGTTTTTGCAGCTAAATGAACTATATATTCTGGTTTAAAGTCTACTACTAATCTTTCTAGTTCTTTATAATTCATTATATTACATTCTTTCCAATATTCGTAATGATCCTTTTTAAAAGGAGGTTTAATATCAATGTTTAAAATTTTATCTTTTTTGATCAACGCATAGTCAACAAAATTAGTTCCCACAAAACCAGATCCACCAGTTACTATAATTCTCATAGTATCACCATAGGTTAATATTATGCCAGTTTTTCAAACTCTTCAACTAGTTTTTTTGCAACAACTGTTATATTGTAATGACTTTGGATGAATTTTCTTGAATCTCTACTACATTTAGTTCTAATGGCATTTATTATTTTATATGCTAAGTCGTGCTCCGAATATGGATCGAAATATATTGCATAATCTTTAGCAATTTCATTAAAAGGTATAAATAAATCATTATATTTCATCCCATCCGAAGCTATTGTGGGAATATTAAAATACAAAGACTCAATTAAAGGCAACCCAAATGTTTCCTCTAATGAAGGGATTACAAAACAATCGGCGTTACTGTAAAAATCGAATATTTCTGCATAACTCACCACACCCTGAAAAATAACATCCTTATCTATTTTAATACTTTTAACAATGCTTAATAAATATTGGTAATAATCAGGATAACAATTAGTATTTCCAACTATAATTAATTTGCCATCATATAATTCTTTGGATTTTATAAAAGCAAAAGCTTTAATTAAAACTTCTATATTTTTATGAGGCGAAACAATAGCTACTGTTAATATATAGTTAAATGAGTATTTTTTTATGTTATTTACTTTAAACTTCTCAAAATCCAATCCATGTCTTAACAGAAAACATTTTTTATCAGGAATATTATATATTTTTTTTATGATTTTCTTAGATCTTTCTGAACAAAAACGAACTTTTGATGCTTTTTTGCTTGAGAACCATCCTAAACAAAAAAGCAATTTATTTCTTATCTTTTCCTTAAAAGACCACTTAAATATTATTTTAGAAAAAGGGTTTGTATTCTCAATAAAAAGAACAACTTTACATGGTGCAAATAAAGAAGTAACATTCCCTACAGAGTATAATATATCTATACTATTTAAATAAATATAGAATGGGAGCACAATCTGTTCGTACAAAACTCGCAAATATGGATTTGATGGACAATTTTGTAAGATAATTTTTACAAAACTATCAGGAACAAAATTAATAATATATTTTTGTTCGGAACTTACAAAAATATAATATTTGTTTTTTTTATCTATTTGATCCAATGCTTTCATTAGTATCTGGAAAACACTAATACCAGCACCAGCACGAGCACTAAGAGCATTAAGAGCAATGTTCATTTGAAAATCCTTGTTTTAATTTTAACAAATTCGATACCCATGAGGTGAAGCTTGAATAACATCATGGATTCTACCACAAAACAGCTTTATAGCACAGGAGGTGCGTTGCCTCATCGAAATACTAACCCAACTAAAGATAATGCCTCATCGAAAAATCTAACCCTGAGACACTCCTTCCCCGTACCTTGGTATTGGGGGAGGATCATCATGGGGTTACAGATGAAGGAAAAACAACGCATTACGGCACAGGTCGCTCCCCGTTACCAACGGGGAAGCAAGAAGGACAAACAGAGGATTCTCTACGAGTTTATCCACCTGACGGGCTACCACCGCAAGTACGCGATCCACCTACTGGGTACCTTGTGTAAGAAATGCTTCCAAATATTTCGTTGAAGCAACTGCTGTTAGTAATAGGGCAAATAAACCTATGTTATAATCTGTTTTTTAGTTTGCATTTACAAAGTCTTTATGCGTTCGAGTTAAAAGGTTTAAGGCTAGTTAAAAGGAATGTAGAAGGGTCACAAGGTAGGGTAAAAAAACCGACATAAGGTGAGAATATAAGAGGTGTCTTAAACATTTTTTAAAATATAAAAACATTGATCTATCGTCTGCTAAGACAGAATACATAATTTTTAGGGGCGCCCAAGTAGTAGTTCACTTTCTTAATTGAGGGGAATGGCTATCTTTCCGCGGTTCTAGATTAAATAAGTAAGAAAAAAGAAATGGCAAAATCAAATTTATTGGATAAACTTCAGTTATTATTGTTGTGGATCCAAATATCAATAATATATAAAATAAAGATATAATTTCTTTTTTTGCTTTTAAATAAGAATATATAAAAAGCAAAACTAATGGCAAAAATAGCGCAAAACCACCCAATAGACCTAAATTTCCTAGGATTGCTGCATAAAAAGAATCCATAATAAACATTTCACCTGAAATTAAACTATATGTATTTGTATATTTACCGAAGTTATTCGAAAAAAATCCAGTATTTTTTAAAATATTAAATAATATTTTAAATCTTGTTCCTCCAGAAATATTTATATATTCTTCTCTGAAATAATTTACGAAAAACAATGAAGATAGAATAATAGGAAAAATCATTATAAAATGCAAATAAATTCTTTTTTCTGAAACTATATACAATAAAGACTGAATAAAAAATACCATTATA
The DNA here is from genome assembly GCA_937140905.1 of uncultured Spirochaeta sp. Taxonomy (GTDB): domain Bacteria; phylum Spirochaetota; class Spirochaetia; order DTKZ01; family DTKZ01; genus DTKZ01. Next base: position 11,321 of record CAKZQO010000297.1, read on the forward strand.
CCTGTTCCACTCATTGTTAAAATAATACTTATAAAATAAATAATATATTTAATAATATTTATTTTTTTAATTAAAAATAAATGATTAAACAGCGTGATATTAATAAAAAAAGCAGAAGTATTAGGCAACAAGAAAAACCCAGGATTTCTCAATGTATATCCCCAAAAATTTAATCCAAACCATTTTAAAGCCATAAAAAATTGAATTATTTGAATAATAAAATTTAGATAAAATAATAAATCTATATATTTTATAAATAGTATTATATTAGTTTTATAGTTTATATTAAGTAATAATAAAATTACTAATATCGGTAACAAAAAACGTAATCCGCTGAATATTTCTAATAATCCAACACTTGATAAAATTATATTGAAAAATATCAAATTTAAAAAGCCGATAACATTCAATAATAATAAAAATTTTATTTTATTTTTTAAAATATATATTGAGCTTATAAATATTATTAAAAATATAATAATATCCTTGATTGCTTTTAGATAAATCGGAGTAATTATAACTGCTTGAGATATTAATTCATTTTTCATAAGTGATAAAACTTCACCGATATTCATAAAAGGTGTTATTATAATACCAAATATTAACAATTTATTTAACATTTCATTTATATTTATTTTTGTGATTTTATTTTTATAGTGCATTATAACAACTATGGAAATATTTTTTTATATCTAATATCCCAAATTAATTGTGGGCACCTTGAAAAACCATGTTTTCCGTCTGATCCGACAACAGATCACAATTTTTCTTCTCCGGAAAACCTTTCAATAATGATCCATCCCGAATTTTGTGTAAACGGTTTTTATCGTGATACCCGATCACCATAAAAGATGTTAAATTGATGCATTGCCATCCCCTAGTCTCGGATAGGCATGGTCCATTTCTTCCTATGCAAGCTTCATGGCTGCCTCGGTCGTAGGAAAGAACAAGCGATTTTTCGTCACTTTCCGAAGGCAAAAATTGAGTGACTCTAGAGCATTGGTCGTATAAATGGCTTTACGGATCGCTTCCGGGTATTTGAAGAATGGAATAATCTCTGCCCAACGGTTGTTCCAGGAACGGGAGATCATCGGGTATTTAGTATCCCACCGTTGGGCAAACTGCTCTAGCTGTTCCACAGCTTCCTCTTTACTGGCTGCCGGGTACACCTTTTTTAGGTCCCGGGCAACTGCTTTGCGGTCCTTGTAGGGGACAAACGTAAGGGAATTAGGCACCCTGTGCACCATGCAGAGCTGGACTTCCGTCTGGGGGAACACCGTCCGAATCGCTTCCGCAAACCCACTGAGACCGTCTACTGCGGCAATCAAAATATCCTGGACTCCCCGGTTCTTGAGCTCATGTAAAACTCGTAGCCAGAACGCTGCCCCTTCGGCTTAATCAATCCAGAGTCCCAACAGCTCCTTTTTGCCCTCTACCGTGATTCCTAACGCAACATACAGGGCTTTTTTGCCCACTTTTCCCTCATCCCGGACATTCAGCACCAACGCATCGAGAAACACGATAGGATACAGCGGCTCAAGATTCCGGTTTCGCCCGCTATCCCGTAGCTCTTTTACCGAATCGGTGGCACGGCTAATCAGTTCCGCTGAAACCTCAACTCCGTAGATCTCTTTGAAATGGGCGGCTATTTCGCGGGTCGTCATTCCCCGTGCGTACATCTATAGGATCTTATCATCAAACCCCTTAAACTACCGCTGGTGTTGGGGGACGATGGTCGGCTCGAAGGGTCCTTCCCGGTCTCGTGGAAGGGTAATTTCAAGGGGCCCTTGGTCGGTCCTGAGGGTCTTTGTTTCCCCTTTCGCCGGTTCTCAGTCTCCTTCTCGCCTTGGTCATGCTTTTCATACCCTACATGTTCGGTGAGCTCCGCTTCCATGGCCCGCTCGATCAGGGCTTTGGTAAGTTGCTTCAGCAGACCCTCTGGACCGATACTATCTTCCGGTCCCCGATGCTCTTTTAACAGTTCATCCAGTACTTCTTTTGTGATAGCCATACCTACTCCTTCTTGTAGTATAGCCGTTTACACAAAAATTGTTACAGGCTCACCAAAGGCCGCGAGTAGGACAGGAACAACCCCCACGAAGCCAACCTCGCTATCTGTCAAGAAAGATGTCACCTTTTAGCTCACTTTTTGAAGAATATATCGCTTCGTTTCTACTGAAGGGTTTAAGTACACCACTTTGCGATAGGCCCACTGTTTGGGACCTTTCTTCGGAAAGCGTTCTGGATGATCTTTCCAAGCCCTCTGTAGAGTCTGGTTCCGTAGTTCAAACAGCTTTACGTCTTCGCCCCTCCTCCGTTGAAGCGTAGTAATGTACCCTAACCCCGTATGTCGATGCACCGTATTGTACCAGTGCAGGAAGTCTCCCATCCATTGCCGTGCCTCCTCCAGGGTGCGAAACTTCCCCGGATACGAGGCATGATACTTCAGAGTTCGGAAAAAGGACTCAATGTACGGGTTCTCATTCTTCACCCAGGGCCGCGAGTAGGACAGGAACATCCCCAACGAAGCCAGCCACACCGAAAACGTAGCCCCTCGCATCGGATTGCCATTATCCGAATGTACCTACACGCCCTTCAGATTTCGCCGTTGCTGGATCGATTCGAACAGCTGCCGTCCGTACTCCTTTAGGTGCGCCCATTTGTCAACACAAAATATGGGACTAGTTTATGAGATGCCCTCCCTCTGCCGTGTCTCATGCAGCCTCCTCCAGAGACTGCTCCTGTGCAAAGTGTGATCCATACACCTCATCGGGTGTACGATACTCCAGGGACTGGTGGAACCGTTGCCCATTGTAAAAGGCAAAGTACCGCTTCAGCCCTTCCTTCAATTCCCCCATCGTTTGGTAGTCTGAAAGATAAATATCCTCGTACTTCAGACTCCTCCAGAACCGTTCCACCCAGATGTTGTCCCGTACCCGATCCCTGCCATCCATGCTGATCTGAATCTTATGCCGCTCTAACACTGAGATAAATGCTTCCGAGGTGAACTGACTCCCCTGGTCGGTGTTGAAGATCGCCGGTACTCCCCACACCTGAATCGCCTCCTCCAGAGCTGAAATACAGAACTCCGCATCTAAGGTGTTTGACACCCTCCAACTTAATACCTTTCGGGAGTACAGATCCAGAATCACCACCAGATACACGTACCCTCCCGCCAAGCGCACATACGTGATATCCGTTGCCCACACCTGGTTCGGCAGCCATATCTTCTTATCCCTCAACACATACGGATACTTCCTGTGTTCCTTACAGGCAATCGATAACCGCCTTCTCGCATAAATCGCCTGTAGCCCTGCCCGGCGCATGATCCGCCTCACCTGTTTCTCCGTCACCCCAAAGCTTGATATCGCTTTCGCTACTTTCCGATACCCGTAGAACGGATGCCGGTCCATCACCTCAAGAATTGCCTGTAATACCTGCATCTCCCATTCCTCGGCCTTACGGTGAGGTTGGTAGTAATACGCCGAACGGCTCATCCCCAACAGCTCACACTGCTCCTCCATGCGTAACAGCGGATGCTCCGGCTCTATAGCGGAGGCTCGCTCCCGTATAGTTGCCTGTACTTTTTTTTTAAGAACTCGTTCTCTACCTGGAGTTTCCCTACCTGCTTGTACAGCTCCTCCTGCTTCCTCTCCAGCTCTTGGGCCTCTTTGTCCTTTCCTCCTCGCTCAAAAATGCTACTGGCCCCCTCTACCAGTTCCTTCTTCCACAACGCAACCAATGCCGCTCCTACCTGGTAGGTAGTGGCAATCTCTTGAACTGTTTTCTCTCCCTTAAGCGCTTCCAGGGCTACTTTGGCTTTGAAAGCCTTGTCGTACCGTTTCCTCATGGTAGTTACTGTATACCTCCCTCCTGCTATATAGGAAGAGGGCTATTCATAACCAGCACCCCGTTTTGTGTCCAAAAATTTGGGCTCAGCATAATAGATAGTGATGTTTCTTGTATGTCTTTTACATCATGGGATCTTTTAAAACTTGAAAACGGCTTTCTAATAGCCTAATAAATACACCTCCAACTACAGAGCGAGCATGAAACCTCTCACATCGCGGTTCGGTTGTATAATACCAATCACAGAGAGGCACTCTATCTGGAGTATCATGAATGAAACGAAAAATCGGTTTAATAAAGTTTATAAAATCCTCTTTGGAATCATATAACGATGCAACCCAAAATTCCCAATCAAGTTTTGTATAATCCATTCTATTGTCCAAAGGGCATCCGTATCTGTTCATTTGTTTTTTATAGAACATAAGTTCCTTTTGAATTACATGTTTTGGGAAAAGATTAAGTCCTAATATCCTATCCCATATTAAATTATATTTTAGACTCCATGTTCCGGCAGCTCCAAATGCTAACATAAAATGATCTCCATCATCTGCTTCCTCAAGCCAACGATTGGCCATATCATGTGCTGCTCTTGAATATATAGTAGCCACTTCAAATTCTCCAGCCATCTTACATACTCGAGAAAAAGATTCTAGTGCAATTATTGCTTTTAAAGATAAGTTTGTGTTTCTTGCTAAGGGTCCAGCAAAATCATCGGTACATAATTGATTATCAGGAGAGTACCCAAACTCTTTTAAGTAATTTGCCCACAAAATAAGGGTTTCCCAAAACTTACGAGGATAATCAACATTTTTATCTAAAAATGTTAGCGCTGAGATCAAGATAAGCATATTCCCACATTCTTCCACAGGCATCTGTTCCTTAGTGTATACTCCACCTCTATATACTTGTCCATTTGCAAGAGGATACGTTCCAAGGTCGTGGGGTGCAAAGGAGTGAGGCCAGCGTTCAGATGAAGCATATTGTAGTACAGGAGTTAACTCTGCTCTTAGCAACTCTGGATTGTAAACAAGTGCGAAAGGAGCAGTTGGATATGTTACATCAACTGTAGCGATGCATCCATTGCTAGTATTTTCTTTAGAAAAGTGATAAGGCGTACCATCAAAGTCTCTAACTAGTTTTTGAGCTCCACAAGTCTGACGGAAAGCCAACATTCCGATTGTAGCATATTCCATCCCTCCTGCCGCAAATAATTCATCTTGAACTTGAAGGTCGAAATGTTCACATCGATCAACTATTTCGGTAAACCTAACGTGGGCTTCCTCTAGAAGAGTCCCGATGGTTCTTTCTTCTTTTCTCCAAAAGGGTTTCATTCTCCTTTCCATGTACTCAATCGAAAATAAATCATCGTAGGCTATCATTATTCGAGCATTCTTAGGATTCTTATCCACAGAACCCAAAGATAAACAGCAGGCTAAAACAGGACTGTCCTCCCAACTTTTTTTATGAAGTCGTACCTGCCTAGGCATTCTGAGATCATCTGATACAGGTAAAGAACCTTTGTGAATAAATTGAGTTAATCCTTGGAGAGCGGAGGTTAAGCAGGTCTCTGCTAAACAATCACGGGGAACAGCTAAATACAAATAACCCCAATCTATTCTTTGAAAATCACCACATTTTTCAAGTACTGGTTGCGATAGTGATCCTACTTGCAAAACATCTAAATTTGATAATCGATATCTGCTCCAAACAACTTTTTGTTCCCATGAGTGAACTGCAATATCTGAAGCTGCATCAAAATAAAGGGAGACATCGTGAGCCAGAGAATCCACTGAACGTACAGACCAGTAAATATAAGTTAAAGGCCAGGAAAATAGGTCTAGATCATTCGGTAGACATGGTGTAAGAAAAGTTAAAGATAACTCAATCCTTTCGTTGGCAAATCGGAAAATAGTTCTTGTTGGAAAGACCTTTACTTCTTGTTGAGGAATAAACGGAATACCTTGTACCTGTCGTCCTAGAAAGCGGTATGTAGTCCCATCAATCCGTACATATCCAGAGAGTGGATGTTCAGCACCCGTCCAGTGGCGAGTAGGACCGCTATATAAGTAATCCTCTTGCGACCAAATACTAAAATATGGATCGCATACAATCAATGGAATTGCTGGTATTCTAGTTACCTTTTCCTTCATTTTGATAATTCTCCTATTTTTCTTGACAATACCTTATTCTGTTATATAATAGTTTTCGGTAACGTTATTGTTAACGTTAACGAATTTTTCATCACATAGGGCAATGGAGAAATAATGCAGCGGGTTCGATTGAAAGATATCGCTGAAAAAACAGGATACACAATTAACACAATCTCCAGAGCCTTGAACAATAAATTAGATATAAATGAAAATACAAAAAAACATATACTGCAGGTTGCGAAAGAACTTGGGTATCGTCCAAATAAGGTTGCACGCTCTTTAAGGCTCAATAAGACAAAAACTATTGGGGTAATTGTCACTGATGTAGCGAATCCTTTCTTCGCTACAATCATAAAATATATTGAACAAGAATGTCAGCGACGAAATTATAGCATTATTCTTCGTGATTCCGACGAGAATCAAAAGAATGAGGAGGAGGCAATAAATCTGTTAGTATCAGAACAAGTAGATGGTATAATCTTGGTTCCTGTCCAAAAATCTACCTCTTCAATATTAAGACTTCAAGAACTCCGAATCCCATTCGTGCTTGTAGGTAGGTTTTTCGAAAACATGGATTGTGACTTCGTAGTAACAAATGATGAAGAAGGTGGCTTCATCGCAACCGAATACTTAATTAAGAAAGGACATAGACAAATCGCATGTATAAATGGGCCTACTTATATATCCTCTGCGAGAGAAAGATTTAAAGGATATTATCGTGCGATGAATGCATACGGCATTCCGGTGCAAAAAGATTTACTCCGGGAGAATGTTATATCTCTAGAAGGTGGATATCAAGCATGTAAAGAATTGTTGAATAATAAGATCTTACCTTCTGCAATCTTTGCTTATAGCGACTATGTCGCCGCTGGCATTATAAGGGCTTTATATGAGAACGGGAAAAGGCCTGGGGTAGATGTATCTCTTATTGGATACGATGATATCGATTACTCCTTATGTTTCGAAAAACCCTTAACTACAATTCATATTCCTAAAAAAGAACTTGCCATCCGGTCAGTTGATATTCTATGCAGCAAAATGGAAGCAAAAGAATCATTACCTATAGTGCAGGAAAAGATCAAAGTTTTTTTGGTGGAAAGGGAGACTGTAGGTGTTGTGAAATGATGCCCAGATTGGGGATCAATTATATTAGTTTGAAGGAGGATATATATGAAAAGAGCAGTATTTCTAATGATGGGCTTTTTTATTGCAATAAGCACACTAACATTGTGGGCTGGCGGTAGCAAGGAAATCCAGAAAACGGGGCCAGTAAAAATTAATTATTGGACTTTGTTTACTGGCGGGGACAAAGACTATATGGATGCGATGGTTGAAAAATTTGCTCAAGAAAATAAAGATATTCAAGTGGATCAACTAGTCGCAAAATGGGAGAATTTCTATGATTTTCTTACAACTGCAATTGCAGGTGGTAACGCTCCCGATGTAGCGGTTATTCATATGACTTACGTTCCGGTGCTAGCTTCAAAAGGGGCCTTGTTTCCAATTGATGATGACATTAAACGAATGAATATTCCCGGTGACGACTTCTTGGACGTTCCATGGCAGCGAACCTTTTTCCAAGGGAAACAGTACGCAGTGCCTCTTGATGTTCATCCTCTTATCCTTTTTTACAATACTAAGGTACTTAGAGAGGCCGGATTAATTGGTACCGATGGTAAATTTGCCCCTCCAACAACACCCGAGGGTTGGTTGAAGGCGTTCGAAACTATTAAAACCAAAACAAAAGCTGTTCCGTATAACTTTGCGGCGAATTCAACAGGATTATACCGAGAATGGTTTGGATTGTTGCATCAATTTGGAGGAACTCTATTAAGTGCAGATAACAAACGTGCAGCATTTAATTCTTTAGAGGGTGTGGCCGCGTTGCAGTTATTAGTGGATTTTGTTTACAAATATGGATATTCGAAAGAAAATCTAACAGTCCAACAGACGTTTACCATGTTTAAAAATAATGAATCAGCAACTGAAGGTTATGGGGTTTGGAGAACAGGAGCCTACGAAAAAGAAAATATAGAGTTTGGAACAACCTTCTATCCTACATTTGGGAAACAACCGGCTTTCTGGGCCAATTCACATGTTTTTGCATTGCCTCAACAACGAAAAAAAGATACCCAAAAAGTTGACGCTTCTATGAAATTCATAAACTGGATGACAAACAATACAATTATGTGGACTAAAGCTGGGCATGTTCCATCGCGAAAATCAGTTATAAAAAGCAAAGAATATCAAGCCCTCAATAATCGTCCATTCGCAAAAGACATCTCTATGTTATCTTATGTGAAATATGCTCCTGCAATTACATCTTTAGATGAAGTAGAAAAGTTTGTCATTGAAGCAGTGCAAGCTGCAGTAATAGCAAAAAAGGATGTTAAACAAGCATTAGACGATGCTGCGCAAAAAGTTAACAATGTATTAAAATAACAGCTTTGCAATAGTCGGTGGGACTTCCCACCGACTATGTTCAAGGCATGGCATGAAGGTTTTGCTATGGTAGATAAGAAAACAATAAGAAATATTCGAGATGGGTATTTATTTTTAAGCCCGTATCTCATTTTAGTTATCATATTTCTTATTTATCCAATATTTTCCGGATTATGGATAAGCCTGCATGAATGGGCAATTCTAGGAAGTAACAAGCCTTTTATAGGATTGAATAATTATCGTCAACTTTTTAGTGACGAAGTGTTTTGGAAGTCCTTATTTAATACATTTTATTTTGTCTTACTAAGTACTCCTCTACTTGTAATACTAGGATTGCTTTTTGCTGTCATGCTTAACAAAGAAATTAAAGGAAGGACTTTTTTTCGTGCTGCAATATTCATGCCTTATTTGTTATCTATTTCTGTAGTCGGTATGCTTTGGCTTTGGTTGCTTCAACCGAGACATGGATTAGTTAGTTACTATCTTGAAAAACTACCATTTTTCCCACAGATCAATTGGCTCGGAGATCCAAAATACGCTATGCCATCTATAGTTATTACGACAGTCTGGTGGACGATAGGGTTTAACATGGTACTCTTTCTTGCTGGATTACAAGATATTTCGAAGGAACTGATAGATGCATCTAAAATTGATGGCACTAACGCTTTTCAAGAGTTCTGGTACATAACTCTACCGTTATTACGTAGAGTTACTTTATTCGTGGTGATAATGCAAATTATTCGTTCATTTCAAATATTCGGTCAAGTTTATATTATGACTGGTGGTGGCCCATACGGAGCGACAAGAGTACTTGTTCAATATATTTATGAAAATGGATTTAAATATTGGAAAATGGGTTACGCTTCTGCAATGGCATATGTGCTATTATTAATAATTATGTTCTTTACTTTAATTCAGCTCAAAATTGGAGAAAAAGAGAATTAGGGAACTAAACATGTTAAAAAAAACACCTCTGACGAGATATTTACTAGTTTTTTTATTAACTGTTGTTGCTGCATTATGGATAGTGCCCCTTTTTTGGATGTTGTCTACTTCTTTAAAAAATGAAACAGATACTACTAATATTCCTTTGCAATGGATTCCTCCAAAAATTACTTTCGAAAACTATGAATATATACTTTTTAAATCTCTTTTAATACGGTGGTTATTAAACAGTTTTATTATATCCTCTACGGTTGTTTGCTTTGATCTTTTTATTAATTCCATGGCAGCTTTTTCCCTTTCACGTTTAAAATTCCCTGGTAGAGATATAATTTTTAGTATTATTCTAGCTACACTCATGGTGCCTCAACAAGTTACAATAGTTCCTCTATATTTAATGGTTAATAAAATGGGACTTGTCGGCACCTATCCAGCAATTATCATTCCTCGTGTTGCAATGGCCTTGGGTGTTTTTATGCTAAGACAATTTTTTCTTCAAATACCTAAAGAATATGAAGAGGCAGCGGAAATAGAGGGAGCAGGAAGATTTCTAATCTATTGGCGAATAATGATGCCACTCACGATTCCTGCATTATCTGCATTAGCAATTTTCGCTTTCTTAGGAGCGTGGAATGATTTCATGTGGCCACTTATAGTAGCGAACACTCCTGAAATGTTTACTTTGCCAGTTGGGCTTGCGAATTTTTCCGGTACATATCAATTTGAATATGCAAAAAGTATGTCAGCCGCTCTTATTGCGAGTCTCCCTGTTATTTTGGTTTTTCTATTTTTTCAACGCCAGTTCATTCAAGGAGTGGCAATGACTGGTTTAAAAGGTTAAAGTGAAAAGGAGCTAAAAATGATTCCTCGTCCTGAATATCCACGACCACAGTTTGAGCGAACTGAATGGATAAATCTGAATGGTAGTTGGTCGTTTTGTTTTGATTTTGGGAAATCTGGGATGGACCGTGAACTCTATCTTTCTAAAGGTTTTGATAGAGAAATTATTGTACCCTTTTGTCCTGAAAGCATTTTATCAGGAGTTGGCTATAAAGATTTCATTGAATCAATGTGGTACCATAAGAAGATATCCATACCTCGGGCGTGGGCAAACAAGAAAATACTGCTTCATTTCGGGGGTGTAGATTATGAATGCGAAGCATTTATTGATGGGAAAAGTGTGGGTCGACACTGGGGAGGGTCTACCTCTTTTTACTTTGACATTACTCGTTTTGTTCGAGCAGGCGAATCGCATAATTTAGTACTGTATGTGTTCGATGATACCAGATCAGGTAGACAAGCTGGAGGAAAACAAAGTCCTGAGTATAGTTTTAAAAAGAAAAGATGTCATTACACACGTACTACGGGTATATGGCAAACAGTATGGTTAGAAGCAGTTCATTCACAAGGTCTTAAGAGTTGTCAGATAATTCCAGATGTCGATAATAGCAGACTCACTATAATACCTAAGTTCTTTTCCCAAGCTAAGGGGAAACGATTACGGATTCGATTATTTGAAGAAGGGCGAAAAGTTAGCGAAATAAATGAGTATGTATCTGATGGTATGCCTCTTTATATACCAGTGGAGAATCCACACCTTTGGGAGCCAGGCAAGCCATATCTCTACGATCTTGAATTTACTGTCTTAGCAAAAGAGGGAGAAATTATAGACTCAGTACGCAGCTACTGCGGCATGCGAAAGATTCTCTGGGAAGGTAATCGTTTATATATCAATGATAAACCTGTCTATTTAAGATTTGTATTAGACCAGGGTTTTTATCCTGATGGTATTTGGACTGCCCCTTCTGATGAAGACTTAAAGAGGGATATCATCTTAGCTATACAAGCAGGTTTTAATGGAGCACGTCTCCATCAAAAGGTTTTCGAAGAGCGTTACCATTATTGGGCAGATAAACTTGGATTTCTAACATGGGGAGAAACACCTAGCTGGGGCCTTCATGTTACTGAAGAGATTAGTGCACGCAATATACTAAGTGAATGGCGGGAAATATTAGAAAGAGACAGAAACCATCCTTCAATCATTGCTTGGACTCCTTTAAACGAAACACGATTTATTGAACCAAATCCAAAACAGCATAATAGATTGCACGTAGACTTGTATGATTTAGCTAAAGCTCTTGATCCAACCAGACCGGTTAATGACGCAAGCGGATACATACATGTAAAGACGGATCTTTGGACAGTGCATCTCTACACTCAGTCACCGGAAGAACTTTTTGAGCTATTAAAACCGAATCAAGAGAAAGGGGTTTTTCGGAATTTCCCGGAATGGGAACCTCCATACGAGAATCAGCCTTATCTTGTAGATGAATATGGTGGGATTCTTTGGATACCTGATGAGAAATTAAAATTCATGAATACTTCCTGGGGTTATGGCAAGAATCCACAAACGATCGAAGAGTTTTATGCAAGACTGGAAGGGCTAACTAGAGCCATACTTTCTAATAGTCATATCTGCGGTTACTGCTACACGCAATTAACAGATGTTGAGCAGGAACAAAACGGGATCTATAATTTTGACAGAACTGAGAAATTTGATATGAACCGTATACGAAAAGTGTTTGGACAAGTACCTGAAGCGTATATCTGATCTACAAACCCCAAGATCTATTGGGTCATTCTCTTACTGCGCCTGCAACGTAAACGTGATGATGCAAGAATAATCTCCAGCCGTAGGGAAGTCCAAAGTGTCCACCGTGAACACGAAGGAGTACCGGACTCCTACGTAGGCAGTGGGAGACGCGCTAGCGGCGACGGTGTAGCTCTGGGCGGGGGTTAAAGAAATGGGGGTTCCATTCAGGGTTACCCGTAGAGGAACGGTACTCGTGTCCGCAGGGTCCACGATCTGTAGGGCGTTCCCGTACTGGGAAACCATGGAAAGGGTATAGATTTGATTAGACCGTACCATCAGGTCTACCGCGCGGGTCTTTCCCTCTTCCAGAATTCCGAAATCTAGGGTAGAAGCGGTGGAACCCGCGCTAAAGGGAGAGCCCGGGGGCACGAGGGATAGTTCCATCACCGCGGGCATGGTGATCCGGACCTGAAACGAGCGCTGAGCTTTCTGAGTATAGGAAGCAAGCGTCCCCTGATACAGGGTTAGATTGATCGTATCCGTGAAGGTGCCCGCCGGTGGGAACTGTCCCGGAGGGAGAATCACCACAAAGGAGAGATCCTGGGTGGTCCATCCACTGTCGTCGGGAAAACTTCCCCGAAGCACCTCTTGGGGTGTAGGGTTGGCCGATAGGTCCTTAAGAACGTTTCTAGTATCCGCGGCATCGTAAATCTGATATGCCAACACGCCTCCACCTGTCCCAGAGGCCAGACGGGTTTCGAAGGAGCCGGAACTACCGGCGGAAAAAGTGACGAAATACTCTGTAGGCCCTCCCCGGTGCCGCACGCTAAAAGTGCCGGTCAGCACGAGTTCAGCGTCTAAGGTGTACGTTCCCGTGATTCGATTCGGTACGTTTTGGAACAGTAACTGCTGGGACCATCCGAGGGCCACACAGAGAGGGAACAAAAAGACCATCAGTAACAAACTCTTACTTCTCGTCATGGTTTACCTCCAGCGTCCCCAATGAAACGAACCCAGAGCTCTCCGGTGGAATTCGAATCTTTATGGAAGAATCGATCCCCGCAACTCGAAGTTCGTACTCGCCGGGAACAAGCCCGTACGCTTGGAACATCCCTGTTTCATCCGTGAAGAACGGTACAGGCGGAACTGCTTCCTTTCCCGCGGGAGCTTGACCTTTCCATGAGATGGTTCCCCCGCGATACGCGATGGGCGCTCCACTTCTAAATCGTACCGTTCCTTCCACAAACACGGTAGGCTTTGTTCCCGCTCGGATGACAGTTCCACTTCGGTAGCTAGGTCGCAGGACCCGGACGTTTTCCCCTACTTCGGATCCGGCCGGAGCTTGGGGCGCGTCTATCAAGAGCTGGGTTTTCTCGTAGGAGTTTAGAAGGAGCAAACCAGGGCTTTTACTGCTAGCGGGAATGTCGCCACTGCCCGTGCTGCTAACCCAGAGGGTTTCATTCTCCAAGCTTTCAATGGGAACCACGAGGGCGAAACTGTCGTAAATGGGTTTGGAGAGCGCCCATGTTCCATCGGCATACGCGACTGAGGTTCGTCCCTGCGCGGTAAGACGGCTAGCCACATACTCGGAACTTCCTTTGTAGAAGGTCTGTATGAGGGATCCTTCGAAGAAGCGGTTGCCGTAGGATCCCCCTGCGCGGAACGAGGCGGGGCGTTCCTTTTCGAGGGGGAATCCTTCCACCACTCCATCCACCACCAACGTGCCTTCCCGCACCTCCGGCCGTACCTGCACGCTGGCACTGGCGCTTCCTTCCGAGAGGGAAGAGGTGAAACTTGAAGTTCTACGCCCTTCCGGCGAGGTGATGGTGAGGGAGAGGGACCCCCGAGTGTCTAAAGCTCCTGATTCCGAACGGGTTACGCTGACGCTCAACAGGAAGTTGACTCCCTTCCTTAGGGTCTGGAGAGCCGTCAAGGAAAAGAAGGACTTATTCTCTCCTTCCCGGGCAAACTGGTATGTTCCCGACACCCCAAGACTCAACCCGAAGGGAAAGGGTTGACTAATCATAGCGCTCAACTCCCAGGAGGGGGGAGAAGAAGCATCCAATGGTTCGAACGCCGTGTGGAACCGGCTTCCCTTATACTGGGCTCCAAACCCCACCATGGGATAGGTCTTCCGTCCAGGGAAAGAAATCCGGTACTTTAACGAAGCCGCCCAATCTTCCATCGAATACTCCCGAAAGGACAAGGCGAAATCCCCCATCAATATTCCAAGTGGTAGCGCGAAAAGTGTTTCGATACCGCCCAATTGTCTAGAGGGGTTTCCCTGTAAGTTCGCGCCAAAGGTAAACCAGGGATTGAGCCCCCACAGGAACGATCCCTGAACCGTGGGAACGTCCGGATCCCACCGGGGGATTCCCCCTCCCAGGGAATAGGAACCCTCTCCTTCCGGTTGCATCCTTCCATCGAAGGCCACGAACCGTTCCAGCGTGCGCTCGGGAGTATTCTCCTCTTGAAGGACGATCCGCACGTCGTTCACACCGGTCACGTAGGGAAAATTCAACAGTCGATGCCTACCGGGTTCCAACGTCAGGGTTCGAATCAGTTGATCGTTCACGTACACTAAGACCGTTGCCGGCCGTTCCAGGATTAATTCCTCGCGGCTTAAGGTTCGGTCCTTACGGAAAAGAGAAGCGTCCCGAAGGATCGATATCCCTTCGAGGATAACGGGAGATTGAAACCCCTGCACCGCGATTCCCAATGTTCCTAGGCTGAGCCGCATGGAATGGTGTTCAAAATCCTTCACCAGGCGTTCGTACTCGAAGGTGAACTCAGGTTCGGGATACGTTCCTGCAGATACTCCCGCCTCCAACACCCAACCCTTATAGTTCATCGTGGGAGAAGCGGAAAAGAACAGGGGAACGGTGGTAGGTGTCTTTGCGTACGGTTCGTACCAGATAGAGGCAGAAGAACTCAAGTTCAAGTATCCGCTAAACTCCTTGGGAAAATCTGTCTCGGCTCTAGTGATGGTAGACTGACCGGATAGGATGATATCCTGGGATACTCGCAACTCAGGGGGAATCGAGACTCGAAGGGCGAGAAGCTGCCTGTCGAAGGTCATCTCCAGACCCAAAGCCGAAACCCGTTCTATCTCTACCCATCCCGCCCGCGGCCCTTCTTTGATCCCCTCCCATACTTCTTCCTTTAACCTGCCTTTAAGGAACTTTTTCAACTCTTCCAGGGGGAGATAGATCTTCCCCTCTTCCGTGATCATTGTTTCTATCTGTCCTACCCGTAATCCTTCCACGGCTAGATCAATGGGAACGCGCAATTCCCGTTCCTGGGCGCCTCCCCGCTCGAGTGGTAACCCGAAAAGAAGGAGGAGAAGGGGCACCGTTCCGAGGGGATTAGCGAACCGCCTCATACTGGAAATTCACTTCGAGGGCGGAAGGATCCACGTCCTGAAGTTCGGGAGGGAGGGGCAAAAAGACAGTCCGTTTGGAACCGGCAAGAAGGTTTTCCCCGGAGATCCCTCGCAAAGAGTCTCCTTCGAAAACTAGTTTCCTTCCAATGGCCGAAACTTCGATCGTTAAATCCCCTAGGATGGTATGGGCTGTACCCTGGTTCTGGAATACCAGGAAGATCCCTTTCCTTCCTTCCTTGTCAGTACCCACGGAAGTTTGGATGATCCGGACTTCGGCCTTCGCGTGAGAGGGCAACACGTACAGGGAGCCTAGATACCGGGTAAGGATTCGTATGGATCCCCCCGCTCGTTTATTCTCGCCGAAATCCACGGGGAGTTGTTCCACTAGAAGCCGGAAAGCCAACTCTTGGGAAGGATTGGCGTCCCCTTTCCATTGGACCCGCACCAGTTGAATGCCCTTTGGTCCAATCACTACCCTAGAGGGATACACGGTGAACAGTTCATCGGCAGGGGAGTTGACTTCCCACCCTTCCCTATCCTCTGTCCGGGTTAGGATCCGTATACGTACCGCGATGGATTCCGTGTAAGAATTGGACAATCGAAGAGTGACTACCGATCTAGGCCCTGAGGGCTCCAAATCCGCGGTGATCGGCTCGAGGTTGAACGCGGAAAGGGGAAGGCTCACGGCAATCCATAGGATTACCGCCACAAACCATCGCTTCCCGGCTTTTCCGCTATTCCCCCGCAAGAGCCTCATTTCGCCGTGATGGTAAACGTCAGAGTGTCGCTATAGGAGTCTTCGTACAGGAAAGCGCCCGTGTAGGAGACTCTAACCTCCCTCGACTCCCCCGCTCCCGTGGTTCGCGTGTTGGAATCGGTGACGATCGCGGATCCCGAGCTGAAGGTAACCGTCGTACCTCCATACGTGAGGGCATAGGAGAGGGTGTCCGCATTTCCCGGGTCGGTACTCTTGAAATAGGGCTGCGTAGCGCCACTCGAAACCGCGTTGAGGGATTCCACCGAAACCGTGTATCCACCCTTCTTGTTGCTCCGTTCCACTACCGTTGCCACGGCCGTATTGGTGTCTACCGACAAGTCCAAAGCGGAAGCGGCGGGCAGAGACGATACCGTAATGCTAAGGATGGGCGGCACCGTGCCCGTCAAGGTGAGGGTTCCCGATGTCTGCGCGATCAAGGGAAGGGAAGCGAAGATTGCCACGATTAACGAAAAGAGAAACACTTTCTTTCTATTCATATACTTTTTCCTCCTGCTATTATATATAGCACAATTTGCATAGAAAAACAAATAATCTTTATTCATTCCTGCGCTTCGTCTTTTTCTAATAGATCCGGGAATCGCTCCTTCAGGGCCTTTCGGAAGGCCGGAGGATTGATCCCTAACAACAGAGCCGCTTTTTCCCGATTCCCTCCCGTCTTTCGCAACGCCTGTTCGTAGTAGGACCGCTCCGCCTGGTACAGGAAAGCTCGCAGGTCCATCCCTTCCTCAGGGATCTGGGTGCGGAATGCGAACCGATCGGAGGGGGTCGTCAGAGTCCCGCGAAGGGGCGGAGGCAGGTGTTCTGGTTTCAGTTCCTCCCCCCGGGAAGAAGCGCAGAGGGCGATGATGGTGTTCTGGAGTTCCCGGACATTTCCCGGCCAGTGATACGAGTAGAAAAGATCCAATACTTCCTTTGAGAGGAACTTGTTTTCCTTGTACTTTTGGTTCCATTCTTCCACGAACCTCTTGGCCAGGAGAGAGATGTCTGATTTCCGTTCCCGCAGGGGCGGCAGATGAATGGTTACCTGGTTCAGCCGATCGTACAGGTCCCTCCGAAAGGTCCCCTTTTCCAGCATGGCCTCGAGGTCCCGGTTCGTGGCGGCCAACACCCGCACATCGATTCGGTATTCCTGTTCCGAGCCCACGGGGTGTACCGTTCTCTCTTGCAGAACTCGTAATAGCTTTGGCTGTACTTCTAACGGTAAGTCTCCCACCTCATCCAAAAGGATCGTTCCTCCATCGGCGGCCCGGAACTTTCCCGTCCGATCCCGGGTAGCGCCGGTAAAAGCCCCCCGCGCGTGACCAAAGAGTTCGCTTTCCACGAGGCTAGGGGTAAGGGCGGAGCAGTTGATCGCCACGAAGGGTTTGTTCTTCCTTGGGCTCCTTGCGTGGATCAGACGAGCGATAAGTTCCTTACCCGTGCCCGGCTCTCCCCGGAGAATCACGGACACGTCGGAGTACCGGGCAACGGTGAGGGCTTTATTCAGGGCTTCCCGAAATGTGGCCGAAGTATTCGATTCCAGCAACGACCGAACGTCCGGCTGTAAAGACAGACCCTCTCGTAGCTCTTCTTCCTGTTCTTCAAGAACCCGGGAGCCGTTATAGACAGGGCCTAAGGGCAGTACTCGCGGAAGGGTCATTTGGCTGAGTGCGATCTCCCGCACCCGGTAGGAGCCTCCTCCGAAACGGGGGGGGATCCCCTGCAGGAGGGTGGCGCGCAGGTCCCCGGAGCGGGCAAGAAGGAACCAACAGGTTTGCATCTGCGGGGTCCCAGGGTCCAATAGCACGTAGAGATCCCTGTCGGTGTCGGGTATGCCTCGCCCACCCACCACCTGAAGTGTCCTTAAAGCGGCGGAGAGTTTCTTGTAGATCTCCTCATAGTCTATCACCGAATCCAACTCTAGAAGGTGATGGGTAAAGTTGCACTTCTTCCCCCACTGCCGGAACACATGCTCCACACCCAACGCCCGTTCCAGGTAGGCTGGCCCCGTGCAAAAAAGGATCACTTCATTAAATGCGCGAACGGATAAAAGAGAGAGCACGGGTCCGTACGGCTCATCCCGGGATTCCCAGTCCTGGGATTCGGATCCATTGGCGTCGTTGTACGGGTCCCGGTTCCCCACGAAACTAAGTAGCACGGTCCGATACTTCTTATCTTTTCCCACGAACTTCATTATAGGGAATAACCAAAGTTTTCTCCATACGAAACCCGAGTTTCGAATGGAGCGTAGACGCTGAACAGCATTGGTTCCTATTCATTACAATACAATGAATTATCAATACAGCTTCCTTGGCACACAGTTTGCTATATTCTTCCTTAAACTCATTGTGTTAGAGGGAGGATCTATGAAGCACACTACTATCGTCACAAAAGCCACTGGCGGATTGGCCTTGGCGTTCGCGATGGGGATTCTGTCCCTTCTGTTTTTCGCCGGCTGCGCCACCCTGTTCAAAGGCACCTCTCAGAAAGTAGGCTACAGTTCCGATCCTTCGGGCGCCAAGGTGTACGTGAACGGCCAGCTTGTGGGGACTACCCCGTTCGAACTGGAAATGAAGGCGAACCGAACTTACACCATCGAGTTCCGGAAGGAAGGGTATGAGAACAAGACTGTGGTGTTGAACAACTCTATCGGCGCGGGCTGGATTATCCTCGACGTGCTGGGTGGCTTTATACCGGTTATCATAGACGCCGCCACCGGTGCCTGGTATTCCCTAGACCAGGATCACGTGAACGCGGCCTTAGAAGCGCAGAAAGCGGGTAAATAAGTTAAAAGGGGGGCACTCTAAGGAGGGCCCCCCTTTTTAGCTTGACTCCACGGCTCCGCTTTCCTATGCTGAACATGATGGGGTTAGAATTGGATACTCTAATTAAGCGGTTACAGTCTTATTTCGCAGGCCGAAGGGATGTGGCTTTCGCGTTTCTCTTTGGCTCCTACGCGAAAGGACTCCAACGAGACGTTTCCGACTTAGATGTAGGGGTATATTTCTTTCCAAAAGGCGAACTCTGGGAATTGGAGGAGGACATAGAGTATCCCGAGGAAACGAACATTTGGGGGGATATAGACGCTCTTGCTGGAAAAGAGATCGATCTTATTGTCCTGAATAGGGCATCTGCCCGGCTCGTATACACTATCCTTACGGAAGGAGTTCCACTTGTTGTCCATTCTCCCTCTCTCTGTTGGAAAATCCTCCTGCAGGCTGGCCGACTGGTGGAAGAATACCTTGATTTCACCGTCTCTTATATAGAAGTAAAGAATCGTTCAACTTCCCTTTCCGCCTTGGATAAAGAGCGAATCATCAGGATCCTTGACTTTCTGAAATCTGAACTTCGGGATGCTCCCCAATTCGTCTCCATCACGTATGAAGAGTATACAATTCAACCATCCCTTCGAAGAAACCTGGAACGGTGGGTGGAAAATTTGGTAAACGCTTCCCTCGATATCGCTAAGATCCTCCTAGCTTCTGAAAAACAACCCCTTCCCCAGACCTATCGGGAAACCCTCAAACGGTTACAAACCCTGCCGGGGTTCCAAGGGGAATGGGCGGAAAAATTGGCCGATAATACTCGGCTTCGCAATATCCTGGCTCACGAATATCTTGACATTCGTTTCCGTTATCTAGTTGAGTTCGCTTCTAGCGCTGAAATGGTTTATTCAAAATTAATGGAAGCGGCGCATCAATTCGTATATCATCAGGATTAGCTCGCAAGGTCCACGACCTGGAAGAACCCAAACGGCACGAACACTTTCCTGTTTCGGGTAAAGAATCGTTTCACCTTAACTTCCCGGATTCCCTATTGACAACCTTCATCTTTTTCCCTACCATATCGTTTACTATCGGTTTTCGATAGAAAACAATAAAACCAGAAACCCCTTTCGGTCGATTCTCTGTATCAAGTGAATCGTGAAGGGGACAGGAAGAGGAGGTTCCCATGAAAAAGCTTCTCAGTATGCTAGTTGTTTTGGCCCTGATTGGAGGGATCCTGTACGCGGGGGGGAAACAGGAAGCCCCAAAAGCCGCGCAGAAATACACCTTAAGGATCTCCACCGTGATCAGCACATCGGACCCCATGTACAAGGGGTACGCCCTGTTGGCGGAGAATCTGGGAAAACGGACCAACGGTGCGCTCCAGGCTACCGTGTATCCGGACGCTCAACTTGGACAGGATGAGGACGTGATGGAACAGGCCCTTTTGGGCGCCGACGTAGCCTTCAATACCGACGCGGGAAGGTTGGGAGTGCGGGTGAAACAGATGGGGATCGTGCTGGCTCCCTACCTGTTCGAGAATCCAGCCGAAGCAAAGAAGTTCCTCCTTTCCGACCTATTCAAGAGCTGGCAGAAGGAACTCCAGGAAAAGCACAATCTGGTGCTCCTGGCACTGAACTATTACGCCGGAGGCCGGAACTTCGTTACCAAGAAACCGGTTCTTACCCCGGACGATCTGAAAGGAATGCGGATCCGCACCCCCGGCGCGCCGGTGTGGCAGGAATCGATCCGCTCTCTAGGCGCTACCCCCGTCGCTATGCCTTGGGTGGAAACCTACCCCGCTCTCCAGCAGGGGGTGATCGACGGAGCGGAAGCCCAGCATCCCGCTACCTTCGGAGCCAAGCTCTTTGAAGTGGCGAAGAACATCTCCCTCACCAACCATATCCTGCTGATGAATGGACCCGTGGTAGGCGCTAAATGGTTCAACCAACTCCCCAAGGAGTTCCAGACAATCCTGTTCGAAGAAGCCATCAAGGCGG
Organism: uncultured Spirochaeta sp.; assembly: GCA_937140905.1. Taxonomy (GTDB): domain Bacteria; phylum Spirochaetota; class Spirochaetia; order DTKZ01; family DTKZ01; genus DTKZ01. Next base: position 32,201 of record CAKZQO010000297.1, read on the forward strand.
GAGACTTTGTGACCCAGACCGTTCTCGATCTGGAGAAGGATTACGAGAAGAAAATGGCCGCGGGCGGGGCCACGATCCATACGGTAAACGTGAAGCCCTTCAAAGAGAAAGCCCAGAACGCGTACGTGGCTCTGGGTCTTGTGGATTTAAAGAAGGAAGTGGAGAAAGTGCTCGGTAAATAAGATGAAAAAGATCATTCAGTTCGGTATCTGGCTGGAGGAGACCTCCAGCCAGATCCTCCTAGGGTTTGTGGTGGTCTTGGTGTTTATCGCGGCTCTCACGCGGTATCTGGGTACGCCGATCAACTGGTCGGTAGACATCGCGCAGGGCATATTCGTGTGGGTGATCTATTTGGGCGCCAATCAGGCATGGCGCAAGAACCGGCATATTGGAATCGACATGCTATTCAACCGGTTCTCGCCCCAGGTACAGAAGGCGCTCATGGTCCTCATCTACGGAATCATTCTGGTATTCCTCGCCATGATCATCGTGAATGGAATCCACATCGCCATCGTGAACGTGGGGAGGATCATGAACGATATTCCCATCAGTTATTCTTTCGTGACCATCGCGGTACCGGTGGGATCTTTCTTGATGCTCCTCACGACGGTTGAGAAACTGATCATCTTGCTCCGTTCCAAGGGCAAAGGGTAGGAAGGTGTTCCCATGCTGATGATCGTAATCGTATTTGCCATATTTCTGCTGATCAATATGCCGATTGCTTTCACCATCGGTATTTCAGCCAGTTTGTTCTTTCTGCAGCAATCTACCATTCCTTTTTCCCTGGCGGTACAGCGGATGGTTACCGGTACGCAGTCCTTTCCCCTGTTGGCCGTTCCCTTCTTCATCCTGGCAGGTCATATCATGAACGCCTCGGGAATCACCCAGCGGCTTTTAAAGTTTGCCGATGCCCTGGCTGGGCACATCCGGGGAAGTATCGCCCAAGCCTCCATTGTATTGAGCATCCTCATGGGAGGCATTTCTGGATCCTCCAACGCGGACGCGGCTATGGAAACCCGGTTGTTGATGCCTACCATGCGAGCAAGGGGGTACTCGGACGGGTTTTCCACCTGCGTTCTTGCTTTCGGATCCCTCATCGTGCCCATTATCCCCCCCAGCATCGGATTGATCCTATACGGGTTCGTGGGTCAGGTGTCTATTGGAAGGCTATTCATCGCGGGGATTCTTCCGGGGATTCTCATGGGGGGCGCCCTGATGATCACCACCTACCTCATCGCCAAGCACCGGAACTACGATCCTGTGCTTCCGCCCCGAAAGAGTTTGAAGGAAATCCTCCTGGACATCAAAGAAAGTATCTGGGCCCTTCTGTTCCCTGTCCTACTGGTGTTTACCATCCGCATGGGGATCTTTACCCCCAGCGAAGCGGGAGCGTTCGCCGTCGTGTACGCCATTTGGGTGGGGTTCTTTATCCATAAAGAACTGGATTTCCAAAAACTCAAACAGGCGATCAAGGACACGGTTGAGGATAACGCCATCATCATGTTGATCGTGTCCATGGCAGCTATCTTGGGATACGTGTTGGCCTATGGTCGGGTGCCCCAGAGTCTCGCTCAATTCTTGCTAGGGATTTCCACCGTTCCGGGTGTTGTCATGGGAATTATCATCGTGTTCCTGTTCTTGGTGGGAACCGTGATGGAAGGAACGGTGAATATCCTCCTTCTTACCCCCATCCTTCTCCCCATCGTGCAACGGGTTGGGTACGATCCCGTTCATTTTGGGATCATCATGGCCATCCTAATCCAACTTGGGGGAGTTACCCCACCGGTGGGGGTGAACATGTACACGGTGTGTTCCCTTTCGGGGGTGCCTGTGAGCGTGTTCCTGAAAGATTCCTGGCCCTTTTTACTGGCCATCCTCACGGTAGTGATCCTGCTGGTGGTCTTTCCCCAGCTCTGTATGTTCCTGCCGAATCTCTTGATGCCACAGTGAGGTACGTATGATGAAGCACAGCGAAGCCTTCAGTTTAAACGGTTCCCTTGCCCTTGTGACCGGAGGAGGAACGGGAATCGGTCGGGCCATTACCGATGCCCTGGTAGAGGCAGGTGCTCGGGTAATCGTCGCTGCCCGACGAAAAGAGCCTTTACTAGAAACTGCTCAAGCGTATCCCGGCAAAGTATACGCTTACGAGTACGATGTCACGAAGCCCGAAGAGGCCCCACAGTTTCTCGCTAGACTCGAACAGGAAGTGGGCGTGCCCACGATTCTAGTGAATAACGCAGGAATTCATTTGAAGAAGAAGGCTGAAGAGGTTTCCGCAGAAGAGTTCCGTCGAGTCCTGGACACCCACATCGTGGGGGCCCATGCGTTGAGCGCTGCTATCATTCCGTTGATGCGTAGATCCGGAGGAGGATCTATCCTCTACATCGCTTCCATGGCCTCCCTATTCGGCATTCCGTACGTGGTGGCGTATTCAGCAGCGAAATCGGCCATGCTCGGGGTGGTGCGCACCCTGGCAGTGGAATACGGTACGGAAAACATACGGGTAAACGCCATTGCTCCTGGTTGGATCGAAACCGAGATGAGCCGGAAAGCGATGGAAGGGGATCCGGAACGAAAACGAAAAGTATTGGGTCGCACCCCTTTAGGTAGATTTGGAAGCCCAGAGGATATTGGGTGGGCAGCGGTGTACCTCTGCTCGCCTGCTGCCAGGTTCATCACCGGCACCTGCCTTGCGGTGGATGGGGGAATCTCCATCGGGTTCTAATCAGGATAGGGCGGTTTGATCTAACTTTAGGCTGTCCCAAAGGAACGTGTTTCCCTCTAGAACACCCCATCGACGGTGAGTAGCATTTATTGTACTTTCTTGTAAGAGGTCTCTATGAAACTTGGGTTTGGGTTCTATCATTACATGCTAAACGAGGAGTACTACCAGTTCGCGCGCCAATGCGGGGCCACGCACGCGGTGGTCCACCTGGTAGACTATTTTCACAAAGGGTCGGGACACACAGTAGCGGAAAACCAGCCCGTGGGGGATCTGCATGGGTGGGGGGAAGCAGGAGCCACCCGATCCCTCTGGACCTACGATCACTTCGTGTACCTTCGGGATTCCATGGCTAGACACGGCCTCGCTTTCGAGGCGATCGAGAACTTCGATCCTGCGGATTGGCACGATGTGCTCCTCGATGGTCCCCGAAAACAGGAACAGATCGAACGTTTGAAACAGATCGTGCGGGACGCGGGACGGGCGGGAATAAAAATCATCGGGTACAATTTTAGCATCGCGGGCGTGGCAGGCCGTATCACGGGACCCTTCGCCCGCGGAGGCGCCCTTTCGGTGGGAATGAACGGACCGGTAGAAGAACCCATTCCGCTGGGAATGGTGTGGAACATGGTGTACGACAGGAATGCGCCCGTTGGATACCTTCCTGAGATCAGCCATGAGGAACTGTGGCAACGGCTAGAGTACTTTCTGACCGAAATGATCCCTACGGCAGAAGAAGCGGGAGTAATCCTGGCCCTTCATCCGGACGACCCACCCCTAGAACGGGTAAGGAGACAACCCCGCTTGGTCTACCGTCCCGAATTATACCAGCGCCTTCTAGACCGGTTCCCCTCCCCTTCGGTAGGGTTGGAGTTTTGCCTTGGCACTCTGGCCGAGATGCAGGACGGGGACATCTACCGGACCATCCAGCACTATGTTTGCCAAGGCCGGGTAGCTTACATTCATTTCCGTAATGTCCGCGGTAAGGTGCCTTACTATAAGGAAGTGTTCATCGATGAGGGGGATGTGGACATGAAGAAGGTAATCCGGATCCTAAAAGCCTGTGGGTATCAAGGGATCCTGATCCCCGATCATACACCCCAGATGAGCTGCGCCGCTCCCTGGCACGCGGGAATGGCTTACGCCATGGGGTACATGAAAGCCTTGCTAGACACGGCGGCCGAGTACTAAGATTAAAGCGGTTTCAGTCTTCACGCTCCCCTTAGGCCCGAAGCCCACTGCCGGCGTTCTGCCTTTCTCCGCTCGATGAAAGCGTGGAACCGCTCCACGGAACTATTGATCAGGAGTTCCTCGGGAGCTCCTGCGGCTTTCACGATGGATAACGCCTTTTCGAACCGGCCTAGATCCGCGTGGTAATGAGCATCGCTTCCCAGCACCATTAACGTTCCCTTTTGCACGCAGAGCTGCGCAATATAGAGGCAGTTTTCATCGCTTCCCTTACGAATCTTGAAGGAAGCGTTGTTAATTTCCAGCGCCTTTCCATACCGGGCGGCGGCTTCTACCACCGCTTCGTAGTCCACCGGATAGGAAGGGTTTCCCGGATGGGAGATGGCATCCACGAAGGGACTTTTAAGGGCAGCTAACAGAGCTTCTGTATGGTCCTCTTGGTTTTTGGGAGGGAAACAGATCTCGTGCAGCCCAGCCAGAACATAATCCAGTCGCCCCAAAAGCTTTTCTTCCAGGTCCAAAGAACCCCGGGTATCGAGAATGTTCGCTTCGATTCCCCGGTAGAATCGGGCGCCATGGATCTGATCGGGGAGAACGCGAAGGTTACTGAAATGATACGGATGGGTGCCTCCTGGTAAGGCAGGACCGTGATCGGTAAGGACGAATCCATACAAGCCTCTAACCGTCGCAGCACGGGCTAGATCGTCCACCGTGGAATACGCGTGACCAGATGCCACTGAGTGAGTGTGAGTGTCGATTACGATATTCATGGATGACCCATCATCCATGAAATTAGTTTCTCTGTCCAGAGGTGAGGGAATCGAGGAAGATCGTGACCGCTAAAAGATCGGCCGATCCCCCCGGACTTAAGTTGCGGGCTTTGCATTTCTCCCGGAAGACTCGAAGAAGCCGCATCCCTCTACCCGTGAACGCTCCGCCCCATAAAAGAACCCGAAGGGAAAACAGTCGCATCCACCGAAGGCCTATTAATCCGCCGCGACCTAAAACGTTGGTGTCCTTCACGATCACCATCAATCCTAGGAGTACAGTAAGAAGGCACTGATCTCGCCTGTTCGGAAACAGGGAAGTCAACAGTTTAAGAAGGGGCAAGGCAAAGAAACGAACCCTCGGGAATCCCTTCTCTGCCTCTCCTCTTGCTCCTGTCACTCCATACTGTTTGTAAGCCTTCCATCCTTTTGTGTGAAGAATGGTAGAATCCTTCCCCCATTCCTTTTTTACAAGCCCTTTACACATGCCACGGGCTACCCGGAGAACTCGGGAGACGGTAGGGGTTAAACCCAATCCCTCCAGGCGACCGATCGACAGACAAAGGATCCCTAAGGAAAAGATAGCCCCCTTGTGGGTATTGACCCCACCGGTTGCAGCGAACATGGCTCGTTCAGCATCGATTCCTATCCGACGCACCCGGGGAAGTACTTCGGCCAAAGGGATTCGGCAAGTGTTTTCCCCTGCCCGAACTGTCTCCCGGAAGTACGGGACAAGGGTAAAGATTGAACGGTAGAAGGTATGAAGACACATGTCGGTGTGGGCTCCAGGATCTTCCCTATCCACCAAGCCTGGCTTTGGGGAGAGCTCCACCTCTTCCCGTAATGCCTTTTGGCATAGAGCGGCAATTCGAACCGCAACGGTATCTTTGTCATGGGCTTCAGGGTGATGGGTTTCAAGGTTATACCTAGTATAGGCATCGACTCGTTCCGTAGCGGCCTTCCAAACCTCTTCCAAGCTATGTTTCGCGGCACGAATACAGGAAGACACGGGGCTTCCACATACGATACACCTCCGCTCGGGATACCCAAGCGTCCTGCGGGAAAGAGGAATCCCCTTTGGATCGATCACATCCAGATCGAACAACCTCCCTAACGGGTGAGTTTCTTCCAGATGGATCAACGCTTTCTTTACGTGGGTTGCCTCCCCTTCTACCACAAAGAGGGCCCAGGGTCCTGTTTCTTCCCGTTCACGTTCTGCTTGGAGAATCGATACTCCAATCGCTTGGAGGGAAGCACGCACGATTCCTTCCGCTAGATCCTGTACCCGTAGGGCATAGGAGGTATTCTTCACAGGGCCTGGGTTTATAGGACTCACCTGAACTAGGGGGCTCCGATACCGTTCAAGAAGCTCTTCCCGTAGCCGTTGCCTTCGATCCCGAGCCTGCAATACTTTCCAGAGGACTTGTTCTCCGTTCCGCATTTTTATTCGTTTCCCCAAGAGTACCGCAAAGAAAACGCCCTGAGGAGTCAGAAAAGAGGAAGAATTCTTGTAAGAGTTCGTCCTACAAACCCTTGAACCTAGTTGTACTGCATCTTCAGAGTAAACCGGACCTTCCCATTGCTTAAACCAGATGGATTATTCGGATCGTATGCCGGAGCTATTAAATCCGCAATAACAGAACCTTCCATAGTAGACTGTTTCACGAAGTTAGAGATATTCACCGAATAGGTAGCACTCTTCTGCACGTCAAAAGAACTAGCGCTCCCGCTAACAGAATAGTTTGCCACATACCCTTCAGGGCTCTCTACCTGACCATCCGGCACTAGAACTCCATACGCGAGAGAACCATCACTACTGAACACGAGGGTCATCCAGCCTTTCTTGGCCCAGGATTGATTGAGCTCGTCCTCGGTAAGCGCATACACATACTCGTATCCCTGGATCGATCCCGCTTGTCCCACAAAAGCGGCAAATAGATAGTTTAGATAATGGTTCGCTACGAACATGGGCCAACCCTGAATCGTTGGACTATCCGGCCAGAACTCGCTACCCCCGATCGAGAACCGGAGCATCCGACTTAAGTCTGCCGCTATGGTGATGGTTGGTGCACTTCCTGCCGAAATAGTTTTACCTATGGGGGACTCCACGTAGAAGTACGTGGGTTGATTCGTCAAGCAGAGGAGAGCCTCCTCGGGATCCGCTCCCTGGATAGGGGGGGTATACTGGAAAAATGTGTAGGCAGGCGGGTTTGAGGATACGTCCATATCGTCCGACCGATCGTCCAACGTCCCCTTGGAATCCATCATCTTTCCCGTCTGGGCATCGAAGTAGTACTGCGCCTTGGTCTGCAGATATACATGTTCATACGCAGTGGTGCCATCGTAAAAATAGGTATCCTCGATTTTTCCTTTGATCTTGGCGAAGGGGTCAAAGAAGAGCTTTACCTTTTCGATCGTGCCCACAGGCACATCCAATGATAGAGTTTGCGCGATGCTTCCATCTCCCGTTAGGGTGATGACCTTGGGGGGTCGAGTGTCCGGATCTAGAGCCTTTACCTCGTCACCCCCCTTCATAATGAAAGAAACACCTTTCAAGGTTAGAGTTAGAGAGCTTGCCAGTCCTGCCTGTTCCCGCACCTGGACGCCTGTAGGAGGAGAAGGAGGGGAAGTCGGGATCGTATCGAACAGAAGAGTAGAGGTGTGGGGGAAGATGGACCCCTGTAGAGTACTAGCCCCCGGGCTTACCGAACGAATACTGAGGGAACCCTTCACTGTATCGTAACCACTATCAGAAGACCCGAACCAGCAGGAAGAGAGAAAGAATGTGGCGACTACGACAGCTATACCTCCCGGTATGCACTTTTTTGAATACATGTAGGCACCTCCTATATTGTAGTATTCACATATTTTAACTATATCACTAGTACTTGTAATTCAACAACCTATTTTTGAGCTAAAAAATATCCAGTCTCTTGACAAATCCGTACGGTCAGCATACCCTAAATCCATCTTGATCTCTATCGGTTACCGATAGAAAACGAAACAATTTCATAGGAAGGGAGGGTATTATGCGAAAGAAACGATGGTTTCTAGTAGGGATCGTGCTACTCGTTTCGGCAGGGATCCTGTTTGCCGCGGGAGCCAAGGAACAGAAACCCATCAAGATGCGCACCTCGACGAACCTAGCCCCCGGGGGTACCGTTGGACGGGCCTTGAAGAAGTTCGTGGAACTGGTAGAACAGCAGGCGGCTGGCCGTATCCAGGCAACGGCGAACTTCGGAAGCGAGTTAGGGAGTCAGAGGGAGCAGGTAGAGATGACGAAAACCGGCGCCCTCGAAATGGTGGTATCCGCTCCGGGAACAGGGCCGGGAGCCAACGTTCCCCAGTTACAGATGTTCGAGTTCCCCTACCTCTTCAAGGACGATGCCCACTATGTTCGGGTTCTGGATGGAATGGAAGGGGAAGTATCCCGGCTGGTAGCTCCCCTCAACCTAACAGCCGTAGGGGGACAAAACATGGGATTCCGGCACATGCTGGTAAAGCCCAGACCGATCTACGTCCCCGACGACCTGAAGGGACTCAAGATGCGAGGGCCGAACCCGGTATACATCGCCATGTTCAACGCGTTGGGAGCTTCAGGGGTCACTACCGACTGGAACGAAATATACAACGCTCTCCAGACAGGGGTGATCGATGGTATGGAAGCTTCCCCGGACATGATCTACTCGATGAAGTTCCATGAAGTGGCGAAATACTTGAGCAAGACGAACCACATCGCTGCGGCGGTGTACTACTTCTTCCGGAAGGACTGGCTGGATTCCCTGCCGGCAGATCTGAAGAAGATTGTCCTGGACAGCGCTCGAAAGGCCGCTTCCTATCAGAATGAGATCGGCCTGGAGGCCCAGAAAGCGTCCCTCCAGAAGATGATCAACGAAGGGGTACAGGTCAACGAGGTAAAGGACATCAACCTCTTCAAAGAGAAAGTGAAACCGATGCTGGATCAGTACCGCGGTAAAGGGAAAGAATGGTCGGACTTCATCGATAAGATTCTCGCTATTCAATAAACCTATCGAGGGAGCACGGCATGGGACTTGAGCGGATCTATCGGATCGTTGACCGGGTACGGGCAATTCTCATCATCCTTGTCATGGGATTCATCATCGGAATCGGCGCCATACAGATCTTCCTCCGGTATTTTCCTTGGACAAAGCCCTTCGATTGGGTGGATGAGATCATGAGGTACCTGAACATCTGGGTAGTGTTCCTCGCCGCAAGCATTGGGGTAAAGGAAAGCACCCA
>CAKZQO010000298.1 GCA_937140905.1 uncultured Spirochaeta sp.
ATCCCCGTGATCAAGCACTTTCCTGGCCATGGAAGTACCCGTACCGATAGCCACTCGAGTCTACCCGTTCTTCCTTACACCGAAGAGGAATTGTTCCAGCGGGATCTAGTTCCCTTTCGGGGTGCCATTCGGGCAGGTGCCCCGGTAGTGATGACTGCCCACATCCTGTATCCCCGGATCGATCCAGAGTTCCCGGTAACCCTTTCTAAGCGGATTCTGAAAGGACTACTCCGGGACCGGTTGGGGTTTCAAGGTGTGGTGATGAGCGATGGTTTGGAGATGGGCGCCCTATCCAGCAGGTACTCGCTGAAAGAGACGGTATTGCGCTCTTTTCAAGCGGGAGTCGATATCCTTCTCCTCTACACCCGGTATCGAATTGAGGATATAGTATCTGTCGTGGAGGAGCTGGTGCGAGAAGGAACGCTCACGGAGGAAGAAATCGATACCGGGGTAGAACAAGTACTGGCCCTAAAGCAGGCCTATGGGCTCTTGCCCCGTTAGTACCCCGAAGCTTGTGGGGAGGAAAGAATGGGAAAGCGAATAGGGTTCGATCTGGGAGCCACCAAGATGCTCTGTTGCATCTTGGACGATAAAGGGAATATCCTCCACCGGTTGAAGCGGAAAAGTGTGGCTTCCCGGAAGGCTCAGGAAGTCTACGCTGCCATTGTCCAGTGTATCGAAGAGTGTTTGGAGGAAGCGTCCATTTCCTTGGCAGAGATCGAAGGGATTGGTATGGGCGCTCCTGGGGTGGTGAATTTCAGGAAAGGGATCGTGCTGGAGGCTCCGAACCTGGGGTTCCAGAACTATCCCCTACGCAAACAGCTGGAAAAGACTTTCTCCCTTCCAGTAGTGGTCGATAACGATGTAAACCTTGCTACCTACGCGGAAGCCCGAAAAGGTGTAGCAAAAGGGATGAAACATGTGATCGGCCTTTTCCCAGGAACCGGTTTGGGTTCCGGGATCATGCTGAATGGGGAACTATATAGGGGTTCCTTTGGAGGAGCAGGGGAAGTGGGGCACACTATCGTGGAACCGAATGGGAACCTGTGCGGGTGTGGTGGATACGGGCACCTGGAAGCATTTGTGTCCCGGAGTGCCATTGCGAAGGATGTGGTCGCGTTAGCGGCGACGGGAAAGGCCCAGACCGTTCTCGATAAAGCAGGAACGGACTACAGGAAGATCAAAAGCAGCGTACTGAAGAAGGCGGTAGACGCGGGAGAGAAGGAGGTGGAGAAGGCTATTCTACGGTCCGCCTGGTACTTAGGGATCGGTATGGCGAACCTGGTGCATATCCTCAACCCTGAAGGGTTTGTTCTGGGGGGAGGGTTGGTGGAAAGGTTCGGCAGCTTCTACGTGGATGCCGCTGAGGCTTCCATGCGGAAACACGCGTTACCTTCGCTGGTAAAAACGGTACGGGTTCTAATCTCCACGTTCTTGGAGGACGCGGTAGCTGTAGGGGCGGCTTTCCTTCTAGCGGAGGAGTTAAAGGGGAAGGAACATGGCTAGCACGAAGATTAGTACTCCTCGACTCGTGGGAGTGATCGATATCGGTTCTACGGCCATTCGGTTGGTGGTTGCCGAGATCGACCCTTCGGGGGAATGGAGAAGGCTCGATCGGGCCATTCGGCCCGTTCCTCTGGGGAAGGATGTATTCCTAAATGGGTCGATCAGCCGGGAAACGTTCCAGCTCTGTCTACGGGTCCTTTCTGGATTCCTTGAACTGTTGCAGGGGTGGCAGATTTCCCAGGAAAACGTGCGGGTCATTGCTACCGCAGCCATACGGGAAGCGAAGAATCGGGACATGTTCATCGATCGGGTGCGGATGCGCACAGGATTTAAGGTGGATGTGATCGAAGGGATCGAGGAGAATCACCTGACCTATTTGGCTGTTCAACACGCGATTCGTGACTTGAAAAAGGATATCGCTCGCACGAACACTCTCATCATCGAAGTGGGAGGGGGCACAACGGAACTGATGCTTCTTCAGCGGGGGAAGATGGTTTCTGCCCATTCGTTACGGATCGGGACGGTACGGATCCAGCAGCATATTTCTCCCAACTCGGAAAGTTACAGTCATGTGGAAGGATACATCCGGGAACATATTCGGAACACCCAGGAGCTCCTCGAAGCGGAGTTCGATCTATCCCGGATCAAATACTTCGTGACCATTGGGGGGGATGTTCGGCTAGCGGCAGAGCGAGTGGGGAAGAAAGTGCACGAACACTACTCCATCATCAAGAAGAACGCGTTTATCGAGTTCGTGGACCGGTTGAAACACTGCACGGTAGACGAATGCGTCCGGCTCTTGCAGGTTACTTACAACGAGGCGGAGGGGTTGGTGGCAGCCCTTCTGGTGGTGAAGTACTTCCTCAACGCCACGGCCGCAGAGTTCCTCATCGTTCCCGATGTGAGTATCCGGGAAGGAGTCCTATTGAGCTTTGCCTTGGATACTTCCCGGGCTGTGGGAGAACAGTTCTACTCTCAGGTGGTGGCTTCTGCGATCAGCTTAGGTAGAAAGTACCATTTCGATGAGGCCCATAGCCTTCACGTGGCCCGGTTGTCTTTGCAGATCTTCGATCAGTTGCAGGAGGAACATGGGTTGGACAGCCACGCCAGACTTCTTTTGGAGTCCGCTGCCATCCTCCACGATATCGGGAACTTCATCAATACCGCCAAACACCATAAGCATGGACAGTACATCATTGCAAACTCTGAGATGTTCGGGTATTCGAGGGGAGATTTGCGGATTATTTCCAATATCGTGAGGTACCATCGAAAGGCCCTACCTGTCCCTTCCCATCCTAGGTTCATGATATTGGGAAGGGAAGAACGGATGTTGGTATTGAAACTAGCCTCCATCCTTCGATTGGCTGATGGATTGGATAGGGGGCATTCCCAGCGAATCCGAAAGGTGCATTTAGAGAAACGAGATGAAGAGATTCTGCTCCAGGTGGAATATAATGGAAATCCACAGGTGGAACGGGCGGGGTTACGTTTAAAAAGCGAAATGTTCGAGGAAGTGTTTGGATACACAGTTCGGATGCTGTGACATAAGGAAGAACCGTATGGGGAAGAAGAAAAAAGTGCATGCCCATGGAGGGTCAGACAGGTCTTTTCCTGTTTTCTTCAATCGGGAACTAAGCTGGCTCCAGTTCAACCGGAGGGTGCTGGAAGAAGCAATGGATCCCACTGTCCCTTTATTGGAACGTTTGAAGTTCCTCTGTATCGTGAGCTCCAACTTCGACGAGTTCTTTCAGGTTCGTGTGGCCTACGTGAAGCGGCAGATCCTCTCAGGTAACCAGGTAAACTGCCCCTCGGGTTTACGGCCCTCTGAGCAGTTGGATCGCATTCGAAAGGAAGTGAGGGAAATCGTAGATGCTCAGTACCGAATCCTTCATGAAGAGATTCTGCCTGGGTTGGAAAGCCACGGGATCCTCTATCTCAAGCCCTCAGCCTGGAGACCTAAACACCTTGAGTTCATCGAAACCTTCTTCGAGAAAGAAGTGTTCCCTGTGCTTACCCCTATCCGCGTCTCTTCTGGATCTTCTTTCCCCGCCGTCCGGAACCTTCGACTGTACATCGCTTACCTTTTGGAGAAACAAGGGGACGTAGAGGATGGGGAGGAAGGAACGGAACGGATAGCCTTGATCCAGGTTCCAGAAAGTATACCCCGGATTCTGTTCCTGCCTACGGAGGACGGGACAGTAGCCTTTACAGTCCTGGAGTATGTTATCCAGAAGTTTGGGGCTAGATTGTTTCCCGGCTATCAGGTAAAGGATTCCCTTGTGTTCCGGGTTACCCGGGACGCCGACATGGGAGTGGACGAAGAGAGGGACGATGATTTCATCGACGCCATGGTGGAAGTGTTGGCTCAACGGGAACAGAGCCCCGCAGTGAGACTCTCCTGCGTGGGAGGGGGCGAGAAGCTTCGGGATTCCATCGTGGCTCGGATCGATCTGAACATGGAGGACGTGTACGAGATCCCTGGTCCCTTGGACCTGGGAAGTTTGATGAGTCTTGTTTCTCTTCCGGGATTCGAAGCCTTGCGGGATGTTCCTTGGAATCCCCTTCCCTCTCCTTCGTTACCGGAGGATGAATCCTACTGGTCCGTGTTGAGTCGTACAGATGTCCTTCTCCATCATCCTTACGAGTCCTTTCATCATGTGGTTACCTTTCTCAAGGACGCGGCTCTAGACCCGGATGTTCTGTCCATTAAAATCACCCTCTACCGGACCTCGTTCGATTCACCCATCATTCAGGCCTTAGAACTGGCGGCCCGAAACAAAAAACAGGTGACGGCTTTAGTGGAACTGAAGGCCCGGTTCGATGAGGAACGGAACATCGAATGGGCAATCCGGCTGGAAAAAGCAGGAGTGATCGTGATCTATGGGATCGCCCACTTGAAAGTTCACGCGAAGGCTCTTCTGATCGTCCGGAGGGAGGGCAACACAGTGCGGCGGTACGCACACCTTTCCACGGGAAACTACAACGAAAAAACCGCTCGACTCTACACGGATATCGGGCTTCTCACCTCCCGGGAAGATATTACCTATGAACTGGCCCTGTTCTTCAACGCGGTGACGGGGTATTCAGCCATTCCCAACCTTCGAAGGCTTGCCATGGCGCCTTCAGGATTGAAGGGTAGGCTCTTGACCCTCATCGAACGGGAAATCGCTCGCACCACGAAGGAGTCTCCAGGTCTGATCATGGCCAAGATGAACTCCCTTGCCGATACGGACATCATTTCCGCCCTCTATCGGGCTTCGCAGGCAGGGGTGCGGATCTTCTTGAACGTTCGAGGGATCTGCATGCTGGTACCTGGCGTGGAGGGGTTGAGTGAGAATATCACGGTGGTGAGTATCGTGGATCGATTCCTGGAACACAGCCGGATCTACTATTTCCAGAACGGCGGATCAGAGGAAGTGTACTGCGCTTCGGCCGATTGGATGAACCGGAACCTGGAACGGCGTATTGAACTGATGTTTCCCATCGACCAGAAGGAACTCCGCAAGCGCATGATCCAACTGCTGAAACTGTATTTCAAGGACAACCAGAAGGCTAGCATCCTTCTCCCCTCGGGGAAATACGTGCGAAAGAAACCGGAAAAAGAGGAACCCTTTATTCGAGTCCAGCATGTGCTGTACCAGGAAATGGTAGCCCTTACCAAGAACTCGGAAAAGATTGAGAAGAAGGAGTTCCTAGTGCGGCGAAAATACCCGGAAGAATTGCCCCGGTAGACCGTTAGGGTGTAGATGCGGGCCGGTATCGGAGAGCGTATCCATACTCCAGAACCGTTGCTTTGGGTACTGCTTTCAGGAGGGTTAGGAACACTTCGGTTTCTCCCTGTACTTGCACTGTGATGGGACTCTTTTTCCCCGATACTAGGTTTACCAATCGAAAGTCCACCGTCACTTCCTGAGCGTTCCTCATTCCATTGGCCAAGTAGACTATATAGGTGGAATCCACCTGTTCGAACCGAAGGTCTATCTTGCCGTTGGCTGGAATCTTTCTTTGGTGAGTGGCAAAGTCTTCCTCTTTCAACGCACTGCCGAATACGACTGGGAAGGGAGGATTCCCGGGATGGAACGCGTAGTAGTACTCCCCCTCTTCAGGAGAAACGGGGGAACCGTCGTAGTTGAGGAATTGAATGGGGATGGAAACCATCTTCCCCTCAACGGTTGGGATTCGCACGTCGAAATGGAGGTGGGGCCCAGAGCTTACTCCCGTGTTCCCGCTGTACCCAAGGGGATCTCCCGCTTTCACCCGATCTCCTGCCTTTACTAAAGATCCATTCTGTTTCAGATGAACATAGTTCCCAAAGGTTCCATCCTCGTGATGGATCAGAATATAATTGGCATCCTGGGCGTAAGCGGTGGAAGGGCCTCCCCGGTTGGAATCAGCCTTCACCTCTAGCACGGTACCGTCTCGAGCGGCTGTTACCAGGCTTCCCATATCCAAATCGAAATCGTAGGCATACTGGTTCTCCCCATAGTGGGTAAACGCTCCGTTGGGACCCTGACTCAGACGGTACTTCTTCCCGTGAGGAAAAGGAAACAGGTACAAAAAGTTGGGATCTGGTCGAACGGATGTGGGGTCCCCTTTGGCATAGGAAACAGTCATCCGGAAACTCTTACGCCCGGAATTGGGAAGGGATTCCAGCTGGAACAGGGGAACCTTTTCCGAGCGGGGAGGAAGAAGGGCACGGAAGGGAAGGGAAACGGAACTTTTCAGGTTGTATAGGGTGGGGAAATCGATAGAGATCCACACGGGTATGGGGTAATCGTTGTCGCCATAGAACAGGTAAGCTCCTCCCTGTTCCTGGGCCTGATACACCCGAACCAGGTCTTTCTTCTGGGTAGAGCCTTTGGTTTGGGCTTGAGTGACTCCAGCGCTCACACCAATGAGTAGGACCAAGAAGAGGAAGGCAAGACCCCACAACCCGATGCGTTCTTTCATGGGTCTGTGCTCGTAGAAGGGGGTATGTCCCAACGTGTTCATCTTCACATGGTTCTCCATATAAAGGATACAAAGTTTTTCTGTTTTCGGATAGGATAGAAACATGGCGCACTGTATTGTACCCTCGGCAGAGGAAATATTGGATAAAGAGTTCCCCGTGTTGGACAAGGGGTTCGTTCGATTGGTGGATTACTTGGGTAGCGATGAACGGATCGTACAGGCGGCCCGCGTTTCCTATGGGAAGGGGACAAAGACCTTTCGGGAGGATCGGGGATTGATCCACTACCTGTTACGGAACGAGCATACCTCGCCTTTTGAGCAGGTAGTTCTCACCTTTCATATCAAACTACCCATTTTCGTGGCCCGGCAATGGATTCGCCATCGCACAGCCCGGGTGAACGAGATATCGGGTCGCTACAGCGTGTTGAAGGAAGAGTTTTACCTACCTGCCTTGGAAGACCTTGCACCCCAGAGTAAGGACAATAAGCAAGGCCGGGCCACTGAACCCTTTCCACCGGAGGTTGGTGAAGGGATTCTCCGGCGCCTGAGTACCCTGCAGGGAGAGGCCTACAAGGTGTACGAGGAACTACTGGAAACCGGTCTTGCCCGGGAGGTAGCCCGGATCGTCCTTCCCCTCTGCGCGTACACCGAATGGTACTGGCAGATGGATCTGCACAACCTGATGCATTTTCTGAAGCTTCGGATGGATCCCCATGCCCAGAAGGAAATCCGGCTCTATGCCCAGGTAATCTTCGAGATTACGAAACGGGTGTGTCCCATCGCAATGGAAGCCTTTGAGGAGTACGTGCTAAGGGGGGTGCCGTTCTCCGGCAAAGAGCGGGAAGCGTTACGGGCCCTGGTGAAACGACTTGAATCAAAAGGTGCCATCTTGGAAAAGGAATGGGAAGAGATAGGAGCCGCCTCTGGATTGGAAGGAAAAGAGCTGGAAAGGTTTAGGGAGAAGGTGGAGGGGAATAAGGACGCCCTCTAATAGCGGCTTTGGTTTGGAGGATAGGGGATTCGAACCCCTGACCTATAGATTGCGAACCTATCGCTCTACCAACTGAGCTAATCCCCCAACGAAACTAATTTTACCGGAAGACCGGGCACCTGTTCAAGGGTCGCGGTAGGGCAGCTAAGTTGTTTTGTACGAGCGGGCACTCTAATGCAAGAATTGGCCTGATGCAAGAACTAGTAGCGCTACGGAATTGTACTTTCCCAATAGACCTGGTATTCACAGCTCCAGTTCGAGGCCTTCCCGGGCAACTTCGATTTGTAAGTGAGTTCGACCTTGGATGGAAGAGCGGTATTTTTCAAGTAACGTGTCCAGCTGCTCGTCCGTCCTCAATGGATCGTGGTGGAACAGAACAAGTTTCTTAACTCCTGCCTTATGAGCGGAGTTGATGGCGTGCTCGTAGGTACTGTGCCCCCATCCGATCTTGGAGGCTTTGTACTCGTCCAACGTGTACTGGGTATCATGAACAAGGATGTCTGCCCCCTGGATAAATCGCAGGAACTTTTCGGTTTCTTCCTTCGCGGCCAGTTCTCCTTCCTCGGCAGCTACAGGGTCGTAATCCGGATGGGAAGGGTCAGTGGGAAACACGTTCCGGAACGGCTCGGTGTCGTAAGCGGTGCATAATACTTTCCCCTTATACTCGAACCGGTAGCCCAGGCAAAGGATAGGGTGGTTTAAGTACTTGGTGGTGACGAACACCTCGTCTCCCAACAGGAAGGAGGTTTCCCGTAGCTGATGGTAGCGGATAGTAGCGGCCAATTCTTCCTGGCGAACGGGGAAGTAGCGGTACCGCAATTGGTCTCCGATGATCTTGTCTAGGGTGTCTTCCTCGTAGGTTACGGGTCCATACACGTTTATCTGGGAACTTTTTATGTAGATGGGGGTAAAGAAGGGAAACCCCATGATATGGTCCCAGTGAGTATGGGAAATCAGGATATCCGTTCGAATGGGCCCCTTTGGGAAATCATGCTTCATGAGGAAATCCCCTAAGGGGCGGATACCCGAACCCGCGTCAATGATCACCAATTGTTCCCGTTCCCCAAAGCGAAGTTCCAGACAGGTTGTATTCCCTCCGTATTTTACAGTGGTGGGCCCCGGGCAGGGGATGGATCCTCTAACTCCCCAGAATCGAAGGAGTGTTCCCTTTGGCATTCCCTTTTCCTCTTCCTAACCTTCTTCGGTGGCGATTTTCAGGAAAATCTGGGCTTTTTCGATCTCCCGGACCACTTCTTCCGAGATGTCTTCGAACAGTTCCCATTGGATTCCTAGGTGTTTCAGCACTTCATCGGGGGTAGGATCCGGGTACCGGTTGCCTGAAAATCCAATTTCATTCACGTTGGCATAGTAGTTAGCAACCCCTACCGTGAATACTATGTTCTTGTAGGGACCAAAGTATTCCATGAGAGAGTGGTGAAATCGAATGGTGTCCAAAATTCCCCCACCCAGCTTCCACTGTTCCCCAATAATGAGGCCGATCTCCCGGTGATCGTATCCTATGACGGCTTTCTCTGCCACATGGAGGGAACAATGTTCTCGATCGGACTTGGCGAGGGTTTGAACGTAGAGGTCGGTCAGGGTATTGTTCAGGGGTATTTTCCCCATATCGTGGAGAAGTCCCGCGATGAAGTATTCTTCTAACTCTTTCGGATCGATTTTTCTTGCTTTGGCGATCAATTTGGATGTAACCCCCACACAGAGGGAATGTCTCCAGAATCCCTGCATGTTGAGGGCCTGATTGTCTGCCTTGGGACTGAGGGATTGCATGACCGCAGTACTCAAGGCGAGGTTCTTCACTGTATTGATCCCTAGCATGATGATCGCTCGGGCCAGAGAAGTTACCTGGTTGGAAAGGCCATAGTACGCGGAATTGATCAACTTCAATACCCGCCCCATCAACACGGGATCCACGCTGATTACCCGGTTCAGGTCGATGGGGGAGGTGTTGGGGTTGTTACAGATCTCAAGGATCTTGGTTACCGTGACAGGAAGGGCAGGGATCTTTTCGATGTAACGTTTCACATGTAGCAGGTTCTTTTCTTCGTTCGTCATCCCTGAGGCTCCTTGTTTTGATTGTTCGGGATTTTTTCCAGTACTCTGTAGATCTTTTCTTGCAGGACCCTTGCCGCGTCAGGGTTGGGATAGAACTGAGCCATTTCTGTAAGGAAGCCGAGGGTTTTTTTCACCTTGGATTTGGGTAGAGGCCCTACCAGTTTGGGAGGTCCTAGGTCTATAGGCGCTTTGTCTTTTAGGAAACCTTTATACCCCGCCAATCGGTTCTTCAAGAATTCTATTTTCAGGAGGTAGTCGCTCTGGAGGAACTCCTTTTGTTTTTCTGCGGGTAGGGCCCGGGATAGGGAGAGGAGGTAATCCAGAAGACTTATTTCCGCTTTTGCCACGGGCGAAATAGGCTCGGGAGGGGAGGTGGGTTTAGATTTGGGGAACGGTTCGGGACCTTGTACGGGTTCGGGCTGTGTACTGGATGGGGGTATTGAACCCATCTCCATAGGTTCGGAAATCTCTGGTGTGGCTTCGGAAGGTGTTTCTTCTTCGGGAAGAGATATAGAAGGTTCTTCTGGCTCGATAGCCTCTTCCGGAGTATTCTCTGGCAATAGACCGGCTTCCTCTTCGAGGGGAAGTGGGCTTTCTTCAAGAACCTCTTCAGGAAGAGGTTCGCTTTCCTCGGGTAGAGCCGTTTCTTCTTCGACAGAGGGAGGCACGACTGATTCAGGAGGCTCTGTTTCTTGCATAGATTCCAGTTGCTCGGGCGGTTCTTCTTCTACAAGTTCCTCTGGATAACCTTCCTGGGCCGTCTTATCTTCTGCCGGTTGCTTCTCCGTCTCGGGTTCGGGAAAAGCGGGTTCCTCGGGGGACAGTTCTTCTTCAACTGGAGGAGCCCCCTCCTCTAACGGTATACCAGCCTCCTCCCGCCCTTCCTCTGCAGGTGTGGGCGTAGCGCTTTCCTGAGCGGCTTCCTCTCCGGCCGACTCTCCTTCAGTACTCTCGGGAACGCCCTCCTCGGAAGCTAGTGGCGCTTCGGGGAAAAGGGGTTCGCCTGCTTCTGGAGCGCTCTGCATGGGAGGCGCTTGAGATGGGACTTCATAGGGTCCAGGGCCCCCTGGAGGAGGAGAAGGGAATGGGGAGGGTGAAGGAGCCATAGGTGCAGGGGGTGGTGTGTAGGATCCTGTACCGCCCACAGGGGGAGTAAACGAAGGCGGGACGTTTCCTTGGGGAGGATAGTTCCCGCCTGCAGGAGGAGTAGAAGGAGGAAAGCCCATGCTTCCATAAGATGGCGGGTAAGATCCTGCGGTTCCCAAGGGGGGGCTGTACGGAAGGGGGGAAGGTGTTGGACTAAACCCCTGAGCCGGAATCATCTGAGGTTGGGGAGGGATTCCCCCTAAAGGGGATGGGGCTACACGAATCGGTTCAGGTGGATTTTCATCCGGAGTAATAGGCTTGGTTCCTTTGGTAAAGAAGGGAGGAGGACGGAACCGGGTAAGATCCGAAGGCAGTTCCCCTTCTTCCGGAAGCTGGATCAAGGGTGGAGTTCGTTCGTAGACTTCCACTTCTTCCTCTAGAGATTCCTCCTCTTCAGGAGTTTCTTCCTCTGCCTCTTCCTTAGAGATTGTCTCTCCTCCGAAATCGAGAATGGGAATGGACTCCTCCTCCTGTTGAGGAGCTTCCTCGATATAGAAAGGCCCTTCCTCTTCCTCTGTACTCTTTTTTACTAGCTCGCTCAGCCTAGTGAGACTCCGTTCCCAAGCTTCCTGGCGGTCCTGTTCGAAGGCTTTTACCGCCTGTTCGTACAGGGCCAGGCTTTCGTTGATAGCGTTGAGGTCTCGAGGAGTAGCCCCCCTGCTTTGAAGGGTGACCAGTTCATCTACCGTGTGAATGGCAGCCTCTTTTTCACCGAGAAGCTGGTATACCTTGGCAAAGTTAGCCAACACTTCGGGATTCTGGGGAAACCGTTCATTCAAATCCGAAAAGTAATCCATCGCTTCCCTGTACTTTTCCAGGGCAATCAGGAGTTCCCCTTTCAACAGTAAACCTTCCAGGTTGTTCGGCTCCTTTTTAAGGTACTCTTCAACCTGGTCGTTAGCTTCGATGAACCTGCCTCTACTTTTCAGATCTTTCGCAAGTTCCAGGCGAAATCTGTGGGAAGCCGGATCCAACTGGAGAGCTTTCTGGAAATACTCTTCCCCCTTCCCCTTGTCCCCCATGAGGTAGTAGAGGCGCCCCAACCCTCGTAAAGCTTCGGGATGATCGGGAAAAGCGGTGCAGACCTGCCGGTACTCTGTTTCCGCCTCAACGAACTCCCCTACGGAAACTAAAGCACGAGCGTATTGAAGCCTCAGTTCCAGCGCATCGGGATTGGCGCGAACGAGTTTCTCGAACTCTTTCAGAATTCCCTGAGAAGGAGGTTTTCTTGAAAGAAGCTGACCGATACTGGAAATCGCCTTGGGATATTTGGGATTTATTTCTAAGGCACTTCTAAGGTATTCGAGAGCTTCGGTATCTCTTCCTTGTTCAGCCAGGATGGAAGCAATGTTGCTCTTCGCACGGTAGTTCGTTGCATCGATCGAAAGAATCTCTTTGTACGCGTGAAGGGCTCTATCGTAATCCCCCAACTCTTGGAGTACGTGGGCAAGGTTATTCAACCCATCGATCCATCCCGGACGGGACCGCAGGGCCAATTCATAGTGCTTTTTTGCCTCCGTATACTCCTTTTTAATTTCGAAGGCGATTCCCAGATTGTATCGAAGGGTAGGATGGTTGGGATCTGCTCGAAGTCCTTTACTGAAGATTTCGGTGGCTTTCTCGTATTCCCCGATGCTATCGTACAGGGTGCCGAGATTGTTATAGGGAAGGACGAAATCCGGGTTGAGTTCAATGGCTTTCTGGTACGCTTCGATGGCAGCGGAAACGTTCTGGAGACTCTTATGGATGTTCCCCAGGTTGTACCAGATTTCTGCGCTTTCTGGTGCTAGTTCTTTTGCTTTTTCCAGGGTGGAAAGGGCTTGATCCAGGTCTCCCATCTGGCGATAGATGACCCCTAGGTTGTTCAGCGCTTCGGCATTAGAAGGATCCAGCGCAAGGGCTTGCTGGAAAGTTTTCACCGCTTTGTCGAACTCTTTCTGCTTGCCGTGGATCATGCCCAGAAGAATCAACGCGTTGATCGATTTTGGCAGACGAGCGAGAACTTGGCGGGTAATTTTTTCAGCGGTGGCGAAATCTCCGAGGGTAAAGGCATTGCGGGCATCCTGCAATAACGCCTCGGGGCTACTCGCTCTTGTTCCTACGTTCATTCCGATAGATCCTTGAGGGCCTGGCGTTTACCGTTGCAGAAAGACGGCCGGACAGGGGATCCTCGCTGGAATCATAAGCCGATATCGAAAAATAGTAAAGTTTGCCATTGGTGAGTCCGGTAACCAGTAACTCTGTTTGGTCCCCTACCTTAAGGGGAGAAGGGCCAAGGGAACTATCGTTCCCTTTGAACACGCCAGGTTCCCAACCGTAGTACACAAAGTACCCTTTCACGGACAGGTCGCTGACCCTAGACCAGCGAAGGAGGACTTCCCCGTCTCCTGGAATTGCCTGTACGAAAGCCGGAGGGGGAGGGGGAGTTTTTGGTTCATAGGATACAAGGAGTTCGGAGATCTTAGGCGATTGAGAGGAGGTCCCATCCGGGTACAGTTCGGCCCGAAGTTGTAGGTATCGGCCCCGCGCTCTGGTTCCTAGATCCTTTTCGGGCTCTAAGGGGATCCATTCCTGTTTCCCGATTTCGATAAAGGAGTTGGCTAGTCGGTAATAATAGAAAACGGCACTATTGCCCGGCAGGGTCTGTCTCGGGGATAGTTTGATGAATCGGGAATCGTGGTATCCAAGGTCTAGAGGCAGGGTTTCGAACCAGCCCCCTTCGGCGGAATACCGCTTCAAAGAGACCGATTCTCGATACCGGCGAAAGATCGTGAACTCATCGATGAGACCGTTGTATCCATCTCCCAGAAGGAAAGGCACGTGGGGACTTTTTTCCGTGGAAGGATAGAACACAGCCCGTTCCTCTCGCCCACTCGGGGTGGCATACACAACCGCGTCCGGCTCTCCATCCAGAAGGTATTCGATCATTCCGGTAGAGGCATCGTAGCGGAGGGTGTGATGCCTCCACTCCCTTGGAACCAAGGGAGTCGTTCCTCGCAGGGACACATCGATCCGTTTACCCCTTTGGCCTTGGAAGAAATTCACGAAACTCCACACTAGGGTACGACCAGAAATCCGGCAGGACACTTCCTGGTATTCCTGCCGAGGGGATGGGGGTTTCCGATACACGAAAATTCCTTCCCCTTCTGCCAGGGTTGTGGGATAGAGCCAGAACTGTATGGTGAACCCTCCCTCGATAATCCCAGCGGAAAAGAAGGTGTCCCGCTTGGGGAAAAGTTGCACCCGAGATTCGGGGAAAAAGGCGCCGGAGCCGTTTCCCCGGGCACGGTTTTTTTCTATTACTTGAGCGGTGTTCGACTGTACGACCCAATTTCCCGTGGCTTCCTCGAGGGAAGGAGAATCGAAGGAGAGGTATAGATCAGTCGATCCATCGATGGATTGCTGCATATCCCGAAGGACGAGTTCACTTCCCCCTTCTGGCAGGGAACGGATCCTCACGCTAGAGGATGATCCGATATTCCGAAACCCTTCCTTTCCACCGATCCGCAGGATTGAATCTATCGGGTAGAGGGGTAAGGAGAGGAGGAATAGTGCTGTACTGAGCAGGGCTGTTTCTTTTTTCACGGTTCGTCGTTACATTATTATCGGTGATTATGGGAAAAGAAAAGAGCCTCCCCCAAATCGATCACCTTCCTTCTAATCCCGGAGTGTACCTGATGAAGGATGGCAAGGGAACCATCCTCTATATTGGTAAGGCAAAGGACCTGAAAAAACGGGTACGCTCCTACTTCGTTGGGGGGAAGGACATAAAAACCGCTACCCTCGTTCGAAAGGTCAGAACCATCGATTACATCATTACCGAAACGGAGTACGAAGCCCTTCTTTTAGAGAATAATCTAATCAAACAGCACGAACCGAAGTACAATATCAATTTGAAGGATGGGAAAACGTATCCCGTAATCCGGATCACGGCCGAAGAGTTTCCCCGGGTATACCGGACCCGCAGGATCCTTAGAGATGGTTCCGAGTACTTTGGCCCCTATCCGGATGTGAAAGCCCTTGATCTGTACCTGGAACTGATAGAACGGCTCTATCCCCTTCGAAAGTGCCGAGGGGCTTTGAAACCTCGGGAATCTCCCTGCCTGTACTACCACATTGGTCGGTGTTCGGCTCCCTGCGCGGGGAAGATTAGCCAAGAGGAATACCAGAAGCATGTGGAAGGAGTTCGGAAACTCCTGTCGGGAGAAACGGCTTCCCTTCTGTCCGACCTGGAAGAGAAGATGAGGAAAGCCGCTCAGGAGATGCGGTTCGAAGAGGCGGCCCAGTACCGGGATCTGATTCGATCCGTACAGGAGATCGAGACAATCCAGCGAGTGGTAGATTTTGACGAAGAAGCTCGGGACTATATCCATTGCGTTGCAGCAGGGGAACGGTGCGTGATTCTCCTGTTCCGAATGAGGGGCGGGAACCTGCAGGGCCGGGAGGTATACCGGGGCCCGTTCACGGGAACAACGACAGAGGTGCTCGAGCAATTTTTTCTTCTCTACTATTCCGATGCTTCCAAAATTCCCGGAAAGATCCTTCTGGTAGGGGCACCTGAATTATCTTCCTTAGAGGAATACCTTCGGCGAGCCTTTGGTAAGGAAGTACAAATCCGTTTGCCCGAGTCCAAACGAGATGTGGCCATCCTGAACCTGGTAAAGGAGAACGCGGAACACGAATTACGAAAGTCGATCGCCGCCGAAGGGGATCTATCGGCCTTGGAGGATCTGCGCCAAGTTCTGAAGCTGGAGAAACCTCCCCTCCGGATCGAAGGGTTTGACGTGTCCCAGCTCCAAGGGAAACATCCTGTAGCATCCCTCGTGTCCTTTCACAAGGGGGTACCGGATAAGCAGGAGTATCGAAGGTTCCATGTGAAGACCTTGGAAGGAGCCATCGACGACTATGAGGCCATGCGGGAGGTGGTGGCCCGGAGGTATACTCGAAGGCTGAATGAGGGGAAGGAGCTTCCCGATCTGATTTTAGTGGACGGAGGGAAGGGACAGGTCCAGGCAGCCCGATCTATTCTCGATGCGTTAGGTCTAGAGAAAGTGCCTTTAGTGGGGTTGGCCAAACGACAGGAAGAGCTCTTTATCCCCGGTTCCCCGGAACCCATCATCCTGCCTGAAGGTTCTCCGGCCCTGCGGATCCTGCAGGCGGTTCGGGATGAAGCCCATCGGTTTGCCACCCAATTCAACCTCCGCTTGCGGGAAAAGCAGGTAGATCTATCCTCTCTCACTTCCATCCCTGGGATCGGAGAAAAGCGGGCTAGAAAACTCCTCCAACAGTTCGGTTCCCTACAGGCTATTGCCGAGGCACCCCTAGAAGAGATCGTTCGAAAAGGGCAAGTACCCTTAGCCACTGCATCACAAGTAGTGGAGGCCCTGCAGAACCGTGGCAGGAAAGGAGATAGTTAGTACCCCGAAGCTTGTGGGGAGGAGGGGTAGCTTGCTCCTAACAGGAGCCGATCCTTCCCTCAAGGAAGCTGAAACACTCAAAGCTCTAAAGGGCTTTTCCCTTTCTTCTGGATCAATCCATAGAGGAACAGTTCCAATAGAATCGTATGATAGTCCGTTCGATACGCCCGGAGATACTCGTCGAAATCAGCGCAGAGCGCAACCATCTGTTCCGCCTGCTGTAGAGAGTAGTTCTTTTCTCCGACGGCATAGGCTCGCTGGGTCCGTTTCCCAAGGATGCGAAGTTTCCCGCACGCTTCCTGAGGGCTATAGTTCTCCGTTCGTAAGCGAAGGTATTCCCTTAGGGTGCGTAGCTGATACGTGAGGCTGATCAAGATTCCTACTGCCTGAACTTCCCCTTCCAGAAGCAGCTTATTGAGGATTTCGAGGGAAGCTTCCAGGCGTCCCTCCAGTATTCGTTCGAACAGGGTGAAAACGGTTTCCTGTTTGGAATGGTAGAGGAACTGTTCAATGTCCTCTGCAAGGATCTTCCCCTTTTCCCGGAAAAAATCGGCTAATTGTTCGCATACTTGTCGTAAATCCCGAGTGTTGTTTTCCACTAGCTCGAGAAGGATGTCGATCCCTTCCGAGGATATGGAAATCCCCTCCTTTTGGAAGAAGTTCTGGATCCACTCTTTTTTCTGATTCTCGAACAATTCCCAGAAGATTTTTTTCTGGTTTTCGGGAAGGGCGTCGGATAGTTTTTTCTCTACCGAGGGTCGATCGCTCAACAGGAGGAGTACTCCATCCGAGGCAGGAGCTCGGATGTACTGCAGGAGGGGCTCCAGTTCTTCCTTTCGTTTGAGGGCGTCCACCCCTTCAAAGAACACCACCCTGCTCTTGGTGAAAAGGGAACCATTTCGGAGAATAGAGAGGGCATCGTGAATGCTTCGCTCAAAGGAATACAGTTTATGGATCTCGGGTTCATCCTTCGTGTGGGTACGAATCGTTTTCAATAAGGATTGGATATAGGCATCTTTTTCTCCTCGTTCTGGGCCCAGAAGGAGGAGGACAGGGGGAATTTTACTCATACGAGCGGATTAGATGAACCAGCCGGCCCAGAATACGGAGGTTCTGGGTATAGATGGGTGGATAGGCGGGATTTTCCGACTGGAGTTTAATGCGATTCTTTTCTTTGTAGAGCCGTTTCAATGTAACCGCATCCTCCACCATGGCTACCACGATCTCTCCATTTTCGGCATCCGATTGTTGTCGTACGATGGCCAGATCTCCATTGAAGATTCCGGCCCCGATCATACTATCCCCCTGAACCCGCAGTGCAAAGTGATTTCCCCTTCCAATGAGTTCAGCAGGAATGGCGATGTACCGTTCCCAATTTTCCTCTGAAAAGAGTGGTTTCCCTGCCGCCACGGAACCCAGTAGGGGGATACGGACGACCTGTTCCGTTCGGTAGGGTTCCTGATTCACCAGGACCAAGGATCGGTAGTGGTTGGAATCGATCTTTACATACTTCTTGCGTTCTAGAGCCTTTATATGATCGTAAGCTCCTCGCACGGAAATGGAAAAACGTTCGGAGATTTCCCGCATGGAAGGAGCGTAGTGGTGCTGTTCGATGTAGGATTTCAGGAAATCGAGAATTTGTTTTTGCCGAACCGTCAGTGTCTTCATCGTTCGATGTGAATTCCGTACCGTTTGAGTTTGCTATGCAGGTTGCTGGGATAGATACCTATCAATTCCGCTGTTTTGGATATGTTATAGTTGCATTCTTCCAGTTTCTTTTCCAGGTACAGTTTTTCAAACTGTTCCTTTGCCTCGTTTAGGGGCAACTGGGCAAACTTTCCCAGTACCGGATCGGATTGTTTCAGATCCATGGATCCTAGATAATACCGTACCGTTTCCAAGGAAATACAATCCTCATCACTCATGATATTAATACGCTCGATGAAATTTTTCAATTCGCGGACATTCCCAGGCCAAGGATAGGTTTTCAAGAATTCCATAGCCTCTGGAGAAAAGGTTCTTGGAGACGGGGCGTGTTCGGGTTTGAACTTTCCCATGAAATACTCTACGAGAAGGGGAAGATCTTCGATTCGTTCCGAAAGAGAGGGCATGTGGATGGGAATTACGTTCAGTCGAAAGTACAGATCTTCCCGAAATTTCCCCGAGCGAATCAGTTCCTGGATATTCTTGTTGGTGGCAGCGATCAGTCGGACGTCTACCGTGATGGATTCTTCTCCACCTACCCGCTCAAACCGCAGTTCCTGGATGACCCGTAACACCTTAGCCTGAGCGCTGAGGGACATGTCTGCCACCTCATCGAGGAACAGGGTGCCCGTATGGGCTAGTTCGAATTTCCCCTTCCGTTTTGAGACAGCCCCTGTAAAGGCTCCTTTCTCATGGCCGAACAGTTCGCTTTCGATGAGGGACTCCGGGATTGCCGCGCAGTTCACTTCGATGAAGGGCCCCCGGGCCCGGCTACTCTTGCGATGGATCTCCTTCGCTACCAGTTCCTTCCCCGTACCGTTGGCGCCGGTGATGAGGATCCGGGCGTCGGAAGCGGCACTCTGCTGGATCAGTTCCTTGACTTTTTGCATTGGCGGGCTATGGCCAATGATCTCGTCGTTGGAGAGGACCGCCTGTTTAAGCTGGAGGTTCTCTCTCTTGAGCTTCTCCAACTCGAGGGCGTTTCGGGTAAGGGTAAGGACCCGATCCAGACTGAGAGGTTTTTCCAGAAAATCGAAGGCCCCCAACTTGACTGCTTTCACGGCTAGATCGATATTGGCGTGCCCGGAAATCATGATCACCTCGGTGAAGGGGTAGGTTTCCTTGATCTTCTTCAACACGTCTATCCCCCCCATGTTGGGCATCCACACGTCGAGGATCACTAGATCTACCGCTTCTTTTTCCAAAAGGGCCAACCCTGCGTACCCATT
>CAKZQO010000299.1 GCA_937140905.1 uncultured Spirochaeta sp.
AAACCTTTTCATGGAAAGGCGTTTCGATCACCCCCGGTGCTACCGCATTTACCCGAATCTTGGGGGCCAACTCTTTGGCGGCTCCCCGGGTGAATACGTCCACAGCTCCCTTGGAGGCGGCATACACGGTGGCGGTAGGCGCCCCATGACGAATGGCAATCGACGATAGGTTAATGACACAGGGATTCTCTCCCTTTTCGAGGAGGGGCACACAGAGGGATGTCATCATGATAGCGCTATACGAGTTCAACGCAAAGATTTCGGCCATCTTGTCCCATTGGATCTCCCCCACCTTCATCCGTTGGATGAGTCCTCCGGCATTGTTCACCAATACATCTAACTTTCCATAGTTCTTGGCAACGAAATCCACCACTTTCTTGCACCCTGCCTCAGCCCTAAGATCCGCCTGCACAAGGGCCGCTTTCCCACCCTTCTCTTCCACTTTCTTTGCGGTTTCCTGTGCCGGCTTTTCCGAAGCGTTGTAGTGAATGATGATGGTGTTCCCCTTCGCTAATTCTATAGCGGTTTCCGCACCGATTCCTGTGCTTGCACCTGTTATCAGAATGATCTTACCCATGGTTGCCTCCATTTAAGTTTTATTTGTTCAGGATATGCACAAAAATACTGTAAATCCCCAAAGCCGTCAACCGAATCGGGAAGCGCCCGGGAAAGAAAAGGGGGGTGTTTTTTTGCGTAGCTTCCTATCGTACAGGTATCGCAACCCGTTCTGCAGTAGGGGAAGATTCCACCCAACCGAGGCGATGGGAAAGCTCTCTTGCCGCTCGCACCACTAGAGGGGCAATCTGTTCGGTATCCATTTTTTCCTTCACGCAGATCATCGCCACACTGATGGCACCGATTACCACGCCCCGATAATCTCGGATAGGGGCTCCCAAGCATTGGATTCCAGGTTCATACTCCTCGTTATCGAACGCCCAGCCTCGTTCCCTGCTTTGATGGAGTTCGTCCAGGAGAGAAGGCAAATCCTGTATCGTGTTTGGAGTGAATCGTTCAAACGGAATGGAGCGAAACATCTCTTCGATTTCGTCATCCCCAAGGTGCATGATCATTGCTTTACCCAGGGAAGTACAGTATAGGGGTCTTCTCTGTCCCACAATGGCGTATTTCCGGAGGCTATTATGCTGTTCCACCTTGTCGAGGTAAACAACTTCGTTATTCTGTAGAGTAGCTAGATACACGGTTTGGCCAGTCAAATTACTCAGGTTCCGTAGAATCGGTTCTGCTTCGGTTTTAAGCTCGATGTTGTTCAAATAGGAACTGGAAAGTTCGATAAAGCGCACACCGATC
>CAKZQO010000300.1 GCA_937140905.1 uncultured Spirochaeta sp.
TAGCGGGAAGCGATCTGTGCCGTTATGGCTTGTTTTTCCTTCATCCGTAACCCCATGGTGATCCTCCGCCGGTACCACTGTACCGGCAAGGAGTGTCTCAGGGTTAGATTTTTGGATGAGGCATTACCTTAATTTGGGTTAGAATTTCGATGAGGCAACGCGCCCCCTTGTGCCCCTCTTATTGATTGGGTATAGTGATTATAGATAGTCGATGCGGAGTTCCCCGCAGGGAGGCAGCCTATGAATCCTTCCTTTATTCCTGGCACAAACCCCGCTAAGGATAAACCCCGCTACACGTACAAAGACTACAAGACGTGGGGAGAGGATGTGCGCTGCGAACTCTGGTATGGGGAACCGGTGATGATGAGCCCTTCCCCCCAACGTAAACATCAGGAGCTTTTAGGGTCCCTATACACGCAAATTAGCAAGCATCTAGAAGGAAAGCCCTGTCAGGTATATGTAGCGCCCCTGGACGTGTTTTTCGTGGAAGGGAATGAATCGATCGAAGATTGCGAGCTTGTGGTCCAGCCGGATCTTTTGGTAGTGTGTGATCCCGCCAAACTGATCGATGAAGGGATCCGGGGAGCGCCCGATTTTATCGTGGAAATCCTTTCCCCCAACACGGCCATGCGGGACCAGAGTGATAAAAAACTCCTGTACGAGGCGAAGGGTGTTCGGGAGTACTGGGTGGCGAACCCCGAAACCTTAGAGGTGTTCCGCTACCTGCTGGAGAATGGCCGGTACGGCATAGCCCGGCCCGCCCTGCTGAGTGAAGGGGCGGAGGCGTATATTTTTCCTGGAATGGTGCTAAGGTTTAGTAGGTAAAC
This sequence comes from uncultured Spirochaeta sp., assembly GCA_937140905.1. Taxonomy (GTDB): domain Bacteria; phylum Spirochaetota; class Spirochaetia; order DTKZ01; family DTKZ01; genus DTKZ01. The sequence goes on from CAKZQO010000300.1 coordinate 828, forward strand.
AGTAGGTACACTAGGATTGCCTATTTCATCTTATTATCCCTTTACTAATGGGAGATTTGCCCTCAACTTTTCTTGCCCGTAGCGCTTATGTCCACCAACTCCCGGATGCTCCCAATTGACCCGAGCAGGGCCGAAGCTTCGTAGGGCAGGTACACTACCTTGTTATCCTTCCCACTCACCATCTCTTTTAAGGCTTCTATGTATTTCAGGGCAATGAGGTAGGTAGTGGGGTTTCCACCCGCTTCTTGGATAGCTTTAGTAACTTTTTGCACTGCCTCCGCTTCCGCCTCTGCAACCCGGATTCGGGCCTGAGCTTCCCCTTCCGCTTTGAGGGCCAAAGCTTGTTTGATCCCTTCCGCTCTGGATATCTCGGCTTGACGGATCCCTTCGGCTTCCAGGATCTGCGCTTGCTTCTTCCCCTCCGCCTCAAGGATCATCGCTCTCCGGTCCCGTTCCGCCCGCATCTGTTTCTCCATCGCTCCCCGCACGTCCTCGGGCACTGTGATGTCCTGGAGTTCCACCCGGTTGATCTTGACGCCCCACTTGTCAGTGGCTTCGTCCAGGATGGCCCGTAGCTTCTGGTTTATGGTGTCCCGGGAGCTTAATGTATGGTCCAAGTCCAGCTCACCGATCACGTTCCGGAGGGTGGTCTGGGTCAGCTTTTCGATGGCGTCGGGCAGGTTGGCCACTTCGTACACCGCCCGTTTGGCGTCGGTAACCTGAAAGTAGAGCAGAGCATTGATCTCGATGGCCACGTTGTCCCGGGTAATCACGTTCTGCTTGGGAAAGTCGTACACGGTTTCCCTCAAGTCGATACGGGTGATCGTTTCTTTCCGCACGATAGTCTTCCCGTCCACGTCGGTTTTAATGTACTTCCACTCTATGGACCGGGCCTTGTCAAAGATAGGCCAGATTATATTGATCCCCGAGGACAGTACCCTATGGAACCGGCCTAACCGTTCGATCACCATGGTTTCCGATTGTTGGACAATGACGAACCCCTTGATTACGAAAATGATCACGAACAGTACGATGATCCCGATGATAATGAGAAGTACGCTCATACTGAACTCCTTTCTTCTATAGTTTGCACGATCAGTGTGCATCCTTCCACTTGTTGAATCCGCACTTTGGTTCCGGTTAGTATGGAGGTGTCATCAGGTGTCACCGCTCGCCAAATGTCCCCGTGCACCTTAACCCTGCCAGTCCCAGCCACTGGATCAATCGGTTCCACAACGATGGCGGTGCGTCCTACAAGACTGTCCACATTGGTGCTCGTGTTTATTTTCGGTCTATACAAATACTTGAGTACCAGGGGGCGCACGCCCAGAGCGAGGATAGCAGTAGAAAGTCCGAACACGAGGATCTGCAAGGTTAGGGAAGCCCCAAGGGCCGAAAAAGGGGCCACCAGCAAGCACGCGGTCCCGAACACTCCAACCACGAAGCCTGGAGTAAAGATTTCCGCGATCCATAACAAGATTCCAACCATTAACCAAAGGTGCCAAGGTGCCAGCATCCAAACCCTCCCGCGTTAAATTAAGTATAGAAAGGTTTCCAGAGAAATCAAGGAAGCGGATGGAGTCTCTTACTTGACAGATAGAATTTTCGATACCTACAATTAAATCATCTAACGAATTTGTTTCATTCTGAGAAATCCAAGAGGAGGTGCGCATGAAACGAAAAGGTCAGGTGTTTGTTCTATGTTTCCTGGTCTTGGCCATTTTGGCAGGGGGTGGGTTTGCCCAGCAGAAAACCTTGAGAGTCCTTCTGGCTAATCACCCGTACATGGAAGTCCTGCGACCACTGATTGCGGAGTACGAAAAGCAGACAGGAACCAAGGTGAATGTGGAAAGCTACGACGAGAACCAGCTTACCCAGAAGCTTACCACGGAATTCGCAACTCGTTCCTCCACGATGGACGTGTTCATGACCCGTCCCCTGCAAGAAGGAAAGTTGTTCTTCAAGAATGGATGGTACGAGAATCTTTCACCCTACCTGAAGGATTCGAAAAAAACCCCTGCTTCGTACAATTTTGCCGATTACGCGGCAAGTGCCGTCAGTGCCGTCACTCATAAGAACGATGTGTACACGATCCCTCTGGTCACTGAATGGGAAGTGCTCTACTATCGAACGGACCTGTTCAAAAAAGCGAACTTAGCTCCCCCGAAGAACTTCGATGAACTGATCGCGGCCGCGAAAAAGCTCCATGATCCAAAGAATGGGGTGTATGGGATCGTGTCCCGGGGGCAGAGGGGAGCGGCGGTAACCCAGTTCTCCAGTTACCTGTACAACTATGGTGGTGATTTCATCCAGGAGGGAAAGGGCGCGGTGGTGGATACCCCTCAAGCGATCGAAGCGTTCAAGTTCTATGGCAGGATGCTGGCCGAGTATGGTCCTCCAGGGGTAACGAACATGAGTTGGGCACAGTGCATGGCGGTATTTCAGGCTGGAAACGTGGCCATGTGGACCGATGCCAGCGTGTTTCTTGGCAACCTGAAGGATCCCTCCAAATCGAAAGTGGCGGACAACGTGGGTGTGGCGATGTTCCCCGCGGGACCTAAAGGGAACTCACCGTACAGTGTCGTCTCCTGGGGTATGGCGGTGTCCAGACAATCGAAGAACAAGGACGAGGCGTACAAGTTCCTTCTCTGGGCCACTTCTCGTGAAATAGCGGTAAAAGCGATGGTGGACAAAGGAATTACCATGGCGAGGACTTCGGTATGGAAGGATCCCGGAGTACAGAAGAAGTTCGATCCCCAGTTAGCCGATACGGCCATCAAGGTAGGGCCCATTGGAAAACCTTACGACCGGCCATTGATGACCGCGGTAGGAGAAGCGCGGGATGCGATAGGTGAAGTAATCGTGCTTTCCATAGAAACGAAGGGAACGGGAGACATCGCAGGTGCGGCCAAAAAAGCTGTGCAGAAGGTGAATGAACTGTTGAAGAACGCTGGAGAACTTTGATCATAATGAAAAAGGGGCGGCAAACCAATGGAACGCCGCCCCTATCCTTGTTAGAGGTTGTACGGAAGCTTGGGATCCAATCCGTTTTAAGGATAGAATGGTAAACGCGTAACAGTTGTCTGAGGGGCGCCTGTGTTAGATAGCAGATTTGTGGATCGTCACATCCGAATCCTTTTTCCCCTGCCCGCCTTGCTTTTCATCGCGATTATGATGGTTTTCCCGATCCTATATACATTCAGCTTGAGTTTTACTACCTGGAATCTAGCTTCTGGAATGCCACCGAGATTCGTAGGGTTGAACACATACATTGAAGTCCTTAAAGAGCCCCGATTCTGGGCTGCCATGGGCAGGACCTTCTACTTTACTTTCCTCGCGGTCGGATGCGAAACCATACTCGGAATGATCTGGGCGTTGATCCTGAACCGGGAGTTCTTTGGAAAAGAGGGAATCAAGCTCCTGCTTCTCCTTCCCCTGGTTTCCACTCCCGTGGCGATTGGAATCGCGTGGGTCTTGTTCTACGAACCGACCATAGGATTAGCAAACTGGGCTTTAAAATCGCTGGGATTGATGCCTCTGAAATGGATCGCGGACCAGAACACGGTGATCCCATCCCTTGTTCTGGTGGACATCTGGCAATGGACCCCCATGATGACCCTGATTTTTCTGGCGGGACTCGCTTCCCTGTCCCCCGAGCCCTATGAGTCCGCGCGGGTGGATGGAGCGAACGGATGGCAGATATTCTGGCATATCACGGTACCCATGGTGGTGCCCATTATCCTGACGGGTATCGTTTTACGATCGATCGACGCGTTTAAAACCTACGACATTATTTACACCATGACGAACGGGGGTCCGGGATTCGCTTCGGAAACCCTCAATATTTATGCCTATAATCTTTCGTTTAACTATTTTCGGTTCGGGCACGCGGCGGTGGTGTTGTTCTTTCTGTTCCTCATTGTGTTGAGTTTCAGCTTTCTGGTGAACAGGTTAAAGGATCGGGGTCATGGATAAAACACGGTTATACTATAAGCTTTCTTCCTTTTCAAAAGGATTCCTTTTCTTCCTCCTCGTTCTTTGTATTCTGATTCCCGTTGTGTTCCCTTTCCTCTGGATGCTGGACGCTTCATTTAAGACACAGAAGGATATCACCTCGATTCCTCCAAGGTTTTTGATCTCTCGAACTATGGAAAACTATCGCCGCGTGTTTGAGGAGCAGAACTTTCTAAGGTTTTTCTTCAACTCGGCAGTAGTAGGCGTGAGCGCCACCCTGATTTCTTTAGCGCTAGGATTACCCGCAGCGTACAGTATTGCTCGATACAGGCAGGAAACCTACCGGTTCACCATCCTTGTGGCCCGATTGATGCCGGGAATTTCTCTACTGTTGCCCTGGTATTTAATGTTTTCCCGATTGGAGTTGATTGATACTTTCATCGCTTTGATATTGAGCCATATCCTGATCGGCCTTCCTATCGTGGTATGGACAATGTCCAGTTACTTTCAGTCCGTTCCCCTGGAAATCGAAGAGTCGGCCCTGGTAGATGGGGTAACACGGCAGCGGATCTTCGTGAATATCGTGCTTCCTATTTCCACTCCAGGGATCGTTACGGCAACTACCCTATCCTTTCTCTTTTCTTGGAATAACTTCATGTTCTCCCAAGTCCTCAGCATGGAGAACACGAAGACCCTACCCCTGGCAGTGTACAACTTCGTTTCCTACGCGGAGGTAGATTGGGGAGCGGTGATGGCCGCCTCCATAGCCATCATTACCCCCGCCATCATCCTCACAATGATCTTCCAACAGTACGTGGTGAAGGGGCTAACGGTGGGAGCGCTGAAAGGATGAAGGAGAACATTTTTTGTGGGTTCCGTCTGCTCGGGGTGATCACAGGGTAATCAGAGGTTTGATTCCATTCCTATCCCATTTGTAACTGTTCCAGAATCCGGAGGTAATCCTCCTTTGTCAGTACGGGGATATTGTCCTTGTTGGACCCGTTGGCCGACGATTTTTCCGCGATAAGGGGAAAGTCTGCTACCGGAACGTTGAAGGACCTGAACTCCGGTAGCCCCACCTGTTGTGCCAAATCACGGACTATCCGCGCGGCCTCTTCAGCGGTGAAACGTTGGGCTTCGATACCCTCTTTGGGACTCGGCGTCATGGCCCGCGCCAGGCGAGCGTACCTGCTCCGGTTGGCTTCCAGGCAGTACTCCATCACGTAGGGGAGGCAGACCGCGTTGCATATCCCATGGGGTATGTCGTACATTCCGCCCAGCGCCTCGGCGATGCAGTGCACCGCGCCCACGTCGGAATGGCTAAAGGCGATACCGGCTAGGAGACTACCCAGCAGAACGGCAGAACGAGCTTCTAGATCCTTTCCGTCCCGAACAGCCTGTGGAAGGTGGGTAGCGATGAGTTCCGCGGCGTACAGGGCGCACGCGTCTGAAATTGGTTCCGCGGCTTTTGATGTGTAGGCTTCGATGGCGTGGGTCAACGCGTCCATCCCCGTGGCGGCCGTGAGGGCGGGAGGCATGGAAAGGGTTAGCTCAGGGTCAACGAGAGCGATCTTGGGAGCGATGGAAGGCGATTTCACGGTAAACTTGAACTTCGCTCCGGTATCAGTGATCACCGCGCCAAAGGTTACCTCGCTTCCCGTGCCCGCGGTGGTTGGAATGGCGATGATGGGTAAGGGGTGGGGACCAATGCGGGATCGGTCCTCGTAGTCCCGAGGTTTCCCTCCATAGACGGCGAGAATCGCAGCGACCTTCGCGCAATCGATGGGACTTCCGCCGCCAATGGCCAAAAGACAGTCGGCCCCCATTCGCTGGGCTACTGTTGCTGCTTCCTCTACGTTCCGATCCTTTGGATTGGGTTCCACCCCCTTGAAGACTTCGACAGTAACCTTTTGGGATGATAGAAGGCCAACCACGCGGGTAAACCAATCTAACTGAGATACCCCTGGATCCGTGATGATAAGGATCTTGCTAGCGCCAAGGCCCTTGACCAATTCGGGTATTCGCTTGTGTGTGCCCATTCCATACTCGATCCGGGTGGGAAGAATGAAGGAGAAAGAAAGGTTGAAGTTCATGTCTTCTGTATACCATGGCAGTACTCACCTGGCAACTGTGTCGGTATTGTTGACAGTGAAAACAAGCCCTTTTATGATGCGAGGTGGGAAGCAGATGGGGTCTGGTGGCCCTCGCGGTCTTCAAAACCGTCGGCCGCTTTTCGCGGTGGTAGGTTCGATTCCTGCCTCTTCCGGACATGGAAAATCCATACGCATCTATCCCACAGGTGTCCCGTCTTCTGGAAGACGAACGGATCCAGCGCTGGTTTCCCCAGTTGAGTCGTTCTCTAACGGCAGTAACTGTGGCCTCTGCTTTAGAGGAATTACGTCTACGGGTTAAAGAAACAAACTCTCCTGTTTCCTGGGAAGAGGTAGTCGATACGGTAGACGCGGCCTGTAGAAGGATGCATCGAAAACGTATCCAGCGGGTGATGAATGGTACTGGAGTGATTCTACATACCAACATGGGAAGGAGTCCCCTTTTCCCGGAAGCTTGGGATGCGGCAAGGGAAGTGAACACCCGGTACTCTAACTTGGAGTTAGATCTTCAGACGGGAAAAAGAGGCATGAGGAGTGGGTTGGTCCCGGCACTCCTCCGGGTTCTCACGGGAGCGGAGGCGTCTGTCGTGGTGAATAACAACGCCGCCGGGGTTCTCCTCACCCTTACGGCTCTGGCAAGGGATCGGGAAGTGATTGTTTCCCGCGGGCAGCAGATTCAAATCGGTGGGGGATTCCGAATCCCAGAGATCCTCGCCCTCTCGGGAGCTCGGCTCGTGGAGGTGGGCACGACCAACATAACGACCCTTTCGGATTACCTTTCAGCCATTACAGAACGAACAGCCCTGGTGTTGATGGTACATACTTCGAACTTTCGGATCCGCGGATTCACCTCTCATCCTTCGATACGGGAGCTATCTTCCCGGTTGCCTTCTTCCGTGGGGATAGTGGTGGATCAGGGATCAGGAGTGACGAAAGAGCGAATTCCGGGCGAGACTCCCATTCGAACCTATCTGGAGGAGGGCGCCCATCTTGTGTGCTGTTCCGCCGACAAGGTGCTTGGGGGGCCGCAGGCAGGGATCGTGTTGGGAAGGGAAGAGTGGATCCAGCCTCTCCGCAAGCATCCCTTGCTGCGTGCCTTCCGGCCAGGGAAAACGATCCTATCCCTCTTGGAAGAAGTCTTGATTCGGAGGGTAGATGGTGTATCCTTTGTGGAAAGCATCTACTCAGTGCCCCTGGAAGACCTGAAGAGGTTTGGTCGCCGGATTCTGAAAGGAATTCCTCGGGAACTCGCCGATTTAGTTCCATCCTTTGGGACAACAGGTGGGGGCAGCGCTCCGGATGAAAAGTTCCGTTCCCTCGCGATCGAACTAAACACGGGCGAAAAGCCCGAATCCCTCTTATCCCGGATGCGGGAACTTCCCGTTCCCTTGATCGGGATCGTTGAGGAAGATAAGGTGAAATTGAACCTCTCCACCCTCTGGGGAGAGAGCGCAAGCGAAGTACGGGCAGCTCTTTTAGCCGTGCTGAACCTGCCATTGGATGAAAAGGGGACACGTCCTATCCCAGAGGAAGAAACAAACGAAGAACCCATAAGCATGGAAGAGCCATTCCCAAAAGAGGTTTAACATGGCAGTGGTAGGAACAGCTGGCCATGTGGACCATGGCAAGACGCTCCTCATACGGGCTCTCACGGGTATGGATACCGACCGCCTTCCCGAAGAGAAACAGCGAGGAATGACGATCGATCTCGGCTTCGCTCATTTCCTAGATCCCCACGGCAACCCGATTGGGGTGATCGATGTACCTGGGCACGAGCGGTACATTCGTAACATGGTGGCAGGAGCCTGGGGGATGGACTGCGCCCTTCTCCTAGTCGCGGCAGATGATGGATGGATGCCGCAAACCGAAGCCCATGCTCGGGTGCTTTCTGTGTTTCAGGTACCAAAGATCATCCTTGTATTGAACAAGATCGATACGGTGTCTCGCGAACGGATAGAGGAAGTAGAAGAGGACGCTTTGAATCGATGCGAGACCCTATTGGGTCGCGCAGTGCCGGTGGTTCGGGTATCCGCTCGAACAGGTGAAGGGGTTGGACTTCTAAAGGAAGTGATCGTGACGGAATTGAAAAAGAATGATTCGATCCCACGAATCTTGGCCGGTAACGATACCGGAAGTAGCGCGTCCATGGGATCTTTAGGAGCTAATAGCAGCAATCGGAAAAGGATCGAAGCATTACATATTCCTGCCCGATTATGGATCGATCGGGTGTTCTCTTTGAAGGGCTCCGGAACGATCGTAGCGGGAAGTTTACGGAGAGGGAAAATCCATCTGAAAGAAGAACTACTCCTGCTTCCTCGGAAAGAATATGTACGGGTTCGGCGGATCCAATCTTATCACCGCGACTTTGAGGAAGTCGTGGCTGATGAGTATACAGGCTCGATTCGAGTGGCGTTGAACCTTTCCGGTAATTCCACCCCTCCTGAAAGAGGGGAGTTTCTAGTTGGATTTTCCCCAGAGTGCCCGCAGGAAGAAAGGAGGAAATGGGATAGCTCGTTGGAAGTTCAAAAAGAATTCCTGTCTGTTGGATACTTATATTCAAATGTCAGACCTCAACAGGAAGCGGAAATCGCCTATGGCACCGCGCACCGGAAGGTTACGCTGTATAGGCTGAAGGGAGAAACTTTTAAAGAACCGTCTTCTGGAGGAAATCCTCGAAGAGCCGCCCTAGATCCAGGGAACGGGGAGTTGCTACGAGTTGTACTGCAACAATCAGCATTTATTCTTCCAGGCGACCGATTCTTGCTGATGAGACCTGGAGGTGCGGATATCCTGGGATGGGGGGAAGTGCTCTGGGTGGGAAAAACTACTCCGAAGGAGAGGAGCAGGGTAGTCTCTCTATTAATGAATTTACAACGGGTTCCTAGGACGGATGAAGTAGAAGAAACGATCAAAGGGAAGCACGGAGCTCGAATCGTAAGCGAAGAGCAGGTGAAGAGGATGATCGAGAAGGAGCCTGATGCTCATTTTGGAAATAAAATAGATAAACTAAACGCTCCACCCTCAAAAAGAGCCAAGGGAGGGACCGTTTTCCTGCCAGACCGGACCGAAAAACTGTACCGTGAGATTCGAGCGTCTGGAGCAAAGCCCTGGGAACTCCTAGCGGGAAGGGGGACTTCCCTTAGAGCGGATATCGATCTTTTGTGCAAGGAGGGGATGATTGTCCCTCTGGATAGTTCCCTGTTCCTGGAAGCACAAGCGTATCGATCCCTCCTGGGTAGCCTCCTAAAAAATCGTTCCGTTGGTTCACTCATCACCCTAGCAGAAGCGAAACAAGTGACTAGTCTTTCCCGTAAATACCTACTTCCTTTTCTAAACCGGATGGAACGGGATGGATGGGTAAAAAGAAGGGGGGATGATCGGGTGATTTGCAAGGCCTGGATAGAGGAACCCAAACGGAAGGATCAGGGGGAAGAATGAATTTCACACGGGGTGCGCTAGTCCTAGAAGGGGGAGGGTTGCGGGGGTTTTTTACCTCCGGGGTATTACGTTTTTTCATGGACAAGTACCTCTACTTCTCCTACGTGATTGGTGTTTCCATGGGCGCTTGCAACGCGGCCAACTATGTGTCCCGCCAGCCCGAGCGGAATCGAATCGTGAATACCCGATATTTACACGATTCACGGTACCTGAGTTATCTCCGGCTTCTCCGGGGTGGAGATCTTTTTGGCATGGATTTTATCTTCGACACGATCCCAAACCAGTTGGTTCCCTTCGACTTTAATACCTTCTATTCCAGCCCGGTTACCCTCTATACCGTCGCCACTGATTGTCATACGGGAGAAGCGATCTATATGGAGAAGTCCGAGCTGGGATCCGAGTATCTCACCTTTCTCCGAGCTTCCAGCAGTCTTCCTTTCATTGCAAAACCAGTGCCTTTTCGGGGAAAGCTGTTGATGGACGGGGGGCTATCTGATTCCGTCCCTATCAAAAAAGCCTTAAAGGACGGGAATGAAAAGTGCGTGGTGATCTTAACCCGTGAGAAAGGATATAGAAAGAAGAAGATAGGGTCGGTGCCTTTCATAACAAAGTTCGTGTACCGTCATTTGCCGGGGGTTCTGAATGCATTGCGAAATCGAAATGAGAAGTACAACGAAACGTTGGAATACATAGAGGAACTCGAACGCCAGGGAAGGGTATTCGTGATACGTCCCCCTCTTCCCATTCACGCGAAGAGAACCGAACGGAACAAGGATACGCTTTTCCTCGCGTATGACACGGGGTATGAGGAAGCCAAATCGCGGTGGAAGGAGTTGAAGGAGTACCTGGGAGACTCCTATCCGAAGTGCTTTAAGGTAGAATAGAAACCGTTGGTAAAGGAATTGCTTGGAGCATAGAGAAGCGAAAAAAACGCCCCCTTGAAGGGGGCGCTTTTCTTTTGTCGGGCTATTAAAAGTACAAGATGTCTATTTCACCAGCTGCCACACGGTATACGCTACAACCCCTAGAATGGCGATAGAACCTACAACCAGGTAGATGTCGTAGAACAAAGAAGGTTTCAGTTTCTCGTCGAGGATCTTATATCTGTGATAGAAGGAACTGTAAATGATTACCAGTAGGATGAACGCGGTTCCCCATCCACCAATCTGGACCATAAAGGCGGGAGCTTTCCAGAACATGGACATCAGAGTATAGATAGCCGGAAGAATGATTCCTGACCAAAAGATCACTTTGTTTACTTGCCGCGCGTTTTCGAAATCGATCAAATTCATCCGGGCCATGATGTCGGCCACGATTCGTTGGTTGGCCGCTGTCCAGGAGACAAGGGTGGAGTAGAGGGTAGCAAAGGCTCCAAGGGCGAAGAAATACACTACCCATTTCCCGCCGAGCACCTCCGTGTACATGGTGGAGAGGGTTTTAATCAGGGTCATTCCACCGGGTATCTTTCCTTGGCCATGCAGAACCGCGGCGCCTAGAATGTAGAAAGCTAAGGTCGCGATGGTGTAGATGATCATAGCGATAGTAGCGTCCATGTACATGACTCTAAACCATCCTTTAGCCCGGCGGTACCAGTCCTCCGATCCATCGAAGGGGCCCGTATTGGCTGCGTACCCTTTCTCTACGCACCAGTACGTATACTGAACGATTTCGTCTCCCCCGATCCCCGTAATTCCAAAGGCGCCAATGGCGGCAAAGGCCGCTTCAGGGGGCATCTTGAAGGTCAATCCGTTGAGAATATCCGCCCAACTGAACGCGTATTTGGTAAATTGGGTTAGGATAGCCATCCCTACCGTGAACACCACGAATAGCACGACCAGCACAGTGGATACTTTTTCGATCCTCTTGTATTTCCCGGAAGCTAGTAGAAGCACGACACTGAGGGCGATTAAAATAGATCCTAAGTTTATATTGAAGCCAGGAATCGCGAGTTCGATACTCTGAGAAGTAGAACCAATAATTCCGCCAAACTGGATGAACTTCGCGATCAGCATGATTAACCAAGCCCACACGGCCCACCCCATTAATAGTTTGGGACCGGGCATTGTATTCCAGAAGGCTAGCATGGGTTTTCCTGTTGTGATGGTCATCTTAGCCATCTCTAACTGAAGAATGATTTTCAATGCGCAGCTTAAGATGATTGTCCACAAAGTAACGAAACCGGCTTGTGCTCCAAGAGCCGTGGTGGCAATCAATTCGCCGGATCCCACAATGGAAGCGGTGATGATGATTCCAGGGCCGATATATTTCAATCGTCCCATGAAAGTGGTAGGGGGCTCTTTCATCTTGTCGGATGGAAGCTTGTACGGGCTGAATCGAACATCTTTCTCTTCTGAAGCACTCATGCAAAAACCTCCTGACAAAGAATTCATGACAACATTGGTTGTCAGATATCAGAATAAGGGCCTATCTGATACTCTGTCAAGAAGATAGGTACAGCTCAAGGGATTCGTTGGGCATAAAAGGGGGGTATTCTTTTTCTTCTGATAGAGGTATACTGCCTGAACTTTATGTCTGTGAGGTATAGTAGTATGAAAAAATGGATTCTACCTATAGGGATGTTTTTGTTGATCCTTGCTCTGGGAAGCTGCGAGAAGAAGCCCGCCATCGAGAAAGAAAAACATGTGACTTTTCATTATAAAGGAACGTTGGATGACGGAACTGTATTCGATTCCTCCGAAGGGAAAGAGCCTCTCAAGTTCATCTATGGAGTCGGGCAACTTATTCCTGGCCTGGAAAACCAGATGAAAGGGATGAAAGCGGGTGAGAAGAAAACCATCAAGGTTAAGGCGGAAGACGCATACGGACCGTATCGGGAAGATATGGTGGTTCCTGTCCCCCGAAAGGATTTCCCGGCAAATATCAAACCGGAAATCGGGATGCAACTGATGGCTCAAACCATGTTTGGACCTGTTCCCGTTCGGATCAAGGACATGAACGAAACGAGCATTTTCATAGATTACAACGCTCCGTTAGCAGGGAAGGATCTTACCTTCGATATCCAGATCGTGGAAGTTCGGGACGCGACTGCCGAAGAACTTGCTCCATTCAAGAAGGCGGAGGAGCAGACCCAATTGCCCGGTGGAGCTTTACCTCCGATTCCAAAGGCGGAGAAAAAACAGTAGGCTAGCCGCACGAAAGCGTCTACCTAAGAGTATCGCGCCATTGCAAGAGAGTCCTCCATCAAAGGGAGGGCTTTTTTATTTAGGAATGTTTTTTCCCAAAATTCACTCCCTCGTACAATATTTAGCAATACTATCAGATTACTATTATTTCAAGATTTATTAGATGCAAAATCAAAATGAGGGAGGTTTTCACATGAAGTATAGGGCATTGGCCATATCGGATCCTAACCAGTTGGTGTTTGGGCAGGCGTTAAAACCAGTACGGTCTAGGAGAGGTTTGTTGATTGGGGGAGGAAAGGTGTTCCCGGAACTGAACTTCACCCTTCCCCCGATGGAGATCACAGATCGGACGTTTCCTGAAGTCCGAAATCAGTACCGCAGCATCGTGCAGGACGCTTTGGAGCGGGCAGTGGATCTACACATGGAAGGTCTTGTGTTAGAGTTTGAGACTCTTCTGGAAATGACCCTACGGCCCGAGTGGGGCACGGAACTGGTTGCGGTGATAAACGAAGTCTGTGAACATTTCTACAACACCTATGGTTTAAAAACAGAGATTCGGCTAACACCAAACGACCCTCGGGATTTTGAGCGACCTGTTCGGATGCGCACTAGCCGGTATCTGGAATCTATGTACAAGCTTTTCGAGGAAGGAGCAAGGGCGGGAGGGACTTTCCTTTCCATCGAGAGTACGGGAGGAAAGGAAGTATGTGATGAGGCACTATTAAACTGCAATACCGCGGGGGTAGTGTTCTCCCTCGCAGTACTTGGGGTACGGGACATGAAATTTCTATGGAAAAACATAGTAGAAATTGCTCGCCGTACAGGTACGATTCCAGGGGGAGATACGGCATGTGGCTTTGGTAATACTGCGATGGTGCTGGCCGAAAAGAAATATATACCAAGGGTGTTTGCCGCCATGGTCCGGATCGTTTCTGTGGTGCGTACTTTGGTGGCTATAGAAGAAGGAGCAGAGGGGCCGGATAAGGATTGCGGGTACGAGGGACCTTTTTTAAAAGCTATCACAGGCCTACCTATTTCTATGGAAGGGAAAACTGCGGCTTGTGCTCATTTCAGCCCAGTAGGAAACGTGGCAGCCGCAATGGCCGATTTATGGTCCAATGAATCGGTTGCCAACACTAAATTGCTTGCAGGGATGGCACCAACAGTATACCTAGAACAGCTGGAGTATGATACACGATTAATGAACAAGGCTCTGGAATCAGGTAGTGCGTTGGTCTTGCAGAACTTGTTCGTGGAAAGCGATATTCATCTAGATCCTCAGGCTCTGATCCTGGCGCCTGAATCGGTTATCGAGATATCTAAAGAAATCGTACAAGGGAAGAACCCTGTAGAGGCTGCGCTCAGGGGAGCTCAGAAAGGGCTTCAGATCATTGAAGAGGATTTTGAGCGAGGGGAACTTAAGATGGAAAAACGGGAGGTGGAGTGGCTTAAGAGAATCCAAGAAGATCTAGCCAAATTGCCCACCGATGAGGAATCGCTGGTGGCTTGGATAGAACCTCAATTAGATCGAGAGAAAGTGATCCTCAGTGAGTATGGGCTTTAGCATCAGGGGCTCTGATCAATGCCTTTTCAGTCCACCTACCGCTCCGGTAGTAGAGAAGTGTGAGGGTGGTACCCACAAGCCACCCCATAGGCATGGCCCAAAAAACACCCGTTATACCCCAGATGGTGGAGAAGAGGATAGCAGCTGGAACCCGTACCACCCACATAGCCAACAGGGTGGCAATGAAGGGAATCATCACTGCTCCCGCCCCTCGCAAGACCCCCATGGTGATGAACATGAGAGTGAAAACCAGGTGAAAGGGGGCGATGATCCGGAGGTATTTGGCGCCGATAAGAACCACATCAGGGTCAGGGCTAAAAAGGGCAATCAACTCATTGGGGAATACAAGGAATACTAGGATCATAACGGTGGTAATCCCCAAGCCAATCCGCAGGGCCGCCCTGTAGCCCGCTTTGGCCCTATCTACCTTTCCTGCTCCCAGGTTCTGCCCCGTAAAGGAAGACACGGCAAGTCCGATGTTCATGGCAGGTAGTCCCGCCAAAGAATCGATACGGGTAGCGGCCGTAAAGCCAGCCATGGCCGCGGAGCCGAAACCGTTTACGATAGCGACCATGAACATCATGCCGAGGGAGACCAACATCTGTTGGCCTCCCGTGGGGATTCCAATCCGCAGACTAAGACGAAAGAGCACAGGGCTGAACTTAAGGTTCCGGATGTTGATCTTCAGTACCGGATGGGTACGGTTCAAGTACACGAGGGATCCAATGACCGACACTCCCTGACTGATCACCGTGGCCCAGGCAACGCCCCTTGTTCCCCACTGGAACTGAAGGACGAACAGTAGGTCGAGACAGATATTTAGAACCGTGGCAATGATCAACATGTAGAGGGGGGTCTTCGAATCCCCCAATCCCCGAAGAATGGAACTTACCCCATTGTATCCCAGCATCAAAAGGGAACCCCCAAAGATGATCCGCAGATAGGATGCGGCGGGGGGCAACACTTCGGGAGGAACTCGTAAGAGCTGTAGAAGCGCTTCTGTCCAAAGGACTCCCGCTACGCTCAAACCGATACCCATCCAGAATAGAGAAACATAGGTCGTTTCAATAGCTGACCGAACCTTTCCCATCTGTTTTGCCCCATAAGCTTGGGCAATCAAAATATTGGCCCCCATCGTGAGACCGGTCATAAGGGCGATCATGAGAAAGATTACGGGAAAGGAAGCGCCTACCGCTGCCAGAGCTTCTTTCCCTACGAAGTTCCCTACTACCCAGCTATCCACCATATTGTAGAATTGCTGGAACAGGTTCCCTACCAACATGGGAAGGGCAAAACGTAGAATCAAGGGGCCTTCACTGCCTTTAGTCAAATCTTGCATGGCAGGGCTGATAGTAACGGGGAACCCGCAGGGTGTCCAGGGAACGTTCTACTAAGAGATCACCCCGGTACTGTAACAAGTTCTGCCTTCGAAAGTATCCTTCTGGGAAAAGGCGGTTTTCAATTTTTGAGGTAGAGCTTCGAATACAGTGCCCGAAATGGCAACACAACCAGGCTTTGCCCACTGCTTCTCCAGGTGGGCCGCGTAGTTGATCACATCGGAAACGATCTTGCCGGTGTCCATGTTGAACTTCACTTTACCGCTATCCAAACCAATCCTAAGGGTAAAATCTTCCGGTAACGGATACTCGGGGGATAGTTGAAATACCATGAGGGAGCGCTGGATATCCAACGCGCAAAGAACTGCTCGAGTTTCATGCCCCTTGAAGGTCATGGCTAAAAGGCCTCCATCTCCCGCCCAGTTCCAGATCCTTCCGTCGTAGTGTTCCATAAGGTGATCCAGAAAAGAGGCAAACTTGAAGTAGAGTTTTTCCATTAGTTTCTGTCCATGCGTACGAACGAGTTCGGAATTCCTCACGATATCGACACTCATGACCGTGCAATCGTAGATCTTGTCGTTTTTTAAAGCTCCCCAGTTCTTCAGTCGGGAGGTATCTTTACACGCGGGAACGATCTTTCCGCTTTTAAAGTCATACTGATAGCCATGTCGGGTCATGGAGGTAAGGAAGGCTTCAAGCCTTTGCAGTTCCACCGTGCGGTTTAGAAAAAACTTCCCGTCTAATCCTGTTACGAACTGCATCAAGCGTAGGAGTCCTCCATTCCGGTCGGATCCCATCGTATCGCAGAGAATAAGAGCGGCCTTACGACTAGAGATCGTGATGTGTCGTTCCGTACCCGAGAGAGTATAGTGATCGTACTTCTTATCCACTAGAAAGCGGCCCATCTCGTTGATTTCTTCAGGCTTGAAATTGGTCGCTATTAATTCCACGAATTCGTTCTTCAGCACGTCGTCAATCATGGTTTCTTATTCTACCCCTTTATGGAGATATCTGCAAGAACGATTTTTATGGAGGTAGTTTGAATCCCATGCTTTTATTGTATAGTATTAGGTAGAATATCAATGGTGATTCCTATTCCTAGGAGGCTCCATGCTTAAAATTACCTTTATCGGCGCAGGCAGTACTATTTTCGCAAAAAATGTTTTGGGGGATTGCCTCCTGACCCCTTCTCTTCGGGATGCGGAGATCGCTCTGTACGACATAGACCCCGCCCGTTTGGACGATTCCCATCGCATGCTAGAGGCAATCAATCGCACGATGAATCAGGGTCGCGCCCATATTTCCACCTACTGCGGGGTAGGGGAGAGGAGGAAAGCGTTATCTGGTGCCCGGTTCGTGGTGAACGCCATCCAAGTGGGAGGGTATGAACCCTCTACCGTGATCGATTTCGAAGTACCCAAGCGGTACGGAATCTGGCAAACCATTGGGGACACTCTAGGGATAGGAGGGATCTTCCGGGGATTGCGGACGATCCCCGTGGTCCTGGACATCGCTCGGGAAATGGAGGAGGTCTGTCCCCATGCCTGGTTTCTCAACTACGTGAACCCTATGGCCATAGTGACAGGAGCGCTCCTCAAGGGAAGCGGCATCCGAACGGTTGGGCTTTGCCATTCAGTACAGGTCTGCGCCCGAACGTTGCTGGAAGAAGTGGGTCTTGATGTAAAAGAGGAAGATCTGAATTGGAAGATCGCGGGCATTAACCACATGGCTTGGCTATTGGAAATCACGGAGCGGGGAAGGGACCTATATCCGGATATCAAAGAACGGGTGGACCGAATCTTAAAGGCGCAAGGTGAAGAGGCTCTAACCCCCCATCCCGACACGGTACGGTTCCTGATCCTGAAGCACTTTGGGTACTATGTAACCGAGTCTTCGGAACATAACGCGGAGTATACCTCATACTGGATCAAGTCGCACCGGCCAGAACTGATCGAAAGGTTTGCCATCCCTTTGGATGAGTATCCCCGGCGATGTCGCCAGCAGATCGAGGAGTGGGGAAAGCTCCGGCAAACCCTCACGATGAATCCCACGCTGACCCACACCCCGAGTGTTGAATACGCCGCGCGAATCATGGAAGCGATGGAGACAGGGAATCCATTCCGTATCCATGGAAACGTCCTGAACCGGGGGCTCATTCCCAATTTGCCGGAAGACGCGGTGGTGGAGGTCCCCTGCCTCGTGGACCGGAATGGGGTACAGGGATGGTACGTAGGGCCCTTGCCTCTACAGTGCGCCGCTCTCAATCGTACCAATATCAATGTTCAGCAATTGACTATCGAAGCCGCTTTAACCCTCAAACGAGATCTGGTGTATCAGGCCGCGTTCCACGATCCGCGGTGCGCTTCAGAATTGACCCTGGATGAAATCCGTTCCCTCTGCGACGAGCTGTTTGAGGCCCATGGCGAATGGCTACCACGGTATAGCTAACCTTTGGACGCTGTGGTGGTCAATAAGGTGCTAAACTCTGAATGACCCATAGGCTTATACAGGTGATATCCTTGTAGCATGTCGCATCCCCAAGAACGGAGAAGTTTGCACTGGGTTTCTGTTTCCACCCCTTCGGCGATGGAGACCAACCCAAAGGAATGGGCCATCGAGATGATCGCCAACGCCATGGTTTTGTCATGAGTATTCGTGTTCAAATCATCGATGAAGGACTTGTCGATTTTTAGGGAGTCGATGGGAAGGGTTTTTACATAAAGAAGGGAAGAATACCCCGTTCCGAAATCATCGATGGCGAATCCTATTCCTAACTCTTTTAGCTGCTTGATGATATCTGCGGTTCGGGCAGTATTCCGGATGAACAACGATTCCGTCAACTCCAGGGTGAGTAACCGGGGATTCAACTGGGATTGCTCGAGAGCCTTTGTGGTTTGCTCGATTATTTCCCCTTTTTCGAATTGACGGGGTGAAATATTGACGGAAACCATGACAGGATATCCATTCCTCGCCCACTCTGCCGCGTCCCTGCATGCCTTTTCCAGTACCCATGCTCCGATGGGAACAATCAATCCAGATTCCTCCGCGATTTCCATGAACTCGGTTGGAGAGAGGAGTTTGTCATCCTGATACAGCCGGAGAAGTCCTTCCGCTCCCGTGATACGCCAATGTTTCTTGTGATCGAGGCTGTTGGACGCGATTTGGGGTTGGTAGACTAGTTCGAGCCGTTTGTTTTTCAGAGCGGTTCGGAGAAGGGTTTCCATTTCGATCCGTTTCTTGCTCGTTACACCACTGTTTCCAGCGACCAATCGATATTGACCCCTTCCCAACGTTTTCGCTTCGTACATCGCAGCGTCCGCGAACCGGATCAATTCCTCTGTTGTTCGACCATCGAAGGGATAAAGGGCAATTCCAACGCTAGTACCAATGAAGATATCCAAGGTATCGATCTTGAAGGGTTCTTTGAAACCGTCGAGGATCTTTTGAGCGACTGCACTGGCATCTTTAGTTTTTTCTATGGATTCTAAGATAATGGTGAACTCATCTCCTCCGAGACGGCAAACTGTGTCCTCCTTTCGGAGGAGACTGGTGATTCGTTTGGCTACCTGAATCAGCAACGCGTCCCCTACCTGGTGACCATACCCGTCGTTTACGTTTTTAAAGTGATCCAAATCCATATAGAGTAGGGCAATCCGGCTTTTCCTTCGTTGGGCTCGAGCAATAGCGCTACTCAGCCTATCCCGGAAAAGGGCTCGGTTGGGAAGACCCGTGAGGGAATCATAGTAGGCCATATAGTTCAACCGTTCTTCGATACTTTTCAGCTGCGTGATGTCCAGGAAGAAGCCAATATGAAGATCCTTCACGGTTTCCATATTGAACCAGATAGGCCTATGGGTCCCATCTTTATGGAGACATTCGATTTCACCCTCCCAGCGATCTTGTGCCTTGATCTTTTCCCAAAACATGCGCAAAGGTAATTCATCGATCTTCTTCCCAATGAGTTCTTCTTTTGGGTACCCTAGGATACGAGTAAAGGCAGCATTGGTATCCCGGATTACTTTATCCTTATCAAGGATGAAGAACCCTTCGCTCATATTCTGTATGATATCCCTATAAAGTCTAAGCTCCCCTGTGTGGTTTTGTATTTCCAATTCGAGGGTTTGATTCAGATTATTGAGTGATTTAAAAAGGCGATAGGTACTGAAAAAGATCGCTAGGATGAGAGCTGGTACTAAAAGAAAGAGGAAACCGAACACTCGGATCGATTTAAAACTTCCCGAATACATTTCCCTTGGCACGGACACGGAAAGGAGAAATCTATCCTCTCCAAGGCAATCGGGTATTGCTTTCGATACACGGATGTTTTCATCCGTAACAACAAGCTGCGGTTCGTTTGAAAGGAAACTGTCGCTTTCGGAACGTATCCGTATGTCAATGGGAAGTCCTGCCAATTCCGATAGATCCTGTATCAAACCCTTATCCAACTCCTTTCCAAAGATAAACCTTCCGATATTCGGGCCTACCCCGTTGTTTCGGGTAACCACCTGAGAGGATAGAATCACGGGAAGATCTCCAAACAGATAGAGGCCTGAGAGAACAGCGGATAGAGACGAAAAGGGTCCACCGGTTTTCAGAGCATTGGAAGGCCAGGGTACGTCCTTCCCCGATATATGGAAACTATACAGAAGGTTCCCCTCTATTCCATAAATCCCCACGAAGTCGATCCCAATATTCTCCAATACTTGGGAAGTGAGATTCGTCTCGCAAAACCCAGGATTCTTACCGCGAATATAGTTCCAGGTTTCATCCCATTGAGCATAGTCTTTCGTTGTGGATTCGAGGGTTCGAACTTTGGATCGAATGAGGGTCTCTACTCGGCCAAGACTTTTTATTGCCTCCAGTTTCTCGATTCGAGTGAACTTTGCTTCGGAATATAGGATGTAGCCAATGAGAAAGGCACAGGAAACTAGCGCGCTAAGGAACAATCCAAAGATAGCGGTATTGTACGGACCCAAAACTTTTTTCATATTCGCCGATACCTACAATCGTATATAAAGCAGAGCAATTTTCAAGCAGTTTCACTATAAGGCAGGGCTTTAGGTGCGGGCCATTATCAAAGAGTCCCTTTCGCTCACCGTAAGAACCCATTGTACAACTCCCGGTAGGCTTGGATCGTTTGGGGATCCGGACCATCGAAGGCAGCGGAGTCTTGGATTGTAAGGAGGGGCTCCATCACACAGGATGCGAGCCATAGGCTAGTAACATCCATGGGAAGAGGCGAACTTAGGGGGTCTTTTTCTTTACCTGTTTGAGGGTGCGAAAGGCCGATCATGTGGCCAATCTCGTGACTTAGGAACCCCTCGATGTAGTAGGAGTCGGATTTACGGGTCCTCCGGCTGGTAAACCGGGCG